>CAZABG010000005.1:9511-58577 GCA_964483465.1 uncultured bacterium
TTTCTCCGATAAATTGTGACTATAAAGTAGGGCTAAAACCTCGTCTTTTTCAACGAGATCGCCTGCTTTTTTGTAAATTTCTACGGCTTTACTTTCATAAGGCGCTGTCAAATGGGCCATTTTATCGGGATTGATTTGTACCCATCCGCCCTTTCTTAATTTAATCGTAAGTTCATGCGGCTCTGCTTTTTTAAACTCAATATTCGCCTCTTTTATCGCAGCCTCTGAAAGGGTATGAAGTTCTTCATGGTCGTGATCATGATGATGATGGTCGTGCTCATCATCGCCATGGGAGCTAGAGCCACCCCACCATAGAAGACCAAGCGCTCCGACAATAACAACAAATCCTAGCAAATAGCCTTTCATAGATCTCTCTCAGTTGATAAATATTTAAGCTCGAAGAGAGCCAAATGAAGATTTTTTAATGTTTCGATATAGAGTTCTTTGCTTTCAAGCAAACTTAACTTAAATTCATCGAGGGTCAATTTGTCAGCGCCCCCTTTTTCTAAAAGCTGGAGCTGATCATCGCCTTCTTTTAAAACAGTGCTTTGAAGGAGAGCAAGCGACTCTCGAATGGAGTCAGCCTTAAATTCAAGCGCCGACTTTTTAGTAGATAGGGCTTTAAGAAGCGCTTGGTATTCGTTATCTTTTCTCTCAATTTCAAGCGAAGCTGCCGCTATGCCGCCTTGATTTTGATCGAATATCGGTATAGGCATATCGATTTCAAAAAGATAGCTCGTTTGCTTATTGTCAAAAGTCGAGCTATAACCGCCGCTTAAGATAAAATTGGGTATTCTTTTCGCTTTTTCAAGCCCATAGGTGAGATAAAGAATTTCCCTTTCGACCGTAACGATCTCGAGAATGGGATTTTCTTCGATATCGCATTCTACCACTAAGGGTTCTCTATAGATGGCTCCTCCGCAATGATCGATTTCATCACACAAGCCCGATTCCACTAATTTATGCGAAAGTTGCCATTCGTGCTTTCGATTTAATAATTCAAGCTCTGCTAAACGGAGCAGCTGTTTTTCTCTTCTTAAATCATATTCTCTGGCTTTGCCAAGTTTTACCGATTCTTCAAGGGACGAAATTCTCTCTTTCATCAAACCGATTTTTTCTTCTTGGATCTTGATTCTTTCCTCGTAAAACGACGTCATGAAAAAATCATTTGAAAACTTAAGTAAAAAAGAGCGGCGTTTAAGGCTATCCATTAAACAGGCTTTATGCCATTCGTAGGCAGCGATATTTTGGCGGTAAGTACGTTTGCCGGCCGTTTCTATTAATTGGGATAATGTATAGGTCACTTCATTGTTATTATTATTATTACCCCAATTCCCGCCGCCACCGCCGTTTTTACCGAATCCTTCAACTGTTACTGAGAATTCAGGATTAGCAAGCGCGCCCGATTGATTATATTGATAATACCTTGATCCGATCATTCCTTCGGAGCTGTCTAACATGGGATGTTGAAGGGCTCTAATCTGAGCGGCGTCGAAATCAAGTGCGGCAAGCGATTCTACGGCTAAAATAAAAATGAAGATCAACATAGAATATGACCATGTCAAATTCTATTATTTTTTTGTATCAGGAATTTGGAATGCAGGACTTTATTTCTTGTTATTTGACAGTGAGCAGGAGGATGACCGCGGCCATCCAATATCTTTATTGTAAAAATTTTAAAATTGTTTCTCTCTAAAGTCTCCGCGTCTCTGCGCCTCTAAAGTTAAAAATTCAACTTTTATTTGGTCTACACGAATGGCTGGATATAATTATCTGGTAAATATTTAACGCAGAGAGAAAATAAATTTGTTACTTATGAGTTATTAAGCGCCGATTCGATTTCAGGGCTGGAAGGATTTTTGAGCGGAGGTCCGAAAGTCGCTTTCACTTTGCTAAAAGGTTTTGGAATGCGGAATTTATCCCATGTTTTTAGTTCCCAATAAGAGTCTGCTTCCCACGTAAAGGGGATAAGCGTCGCCTCTGATTGATTCAGCAAAATTTCGAGGCCCGGCTTAACTTTATAAGCGGGACCGCGCGGCCCATCGGGTGTAAACATCAGGATAGTTTTATTTTCTTTTACTGTAACTATGGATTGTTTAAGCGCTTTAGCGCGGCTGTCATGTCCGACACGGATAACATCTGTTGAGGGATAGCTTAAAATTAATTGGCTTAAAAGTTCGCCGTCGCGGCTTTGACTCACAAATGCGGTAAAGTGAAGATTTTTCGTTAATTTGGGAAGAATGCCGATTAGCGCCGCGATTCGGTTGTGCCACATACCAAGAACGATAGGCCCTTTTTTCCTTTCTTCTATTAAAAGATCGAGACCTTTCGTTTCAATTTTGACCGTTTTCATGACAAGCGCAAGAGTAATCCGGATGAGATTTGCGGCAATTTTATTAGCTCTTAAGCTTCGCATATATCGCCTCCGCCGCAACACGTCCAGAATCATGTCTTCCGAGTTTTTCGAGAACTTCGTCGCATCCTTTTATAACTTTTTCACGTGTCTCGTGTTTTAGCTCTAGATCAACAATATGTTTTGCGATGGTTTCAGGATCATAGCCTTGTTGGATCAATTCGGGAAAAACGGTTTTACCGCGTAAAATATTGACGATGCAATAATGGGGAAGGTTTAATTTAAGCAAATACTTCGCAACTATTTGATTCAAGTAGCTTAGGCCGTAAACGACCACGGTCGGTTTTTTAAAGAGAGCAAGCTCAAGCGTAATCGTTCCCGATTTCGCGAGCGCGACTCTCGCTTCTTGCATCAACTCATAGTTATAGCAATTAGGAACAAGGAAGATATCAGAATTAAGCTTCAACCCTGATTTTTTAATTTGATCGGTGATGGTCTTTTGCAGTTTTGGGCTTACAACAGAGAGAGCGATCTTGTAATCGGGAAGAGATTTTTTAACAATCTCAAGCGCTTTTAATTGGGTTAATAAATTCCTTTCGATTTCTCCCTTGCGGCTGCCCGGAAATAGAGCGATGAGAGGTTTTTTAGGAAGAGATGTCTGTTCATAAAACCCTGGCTTTGCGCTGAATTTTTCAATCGTATCGACAAGGGGATTGCCGATGTATTGAACCGGTAAAGCAGTATGCGCAAAATAAGCGGCTTCAAAAGGATAAATCGTCAAAAGAAGGTCCTGGTATTTTGCCATGAATTCGATTCTTTTTTTACCCCATGCCCAAACAGAGGGACAGATGAAATGGATAATCTTTCCTTTGTAGCCTCTTTCGCGCAGCTTTTTTGCCATGCGCAAATTGAATCCGGGGTAGTCGATAAAAAGGCATCCATCCGGTTTTGTGCGGAGGATATAATCCAAAATGCAATAAAACTTGTTATAAAGATCGGGAAGATTTTTCAGGACATCGGTAAATCCCATGACTTGAAAATCTTCCATTCTATAGGGACCTTTAATCCCTAAATTTCTCATTTTAGGGCCGGCAACTCCTTCGCAATGAAGGTTTGTGTCGAGTGCTTTTAAAGCGGAAATGACTTTTTCGCCATGCAGATCGCCGCTTGTTTCTCCCGTGAAAACAAAAAGTTTCATGCCGCCGCCCTCTTAAGTAGTACAAGGTTTCTCACATAGGGAATAAGACCAAACAGGGGGCCGATTAAATTGACCATATCGGCAATAAGGACAAAATAGATTAGGCTCAAAATGCCGCCGAAGATACTTAAATACCAGAAAGTGGGGCTTAACGTGCTTTTCTTTAATTGTTCAGATTGCCACCACTGAACGATGAAGCGAATATTAAAAAGAAAAACTCCTACAGCTCCAATTATGTGTAAGGGAAGAGGAACCGATTTGTTGATATCGGTTTGAAAAGCGTGGGTAGGAATACGGCTCCATTCGCTTGCAAAAAAGGTAAAATAGAGGGTGATAGCCGATGCTGCGGCTAATAGGGAAAAATAGACCCATCGAATATTGAGCGGCTCGCGAGAATTCAGGTTTATGTTCCTTGCGGAAATAACGCCATTAATGCTTTGAATCAAAGCGACAGGATATTGCCATTGAATTACGCTATGGAGCATGAGGGATATATTTCCAAGCAAAGATAGCCACCAAAAGGAGACAGGAACAACCGATTTATTGGCTTTTTCGCTTATGATCCATTGGATCAAAAATCGAAAGCTAAACACAAACGCGGAAAAATATCCAATGAAGTAGAGCGATTCCACTTCAGCTCTCCTTCCTTATGGCGTAGTTAAGATGTCTTTTTTTCATCCAGCGCACAGCAAACATATCAGCGACCGTATTGAAAGAACGGTTAAAGAAATTGTATTTTGTGGCTCCTTTTACTCGTTCTCTATGGTTTACCGGCACTTCTTTGATTCTAAATCCTTCAATCAGGAATAGTGCAGGCAAAAAGCGGTGCATCCCTTTAAAAAGTTTGATTTTTTCAAGGCACGATCTGCGGTATAGCTTAAGGGAGCAGCCGGTGTCTTGTATACCGTCTTCGCAAAAGCGGCTTCTGACGAAATTGGCGGCTTTACTGATCCATTTTTTTGATACAGGATCTTGTCTGTTTACGCGTCTTCCGGAAACGAGATCTGCGTCTTCACTTAAAAGGATGAGTTTTGGAATATCGTTTGGATCATTTTGCCTGTCGCCGTCAAGCGTGATAACAAATTCGCCTTTTGCCGCTTTAAAGCCTGCATCAAACGCGGCAGATTGTCCGTAGTTTTTATCGAATACGATTACTTTAAGTTCAGGGCAAGCGATTTGAAGTTTTTCAAGTTCTTTGAGAGTATTATCGGTTGATCCATCGTCAATCGCGATCAATTCCCAGGATTCATTTAATCCCTTCATTACGGGTTTGATTTCTTCGATTAAATCCCAAACGTTTTCTTCTTCATTCTTTAGAGGAATTACGAGCGAATACTTCATGAAACGCGCTCCAGCTTAAATTGTTTGACGAGCCATTCGATCCCTTGCTTAAAGGTTTCGGGCGAAGTTCCATGTCCACGGTAGCCAATAGAGGGCTTAACATGAAGCTCGACTTGAGGGGATCTTACACCGATTTCGATATTTTTTAAGGCAAGCTTATGAACAAATTGAAATGCAAGTTCAGAGCCTACTCGAGTGTCTGCATTCCCGATAGACAGCCAGATATTTTTTTGGACCAATTTTTCAACTTCATTTTCTAGCGGAGCATAGGACTCTCCTCCAAATTCATCAAGGCGAGAAGGGGAGGTGAGGGGAGCGTAGCCTACGATTGTTTTGAGCCTGTCATCAATTGCTGCAAGTCTTAACGAAGCATATCCGCCTCTTGAAAGTCCGCCAACGGCGATTTTTTGAGGATCGCATTCTCCAAGAGATATCAAATGATCGATGTTCTTAATACTTTCATCCAAAAAGGGGGCGATAGGATCGTTTCCTTTCTTCCACATCTCATACCAATACTTCATCGCTTCTCTTTCATCAAGTTCAGGACCATGTCCAGGAAGTGACCAGGAGTAAATATTGATAGGATAGTTTTGTAAAAATTGCACAGGCTGATTGTAGGGATCAAGATTAAGCGAATTTTCTCCCGTCAACGCCAAATAAATAAAGGCAGGACGACTCAAATCTTTGACGTTATTTGGATGAGAGACGATCATTTATGCCCCTCTTTTTTTGTCTTTAGATAGTGTTCGCGCCAGCTTTCAAAAATGGGGATAAGTTCGTGATCGGCTTCCGCTCTTAAGCGGAGGAAGAGAAGGGCGTCTGCGAAATCGCGGCTTTTTAAGAACCGGAATGAGTAGTGTGTTTTTCCCTGCAGGGGAGTCATCCGATATTGGTGGGTAATGATCATCGCGGCATCCGCGAGAATTTTTCTTGGGAAATGGGTGAAGGAATCAATTAAAAATTCCTGAATCACGTCGTAGCATAAAGTGTGTATTTGGCCTAAGTGAGGAAATTCACCTTTTGCTTTAAAGGCTTGAAGCCTCTCATCTACAATAGGAAATAAAAGCGCTGATGTCAAAAGGCCGCGAGATAAGGTGTGTTTCGGGTTTTTTTGATTAAAGTGATCCGCGGCAATAAGGAAAGGGTAGTGAGGGCTTTCAGGATTTTTAAATCGATGGTGGATTTTATGAAATAAAAGTTTAAGCAAGCCAGAATCTGCCATAAGCTGAAAGAAAGGAGCTGAATAGCCCGATTCAAGCATCTTAAACATCTCTTCTAAAATTCTTGCAGGAGAGCTTTTTACGATTTCAGGCAGGCATTTAAGCAGCGCGACTTTTGTTTCGGAAGAAATATCAAATCGGAAGCGGGCGCGAAACTTTATTAAACGTATCATCCTGACAGGGTCTTGTTTAAAGCGAACCTGAGGATCTCCGATAGTTCTTAAGAGAGAGGACTTAATATCATCCCACCCTCCAACGTAGTCAATTACCGTATGGTTTGTTGGATCGTAATAGAGTCCGTTGATAGTGAAATCGCGCCTTAAAACATCCTCTTCTTCAGATCCCCAAATATTGTCTTGGGTGATGAGCTCTCCCTCTTTCGTGTTTTCTCCCGCTCTAAAGGTGGATACTTCCAGAATTTTGTGGCCGAATCGGATGTGAGCTAATCGAAAACGGCGTCCAATTAACAGGCATTGACGTCCAAAAAGAGATTTAATCTCTTCCGGTTTTGCGGAAGTAGAGATGTCGAAGTCTTTGGGAGTTTTTTTTGCTAAAAGGTCGCGCACTGAGCCGCCTACCAGGTACGCGGCGAAGCCGGCCTGCTTCAATTTATTGATAACCGTTATGGCCTCTCTTTCTATGAGAGTCGGATCAATATCGTGTTCGGATGGATGGTATAGTTTTGGCTGCACAATTAAAACGTATCAAACCATGGAATTATGCAGGAAAAAGCGGAAGAAGTCAAATCTCTTACGAACCTAATACAAGGTAGCAGCTTTTCCGCTATGAAAAAGGGCATATACTCATCATTTTTTTAGGGCAAAGCCGTTTTGCAATTGGCTCTTCCACTAAATTGGGGGGCTAAGATAAAAGGAGTTTATGTTTATAAAACTTTTTTTAATTACTCTTCCGGTTTTTCTTGTTCTGGATTTTATCTGGTTAAGGCTGCTTATGCGAAATTTTTATTTTGCGGAGTTTTCGCCGATCGCCAGAAGATCTAATAGAGCTTTAAAGCCTTATTTTCCAACGGCTTTGATCGGCTATCTGATCGTGCTCGCCGGATTTGTCCATTTCGTTTTGCTCCCTCATCTAGGGGATCCCCTTACTTGGGACATTATCCTTGAAGGAGCGTTCTTTGCCTTTGTGGTAAATTCTTTTTTTGAATTCTTAGGTCACGCGCTTATAGACAAATGGCCGGCAAAGATGCTGATCGTGGACAATTTTTGGGGATTTCTTTTGGGCGGCCTTGTGACTTACATTGTTCTTACGATAGCTAATAGATTCTTATAATAAGAACAAATACAAAGTAACAGGATCTAATAATCAAAACAAATTTACAGGATCGCTTCATGCAACTTTAGTTGCATGAAACGGCAGGATCCCGCTCTTCGAGCGGGGCAGGATCGGCGCATACGCGCCGGCAGGATATAAGAAATATTATCGTCAATTACAGATCTTTTTTTTAAACATCCAAGGCTTCAAATTAACTATTTAGAAAATAATTGCATTATCCTGCCGGCGCGAAAGCGCCGATCCTGCCGCCCCCGAAGGGGCGATCCTGCCAATGCTATGCAGCAAGCTGCATAGCATTGATCCTGTTCCTTTTTCTAGAAATCCGTTGCGAGTTCGATGTAAAGCTCAAAGACTACGAATAGGAATAAGAGTGCAAGAATGACTTTTCCACCCTTCAGCTCTTGAAATCTTGTGTCATTGAACACGTATCTCTTTTTGTATGCCATTAGGATTGGTAATAACCCTAAAAGAAGGGCGCAGCCATATCCGCCTGCCCAGTCGAGCGCGAGTAAAAACACGTTCGGATAGACAAGAGCGAAAAGGAGGGGAGGTATAAAGACATACAAGCAAAGGTGGAGTCTTCCAAGCTTTGTTTTTTGTATTTTTAATCCATCCGCAAGGAAGTCTTTTAAGCCGAGCGTTACTCCAAAGAAAGAGGTCAGCAAAGCAAAAAAAGCAAATCCCGAGCCAATCAAAACAAGGAACGGATTATTGATAAAATATTTTAAAGGTTTTATCGCATTATCCCCATTTTCAAGGGCTGATTTAAGTCCGTATTCTCCATCCACCGGAATGATCCCCAAAATAAGCGCCTGCCAGATGATATAAATAATCAAAGGCAAAAAGCTTCCGAGTAAGATAGCTTTTCTAAGCGCTTTGCGATCGCTTTCAAGGTATGTAACCAAGGTTGGAATAATACCTTGAAATGCAAAAGAGGTGAAAGCGATCGGAAGAGCTATAAGAGATAGCTTCCATTCTGATCGCATTAAAAATTCAGGGTTGATATGTGGTGCGCCAATTACGACAAATAAACAGTAGAGTCCGATTAAGACAACCATCATATAGCTATTAAACGGGCCAATAAATTTGGCTCCTGCCCATACCATGGGAGCAAATATTAACGTAAATAGAATCATCCCCAAACTCTGGGAATAGCCATTTAGCACAAATTGATTCAGGATGTCGCCGCAGCCTACCATGTAAGCCACTGTTAAACAGTAGAACATGTAGAGATAAAGGATCCATGTAGCGGCTTTGCCGTATCCGCCAAGGGTCTTTTCTGCGAGTGTAATTAAGTTGGAGCCAGCTCCATAAGTGAGTGTTAGCTCAAGTAACAGGAGTCCTGTTCCGGCCATAAAAAGCCAGCAAAGCAGGTAGATAGCAAGCGAAGGGATAAATCCGCCTTGGCTTGTAAGTACGGGAAGGGCTAGCATCCCTCCGCCGATTGCGGTGCCGGCTACGAGTAAACTGCCGGCCCAAACTGATGGTTTCATTGTTCTAATCCGAATTATTCTACAGTCACGGATTTAGCAAGATTTCTTGGCTGGTCAATGTCACATCCTCGCTTAAGGGCGATATAATAAGCGAGCAACTGTCCGGCAACGACAGCAGGGATGGTAGCAAGAGGATCGATTGTATCAGGGATTGCAATCACCTCGTCCGCATATTTTTTGACAGCTTCTACTTGCGAATTTTCCGCGATCGCAATAATTTTACCACTTCTTGCCCTTATTTCGTTAAGGTTACTTATCGATTTATCAAAAGTAGCTTTGTTTGCCACGAGGGCCACTGCGGGGGTGTTTTCATTTATAAGCGCAATCGGGCCATGCTTCAGCTCTCCTGCAGGATAGCCGTTCGCATTGATGTAAGAGATTTCTTTCAGTTTAAGGGCGCCTTCAAGAGAGGTGCCAAACATGTAATTTCTTCCGACATAGAAAAAATTGTCATAGCCTGCATACTTGTCAGCAATTTTTTTAATTTCTTCATGCTTATTAAGCACTTGCTCAACCTTTTCAGGAAGCTGCTTTAATTCTTTTAAGAAGGCTTGCCCCTCTTGTTTTGACATGTCTCTCATACGCGCCATCAATAAAGCGAAAAGGGCAAGTACGGTCACCTGGCTCGTATACGCTTTAGTGGAGCATACGCCGATTTCAGGACCGGCTCTTAAATAGAGCACGCCATCCGCTTCGCGAGCAAGTGCTGAACTTGTAACATTGCAAATGCCGAGGATTTTCGCTCCCTTGGCTTTCAATTCGCGTACAGCACCCAAAGTATCCGCGGTTTCACCCGACTGGCTGATCGCGATCACAAGAGAATTTGGTGGAATGACAGGATTTTTATATCGGAATTCCGATGCTATCTCAACCTGTGTAGGGATGCGCGCTAATTCTTCTAAAAGATATCCGCCAATAATTCCTGAATGCCACGATGTGCCGCAAGCGACAATGATGATTCTTTCTACTCTTAATAGCTCGGACGGATCAAAGTTTAAAGTATCGAATATCGCGGTTCCATAATCTTCATGAAAACGGGAAAGAAGCGCAGATTTAATGGTATTGGGCTGCTCGAAGATTTCTTTCAACGTATAATGGGCAAATTTGCCTTTTGAAACGGCCTCGTCATCAATATCAAGCACTTGCGCCTTCTTATCGATTTTTCCTTCGTTCGCGTCATAGATTTCGAGTTTGTCTTTGCGGATTAGCGCAATTTCACCGTGCTGTAGAAAAATTACCTCTTTCGTATAGCCAGCAAGCGCTTGCGGATCGGATGCAAGATACATTTCACCAGAGGCAAGGCCTACCACCATTGGGGCTTCATGTCCAACTGCGATAATTTCATCGGGATGGTTTTTATGAATTATAGCTACTGCGAATGCCCCTTTTAAAAGAGGCATTGCTTCTTGCACCGCTTTTAAAAAGTTGCCCTTATAACATTTTGCAATGAGATGAGCTACCACTTCCGTATCGGTCTCAGATACGAATTTTACCCCTTCATGCTGCAAAGCTTGCTTAAGGGTTTCATAGTTTTCGATAATCCCGTTATGAACTACCGCAACCGTTTGCCCTTCGTCAAAATGGGGGTGGGCGTTAACTTTTGTGGGTTTGCCGTGAGTTGCCCAGCGGGTCTGAGCGATAGCAATATCGAAATCGAGATGGCTTTTATTCATTTCATTTTCAAGGGTGGAAATTTTTCCCACTTCTTTCATGAAAAGAATTTTGTGGTTGCTTATCCCCGCAATTCCGGCAGAGTCATATCCACGATATTCCAATTTTTTAAGGCCGTTCAAAGTTGTTTTAGCGGCATTTTTTTTGCCGATGTATCCGAAAATTCCACACATAAGATTATCCTAAATCGGTTTGAACGGCTTGCGCAATATTTTGAGCAAGCTGATGGACCAGTTTTTGTTTTGACCCTTGCACCGTCACGCGGCAAATGGGCTCGGTTCCTGAATATCTAACGAGAACAAGTCCGTTTTCGCCAAGCTGCTGCTCAGAATCTTTAATTGCTTTCTGAGTCAGTTTCATTTCACTTAAAGGAGGTTTTGCACCTACCCTAACATTCACGATCGTTTGCGGAAAACGCTTAATGATAGCGGCTAAATCTGAAAGTTTAGAATCGGTTTCGATCATGATTCTCAACACTTGCAAAGCGGAAACAAGTCCATCGCCTGTCGTGTTATGATCAAGGCATATGAGATGGCCGCTTTGCTCGCCGCCAAGGTTTGCGTCATGTTTAATCATGTCTTGGATAACGTATCTATCGCCTACTTGCGATTTGATGACTTCGATTCCTTCATCTCGCATAGCTTTTAGGAATCCTAAATTACTCATGACCGTCGATACGACGATATTGTTTTTTAAAATTCCACGTTTTTTGAAATCACGTGCACATATAGCTAAAATGGTGTCTCCGTCAACAATTTGAGCATTTTCATCTACCAAAATCACTCTATCCGCGTCTCCGTCGAGCGCAATGCCGACATCCGCGTGATAATCAATAACCGCTTTTTGAATTGTTTCTGGATGAAGCGATCCACACTCAAGATTAATGTTTAAGCCGTCAGGTTGAACGCCATAAAGCTGCACTTTTGCATCGAGCTCGCGGAAAACAAGAGGAGCCACCTTGTAGGCGGCGCCGTTTGCGCAATCAAGCGCGATTTTCATGTTTTTTAAAGACAGTTTACGAGGAAAGGTCGCTTTTACAAATTCGATATATCGGCCATCGGCGTCATTTACTTTACTGTTTTTGCCAATGTCCCAATCAGCGGGGAGCGAGTCTGAAAAGTTTTGAGAATGAACCAAATCTTCCATCTCTTTTTCAACGGAGTCCGGAAGTTTAAAACCATCAGACGAGAAAAATTTGATGCCGTTGTCGAAGTAAGGATTGTGCGATGCGGAAATGACGATGCCGGCATCGGCTCTATAAGCTCGTGTGATGAAAGCTACGCCCGGAGTTGGGAAAGGGCCTAGCATTAGGGTATCTACGCCCATCGAACAAAGACCGGAGATTAAAGCGTTCTCGTACATATAGCAAGAAAGCCTTGTGTCTTTTCCGATAATCACACGGCTTTTGCCATTATGGTTTCTGAATATCTTTCCAGCAGCCCTGCCCAAAGCGAGAGCAATCTCGACGGTCATTGGGGAGTGGTTTGCCTTGCCCCGAACGCCGTCGGTGCCAAATATTTTTTGGGAAGATTTTGCCATATTAAAAATTTAACGCAAAAACACCCCTCTATTCAAGGTTTTTTGGCAATTAGCGTCTTTATTTCATTGCGGATAGTAGTAGTAATAGGTCGAATCATCGCTCGGTGTCGAGTAGTAGTAATAAGTTGAATCGGTTGTATAAGGCGCGTAGTAATATCCACTATCATAGCCGGAATACCAATAAGGATTACCGAATGTGATCGAGGGTCCAATGCCCCATCCCCATCCATATCCGCCATCCCAGTCGCCGCCATAATATCCATGATGACCGCCTCCGTGATGACCGCTGTGATGTCCGCCGCCATGGCCACCGCTGTGATGACCGCCGCCGTGATGTCCGCCGCCCTTTTTCGCAATCTCTTGAGTAGGTTCTGTGCCTAACTGATCAACCGCATAAACGCTGATTGGAAGAATGCATAGTGCAAGTGTGATAATCCATTTGTTCATACTCCCCCCTTAAAGAAGATGGGCTTCGAAACCAGGATGGGCATTCTGCCCCTTTTAACCTCATAGTTCCCTTAGGATCTTTGAATTGGCGAACATTGTTATTACACCAACTTTTTTAAGGCCCTGGTTTCGAAAGGAGTTTTTACTCTCTCCTACTTCTAATCATACTCTCAACAGTAATTAATTAAAAATTACTGTGGATAGCTATAGTAGTATGAATCGTTATTATTATAATCATATGGGTTATAGTAATAACCGCTGTCATTATAATAATAGGGATTTCCGGCATCGTAATAGAAGCCTATGCCAGGGCCTACGCCCCAACCATATCCCCCATCCCAACGATTACCGTGGTCCCAACCGCCGTGGTCCCAACCGCCGCCATGATGATCTCCACCGCCACCGCCGTGGCCGCCGCCATGTCCGCCGCCGCCGCCGCCGTGTCCTCCGCCTCGTGCAATCTCATCGTTGCCTGGAGCGGTACCTAGCTGATCTACTGCCATCACCGATAAAGGGGCAAGGCAGAATAATGTAATTACTAACCATTTTTTCATAAGATTACTCCATGATAAAAAATGGGATGGTTTCAATACTATGTACCACCACCTCATTAACCTCATGTTAGTTTAAAAAAAGGTTTTAATCAAAAATAGAGTCTACAAATGATCTAGGATCAAAAGGCTCAAGATCTTGGACGTCTTCGCCCACTCCTATGAAACGAACCGGGATCTTTAACTCATTGTATATCTGAAAGATAATGCCGCCTTTTGCGCTTCCGTCAAGCTTTGTCAAAATCAGCCCTGTCAGAGGTGTATGATCTTTAAAGGTTTTCGCTTGATC
This sequence comes from uncultured bacterium, assembly GCA_964483465.1. Taxonomy (GTDB): domain Bacteria; phylum Chlamydiota; class Chlamydiia; order Chlamydiales; family Parachlamydiaceae; genus CAZABG01. The sequence continues at coordinate 22,907 of CAZABG010000005.1, forward strand.
AATCGCGTTTTGACCCACGGTCGCATCGAGAACGAGATAGGTTTCATGCGGAGATCCGGGTATAACTTTTTGACAAGTGCGTCGAATTTTATCAAGCTCCTGCATTAAAGGTGTTTTAGTGTGCAGCCTGCCTGCGGTGTCGATAATAATAATATCCGAACCTCTTGATTTGCCAGAACTTAGAGTGTCAAAAACTACGGCTGAAGGATCGCTTTTCATTTGTCCGGAAACAATCGGAATATCGATTTTATCCGCCCACAATTTTAATTGTTCCTGAGCTGCCGCTCTAAAAGTATCCGCTGCTCCAAAAAGGCAGTTTTTCCCGGCTTCTTTATATTTATATCCAAGTTTTGCAGTCGATGTGGTTTTACCATTTCCATTTACGCCTACAATCAAAATGACGCATGGGGAAGGAGGCTCTTGTTGAGGAGGTAAATCTATTAATTTTAAAAGCTCGCCTTTAAGAAAGGCAAACGCTTCTTCCTGGCTCAAATTAGGTTTGCCGCGCATAAAATCTTTTAATTTTTCAGTAAGCTGCTGGGCAAGTTTAACACCAAGGTCAGCCTCATATAAAATTTCTTCAAGTTGTTCAAGCTTAGATTCATCAAATGTTCCTTTAAAAAGGTCTTTGAGTTTGTCGCCTAAAAAATTTCTCGTTTTTGTCAGCGCCTTTTTGACTTTCGTAAAGCTTGCTTTAAGATAATTTAGAACCATAACCCTCATTATAGGAAATACTAGGTAGAATACCTCTAAATCCGATATACATTCCAGTATGAACCTGCATGAATATCAGACCAAAGAAATCCTTAGCCGATATGGCATAGAATCGCCTCCTTTTGTCGTATTAAAAGCGGCAAACGAAACGAAAGAAGCCCTAAAAAAATTAAATACCGATAAAGCTGTCGTCAAAGTGCAAGTACATGCGGGCGGCAGAGGAAAAGCGGGCGGCGTAAAAATCGGAAAATCGGAAAACGAAGTTGAAAACTTTGTAAAAGCTCTCGTCGGAATGAAGATTGTTAATAATCAAACGGGGCCGCAAGGAATTGTTGCAAATGAAGTTATCGTCACCCCCCTTGTCGATATAAAAAAAGAATATTACATGGCCTGCGTGCTTGATCGCAAAGAAGCGAGCGGCTTTTTAATTGCCTCTACAGAAGGGGGAATGGAGATTGAGGAAGTTGCGAAAAAAGATCCTTCAAAAATCCTAAAATTAAAAATTCCTTTCTACCGACCCTTTAGAAAGTATGAGCTGTATGCTTTCGTAAAAAAATTAGGCTGGCATAAGGAACTTGCCGAAAAAGGTATTAAATTCATTCAGAAGCTTGTAGAGGCATTCAAAAAAACCGATGCGCTTCTCTTAGAAATTAATCCGCTCGTACAAACGCAAAATGATGATTTAATCGCACTTGATGCGAAACTGAACGTGGATGAAAATGCGTTATTCCGTCATCCCGATATCGTGAATTATTACGATGCCTCTCAAGTAAGTAAAACAGAGGCGGAGGCGCATGAACATGAGCTTGCCTACGTGGCTTTAGATGGCACGATAGGCTGCATGGTCAATGGAGCGGGACTTGCCATGGCGACAATGGATATCATTCAACTCTATGGAGGAAAGCCTGCAAACTTTTTAGATGTAGGTGGAGGCGCTTCCAAAGACAAGGTAGCGGAGGGTTTTAAAATTATCCTCGGCGATAAAAAAGTGAAGGCGATCCTTGTAAATATTTTTGGCGGCATCATGAATTGCGAAACCCTTGCGGAAGGCATTATTCAGGCAGCAGGTCAGCTGAAATTGACGGTTCCGCTTGTCGTCCGTATGGAGGGAACAAATGTAGAGCAAGGCAAAAAAAAGCTGAACGATTCAGGCCTTAAAATTATCGTAGCTAGCGATATTAACGAAGCGGCGAAGAAGGTGACGGATGTCAATTTGGGTAAATAAGAATACAAAAGTCATAACGCAAGGAATTACCGGAAAGTCGGGTAAGTTCCACACGGAAGCGTGTCTTGCTTATGGATCAAAATTTGTAGGGGGCGTCACTCCATCAAAAGGAGGAGAAGAAATTCTCGGCCTTCCCATTTTTGATACCGTTCAGGAAGCAAAGGATAAAACCGGCGCTTCCGCCACGATGATTTTTGTTCCTCCTCCTTTTGCGGCAGAAGCGATTCTTGAAGCGGAAGCGGCCGGAATGGAGCTCATCGTGTGCATTACGGAAGGCATACCCATTAACGATATGCTAGAAGTGAAAGCGGTCATGTCAAAAAGTAAAAGCCGCTTAATTGGTCCAAATTGTCCCGGCATCATCACGCCAGGCGAATGTAAAATCGGCATCATGCCCGGCTATATTCATAAAAAAGGCTCGGTTGGGATCGTTTCAAGATCGGGTACCTTGACATATGAGGCGGTTTGGCAAACAACTCAGCTGGGACTTGGACAATCAACTTGCGTCGGCATCGGCGGCGATCCGTTAAATGGAACCAACTTTATCGATGTTTTGAAAGCCTTTCAAGATGATCCAGAAACACACAGCATTTTAATGATCGGGGAGATTGGGGGAACCGCTGAGGAAGAGGCGGCCGAATGGATGAAAAAAAATTTGAAAAAGAAGAGCGCCGCATTTATTGCGGGTATTACTGCGCCTCCTGGGCGTAGGATGGGACATGCCGGAGCGATCATTTCAAACGGCGAGGGGACAGCAGAAAGTAAGATTGCTGCCCTTGAAAAAGCAGGTATAAAAGTCGCGAGATCTCCGGGGGATATGGGCAAAACATTGCATTCTGTGCTACAATAAAACACTATGTATACGATTAATACTCCGATTCCGATAACGATCCATCCACTATTTATCGTCGTGGCTCTTTGGATCGGCTACCTGATTACACAGGATGTTGCGGCAACCCTAGTTGTTGCGAGCATTATTTTTATATCCATCCTGATACATGAATTTGGCCATGCGCTTACCGCGCGCGCTTTTAAGCAAACGCCAAGCATTACGCTGCAACTCCTTGGAGGACTTACTGAAAGAAGAGGTCCGCCCTTAAAAAAGTGGCAGGAATTCCTGATTGTTCTCAATGGCCCTGTCGCAGGACTGGCTTTAAGCTATCTTTTTTATAATTTAAACCTCATTCATCCCTCAGGTTTCTTTGTAATCGGATTTCAAATCAATCTTGTGTGGACCATTTTCAATCTACTGCCAGTTCTTCCTATGGATGGAGGACAGCTCCTGCGCATAACGCTTGAAAAACTTTTTGGTTTTAAAGGTCTGAAAGCGGCGATGCTTATTTCGCTTCTGCTTGCATCTCTGATTACGTTGCTTGCTTTTGCTACTGGCGAAATTTTTATCGGTATCATTTTAGCGATATTCGCCTTTGAAAGTTATCGGGGTTACGCGCACTTAAGAACAATGACGCCAAGCGATGCCGACACTTCCATCCAAGAAGCCTATGAAATTGCGGAGCGGGATTATCTTGATCATAACTATGCTAAAGCTCGTTCGGGTTATGAATGGGTGCGAGAAAAAACAAAGAGCGGAGCGCTTTATAATTATTCTACTTATCGTTTAGCCGAGATAGAAGCGCGTGAGCATAACTATGCGCGCGCGTACAATTTCCTCAAGCCCATTCGCGATTCGCTTGATGCGCCAGGGCTTGCTCTACTGCAGCGTCTTGCTTATGAAACGGAAGACTGGCCAGCTGTTCTTCAGCATCAATCAACAACTGCTGAGCAAATGGCCCTTTCCGCTATTGCCGCGGCGCAGCTTAATAATGTTGAGTCTGCAAAGGGTTGGTATCATGCGTACATACGCGCAGGCGGCGATCCTTCTTTGAAGAACGACCACCGATTCGATCAAATTAGAAACCAACTATAATTCTTCCGTTCTTGGGGGCAGTATGATCTGCCCCTTAGTGCAAGCTTAATTTTTGTTAGGATTCCAGCTAAGACCAACCGAGCCGACTACAGCCGTTTTATTGACTTTTGCTTGTTCGATTGGTTGAGAGAGTTGGTTATTGTTCTCAAATTTTGTTCAATTAATCATTATTATTCTAGTTTATGAGATTATAATAACGATATAAAATAAAGATTTAATTAATGTGATATTATTTTATGAATTCTGCGTTTGTTGGGAGCGGAGTTTTTTGAATTCCGCGGTACCGGTAGGGGCCGATTCAGTATTAAGCTGGGAAGCGATGGATTCGTAGGAAAGCTGGTTGTTGGGGAGCTGGGTGCTCCAAAGTTTCTTCGAGTCTTGGGTACGTTCCGCGTAGATTTTGATGTGCTGCTCTTTAGAGGGAAGATAAGTATCGGCGCGCACGGTGTTTTCCTGAAAAGCGAGCGGCTCTTCCTCAAGAACATTATAGAATAGGGAGTGCGATGCTCGCATCACTTTGAAGGTGGAGTTGATAATGATTGAATTTTCCACGTTAAGCTCGTCTGCGATTGTGCCTACAACAATAGATGAAAGGATTTTTCCTTTGCCAATATGGGAATTGAGAATGATCTGTTCGTGATTTTGTTCAAGCCGGAAGAGTTCGCGCAATAGATACCCCTCAACGCTATTTTGAGTAAGCTTCATCAGGTTGTTAAAATAACCGTCAATGGTTCCAAGATCCCACCAAAATCCTCCAACGCCAATATCCACAATACCAAAGAGGTTAGTGTCAGGGTATTTCCCTAAGAAGTGGTTTTTAAAATACTGCATGCGCAAGAAATGGTTTTTCGCCTCATCGGCATTATCTTTGCCAAACATCTCTATATAGCTTTTTTGGTCTAGTGTGAGCGGCATCCAAAAGTAGGGATCGGAATCCATTTTGCTGTTTTTCTGGATAAGTTCAGGCTGGAATTCTTGCAATAAAGCGAAAGTAAAAGGAGTCGAAAGGCTGAAAGAGCCGAGACTTACGCCTACACCGCCTGAAATTGAGATGGTTCCTTCGCTAATTAGGCGCTTAATCGTTTTGTAATCGCTCTTTTCAATGTGCTGCGCTTTTCCTTCCTTATTCAGGGTAATCAAGCCGTACTTATGAAGTTCTTTTTGCTGCCATTCGTCTTCTGTCGGCATGGGAATAAGTTTAACAAGCAGGTCTGCATGATGGCGCGAAGTATATTCAGGAGGAGTGGATGGGACAAAAAGTTGATCCGCCCAAAAGACGGAAAGTCTTCCCCGCCTAGCATTGGCGTAGATATTTGTTTGGCGAATAACCGCTTCCAAAAGGGTTATGGGTTCATCGACCCCATTGATGTTTATCAGGGAGGGAAGTTTTACAGCGGATTTATTGCCATATTCGCTCGCGGTAAGAGGATATAGCCTTTTTCCTTCGCCGGCTGTATGATAAAGAGCGATGGAATAGCCTTCTCGCTGCTTTTGATAAATATCGACTTTGTGCTGAACGAAAGCTTTTTCGCGTGCTTTTTGATACGCGTATAGAGAGCCAAGTCCATTTCCTGCTCCGCCTTGCCAGTCCTCTGAAACGACAATGTGGAAAGCGTTATTCTTTAAAACCTGACCGCGGCTCAATTCGAGACGTTCCTGCCAATAAGCTTCCTGCTCGGCATTTACAACAGAAATAATGACAATATCCATTCCAGACTTAGCAGGATCCATTTTTCGGATATTATCTTTGAGCATAACCTCTACATATAATATCCAAGTAAAATAATCATCTAAATTCCCTTCAGTAATAGGTGTAAAAAAGGGTAGATGTTTAGCGATTCTCTTAAGACGCTAAATTTTAGAGGTTAAGGATGGCTTCTCTAATTACATCGCGTCCTTTTTCAAATCGGTCAAGCCCGAAATGTTCATTCGGTGCATGGATTTGATCGGTTGCAAGGCCTACTCCTACTAAAACGACCTCTGCTCCGCTTGCTTTAGAAAGCGAGGCGACAATAGGGATTGATGCCCCTTCCAAGATGTATTTGCAGGGCTTTTTGAAAACCTTTGAGAACGCTTTTGAAAAGGCTTGAACCACATGCGAATTCGGAGTGGTCATGGTGGCAGGACCGCCTCCATGATGCCTTGAAACCTTAATTTTTATGCCCGGAGGCGCCGAATTTTCAAAGTGAGACGCAACAAGTTCTGCCATGAGGGCAGGGTCTTGTCCTTTTACAAGACGACAAGAGATTTTAGCATAGGCTTTTGACGGGATTACCGTCTTAAATCCTTGACCTGTATAGCCTCCCCACATGCCATTAATTTCAAAAGTGGGTCTTAACCAGTTTCTTTCAAGAGCTTTTAACCCTTTTTCTCCGCCGGTTGCGGGAGCGCCGTAATCGCTTAGATATTTTTTTTCATCAAAATCAAAGGATACATTTCCTTTTTCTTCATCTGTTAATGGGATTATGGAGTCGTAAAACTTTGGAATCGTGATCTTTCCGTCTTTATCAAAAACTTTGCCAAGCATTTCGGCAAGCGCTCGGTTGGGATTATAAGCAATTCCGCCGTGCGTGCCTGAGTGCAGGTCGCCCTTTGTTCCGGTAGCTTCGATTTCAAGAGTGACAAGGCCCCTCATGCCAAGAGATACGGCAGGGGTATCGCTATCAGGTATGCCGCAATCGACAATCGCAAGATGATCGCTTTTAAGCTCTTGCGAATGTGCGTTTAGTATTTTATCTAAACCGCCAGACCCCATCTCCTCTTCCCCTTCGATGATCCATTTGATATTGATAGGGAATTTTTTTTCGAAAGATTTCAACGCAAGATACGTATAGAAAAGCTGTCCTTTATTATCTTGCGCGCCTCTTGCATATATTTTGTTATCTTTAATGACAGGTTCAAAAGGCGGCGAATCCCAAAGCTCAAGAGGATCGACAGGTTGCACATCGTAATGATTGTAGATTAGTAAAGTGGGTTTGCCTGCAAGATGTTCCGATTCGGCAAATAAAGTTGGATGGCCTTCTGTTTCCCAACGTTTTGTTTTAAAACCGATGTGTTCAATCTTCTTTTTAAGCCAATTGAAGCAATTTTCAATGTCTTCTTTATGACCCGGCTCAGATGAGATAGAGGGAAAAGAGAGAAATGTTTTGTATTCTTCGAGATCGTCATTTTTCATAATAACGCTAATTTACAACATAAGAAAAATTAGATAAACAGCTAAAACTCCCAAAGACAAATAGGTCTTCAAGTGATGTTTAGAAGCAATTTTGGGATCCGTTTTCACAGCGTTTAGAAAATCAATTCTTTCCTGAATTGAAAAATGGTGCCAGGAAGGAGTTTTATGCGATTTGCCGGTATAGTTTCCAATGTCGTCAAGCGCCTCTATGACATCATCAGCAGGAATGCCTAGCTTCAAGGCGTATAAATCAGCTTGTCTTTCAAAAAGACGGGAAAAATATCCGCCTATAAATCTAAAAAAAAGAGCAGCGATGGCAATAAAAAGAAAATTTGCAAAGTAGGGATTTTCAATTTGAGAAAGATAAACTCCCCACGATGCGGTTAAAAACAAGGTCAGGAGGAGAAGAGGAAATATCAAGAGGTGGCGATAATGGTGATGTCCCATTTCATGCGCAAGAACCGCTTTTATTGCGTTTGGGTTTAAGTTCCTAAGCAGCAATGGAGTAAATAGAACATATCGAAAGCGGGGGACGACACCCATGATGCCTGCCGTAAGCATGTTTGATAAGATTTTCCATTCAAGCAGCCCGCCATGTTTAAAATTCGCTTTTTCGCATAGCGCATTTAGTTCGTCTTTTAGCTCGCTTTCAGGAAGAGGCTTTGAGCGCCATATTTTTTGTACGACATATGGAAAAAAGGCAAAAAGGGCGACAGTAGTTATGGCGATGATAATGAGGCTTAAATTTTCGTCTAAAAAAAGACTGAAAGGAGCCGCAATCAAGTAGGGCAAAGAAAAAGGGAGGAGAAACCTAAAGGAAGGTTTATCGTAAGGCTTCTTTTTGACATGAAGCCAAAACGAGAAGAGGAAAGCGGCCGGAATCAAGGGGGGAATGCTTACCAGGTTTAAAAAAGTGCAAAGCGTAAGATAGACAGAAACAAGAATGAGAAAAGTTTTAAGTTTTAATTTGACTGTGTAGCTCAAGAGAAATAGGGGAAAGAGGGAGATTAGGTTTATCCAGCCGACTTTGGCTTCGTTATCAACGAATAAGGTGAGGACGATAGTGTAGATCAAGAATAGAAGATTTGAAAACAATGCTTACTCGCTTTAAAATGAATCATTTTATGAATAAACGTAATATACTGCTCGTTTTTGTCGCGATAATTTTAGCTATTTTTGCCGGAATGCTAACCGGTACCGATAAAGCTATCTTCGGTATCACTTTTTACGATATCTACGATCTGATCGGCCATTTATTTTTAAATGCCTTAAAGTTAGTGATCGTTCCGCTTGTTGCGGCTTCCATCATTACAGGCGTTGCAAAAATGGGAGAGGAAAGTTCTGTTCTCTCTTTGGGTGTAAAAACGTTTTCCTATTTCTTTCTTACCTGTGCGATCGCGGTCCTTTGCGGCTATCTCGTTGTCACATGGCTCGATCCCGGACATCGCGAAGCGGTCAGTTTAACGACCAATGTGGGGCTTATCCCTGAAGCTTCCCTTTTTGATAAATTGAAAGAGATTTTATTAAGGCTCCTTCCGCAAAATATTATTCAAGCGGCAGCGGAAGGGCAGATGCTCGGACTTATTTTCTTCTGCTTATTGTTTGGTTATTTTACCTCCAAAATCGATCCGCATCTTTCAGGAACGCTTCAAAGCTTTTTTAAAGGTGTGTTTCAGGTAATGATGAAAATCACCCACTTCGTGATCCAATTTTTACCTATCGGCGTTTTTGCGCTCGTTGCAAAAGTGGTAGCGGGTTCAGGACTCGAAGCGATTCGTTCCGCCGGCTGGTTTTTTATGGCAACCTTGATCGCATTCATCCTCTACACCCTTGTCGTGCTTCCGGCCTTTTTAAAATTTGTAGCTTTTGTAAGCCCTTGGCAGCACATGAAAGCGATGGGACCTGCGATTTTAACCGCCTTTACGACAAGCTCGTCTGCGGCGACGCTGCCTGTTACGCTTGAATGCATTGAAAAAAGAGCTGGCGTTTCAAATCGAATCGCAAGCTTCACTTTGCCCCTTGGTACATCCATTCACATGGCAGGAACGGCGATTTTTGAATGTGTAGCAACTTTCTATCTGGCTCAAGTGTATAACATACCCCTTGGCGTCACTTCGCAAATCCTGATTGTTTTCCTCTCCTTCATTATGTCGATCGGTATTGCGGGTATTCCGTCTGCAAGTCTTGTTGTCGTCGTCGTGATTTTGAACATGGTAGGAATACCTGTTGAAGGGATTGCTTTACTTCTCGTTGTAGAAAGAATCCTCGACATGTTTAGAACTGTCGTTAACGTTTATAGCAACACCGTTAATACCGTGCTCGTGGCAAGAAGCGAAGGGGAAAAGCTCTATTTTTCAGACGCTGAAGTTTAAGGCTTCAGCAATCTGACTATATCTGCGATTTTGTCTTTATTAGCTTCTGCATCGACATTGGCAATATCAATAAGCGCATTTAAAACTTCAGGAGAGGAGCTATTTAAGGCATCATCTTTTAAGGGTATGACGGGGTTTAATATAAGAGAGACTCTTCCCCCGAGTGAGGGACCGGCTTGCCAATCCTCTACAATCTGAGCGGTATTTGATATCATGGTATCAAAAAGGCCTGTAATCAAAGCTTCATCATTTTTCCCAACCCACGATAGCCAGCCCCAGCGAGCGGAAGAAGCGGGTAAAGCAAGCGGACATTCTCCTGTTTGAAGAGAAAGAACAACGATTTGTTTATTTAATGGAATGCGTCTTGAAAAGTAGGTGATAGCGACATTAGTAGGATCATTTGCTCCAGACATTCCCCCATCTATATATTCATCTTGAGTGCCTTGATTATTCGTTAAAAAATATCCCGGAAGATAAGTTGGCGCGGCGGATGAGCATCGCATAACCTGAGTCATGGTTAAATTAGGGTAGGGGCTTGGTTGATCGGAAATAAATCGATAGGGAGAAAAAGGGTTTGTTTTTGCCGCCATCACAAGGACAGGTTTTGTTGTTTGACTATATGGGGTATTGCCGAACTGGGTATTTAAGGCAGACTGTAGAGGTCCGGCTCCATATTCTTCTTTAAAAGCGTATCCAAGATGAAAAATTTTTGAGAAGATTGATGGGCTTGCGAAAACCTTTGGCAGGGTTTCAAGAAGGCATTTATTAATATCAGATACGGTTTGATCTCCCTCTTTTGCAAGTCCTACAGCGACGATGCTGCCGACAGAAGTTCCCGAATGAAAATCGAATATTTTTTTCGGATCGACTTTGTTTTCTTTCTGGATATTGTCAAGATAGGCGCCGGGCATGACGCCTCTTGATCCGCCGCCGGCAATGCAAAGGAGGCCAGTTGAACGATTTGAGGGTTCCATGGCTTGACCTCCTTATAAAAAAATTAAAGCCAGCGGGTAATTCCTACCTTAACCCCTTTGCCGCGAAGACCATGCTTCTTATTATCAAGGGATAGGTTATAACCAAAACCTACGTTGACCGACCATTTTGAATCAATATCTCTTTCAATCAGGGCGGAGTAGCTAGGGCCTTTCGCGCTTGATTTTACCGTGGAAAGAGGCTTAATAACCGTTTTGATTTTACTCCATCCGTAAGTAAAGCCAAGACCCACGCGAAACTTTTCGGTGATGCACCATTGGGCGTCAAGACCAACATACGGTCCATGGCTTGTAAAATGCTGTTTAATGTGAGTTAGCATGTATTGAGGTAAATCGAAGGTCGTGCGGAAGTTCATATAGGTGTAGCCGGCGTGCGGCGTAAAATAGAAAGTATCTTTAAGCGGGAAGCAAGCCCCAAGGCCAAGCGTATAATTTTCAAAGTTGGCATCGCCTCTTCCGGCTAAGAAAGTCCCTTTCGCAAGAACATTTCGCCAAAGAAAATAGTCGAGTCCTACGCGTGCGCCGCTAGTATCGATTTTACGTACCGTTTTACCAAATTCAAGGACATCGATTTTCATCCAGGAGGGGGCAATATCCAGTTTCCCTTTACAAAGGGCTTCAAGAGAAAGGCATAGCGAGAGGCATATTAATATTAAAAATTTTCTCATAAAAAAATCCTTTGAAGCATCCTAACATAAATAAATTAAGACTTCTCTCAAATAATTTTCGTAGAGGGTGCGGATTTGGCCTTTTTTTAACGAATGCGATTTCGAAAGAAAGTCTTTACTGTGCTAATGTCAATTTTTATGGATGAAGATACAAAAAAACTCGCGGAAGAGCTTCTTTCTTCGGGCGATATAAAGCATAGTTTCGTAAAAAATATCTATCTTGGAACATTTGATTCAAAATCGATATTTCCTTTCCCTCAAGTCTCTAAAGAAGAGCATGATAGAACGGAAAAATTGCTTCAGGATTTAAAGCGTTTTTTAGATGAGAAACTTGATCCCGTTAAAATCGATAAAGAGTCTTTTATCCCGGATGACGTGATTAAGGGGCTGGGTAAACTTGGAATATTAAGTTTAACGATCCCAAAAGAATATGGCGGACTTGGTATGAGCCAGTATGCCTACTGTAAAGCCATGGAATTGATCTCTTCTCGCTGCGCGTCAACCGCTCTTTTTGTGAACGCCCATCAAAGCGTCGGGCTGAAAGCGCTTCTTCTTTTTGGAACAAAAGAACAAAGAGAAAAATGGCTTCCCCCTTTAGGTAAAGGTGAGGCGCTTGCCGCGTTTTCTTTAACGGAGCCGAACGCAGGCTCTGATGCCGCCGGGATCACAACAACTGCCGTTTGGGATGAAGCATTAAAGAAGTATCGGATCAATGGTAAAAAGCAATGGACGACGAACGGTTCTATCGCAAAAGTGGTTACTGTCATGGCCAAAGTGGATGGCAAAGTGACGGCTTTCCTCGTATCGCCTGACATGAAAGGGTTTGAAGTAGCCGCCCGCGCGCTTGACAAAGTCGGTATGCGTGGATCTGTCACAAGCAATATCAATTATAATGATGTTGAAGTCCCAAAAGAAAATATATTGGGTCCGGTTGGCGGGGGATTAAGGGTTTGCTTAACGGTCCTTGACTACGGAAGAACGACTTTTGGCGCCACCTGTTTAGGGGTCGCAAAAAAATGCCTCGATCTCGCCATGAATCACGCCAAAACCCGCATTCAATTTAAAAGGCCTCTCGCCTCTTTTCAATTGGTCAGAGAAAAACTCGCCAAAATGGCGGCTTATACTTATGCCATCGAAGCGACCACTTACTTGACAGCGGGTTTAATTGATAATGGGCAAGAAGACGTCATGCTCGAATCGGCTATCTTAAAAGTTTTCTCATCGGATAGTTCGTGGGTTACCTTATACGACACGATGCAAATTTTTGGAGGACGATCCCTTTTTACCGATAAGCCGCTTGAAAGGATGATGCGCGATGCGCGCCTAAATATGATTGGGGAAGGCTCGAATGAGGTGTTAAGAGTATTTATCGCAGTCGTTGGTTTAAAAGGGCTCGGGGAAAAATTACTTAATGTTAAAAATAAACCTAGCGCGGACGGTATTTTATCGGCTTTAAAGCCCCTTTTGCCGGGAGCTCAAGTTAAGGTAGATAAATTTCAATTTGCTTTAGACAGATTGCTTACGCAAGCCAGAAAATTTCATAGGGGTTTATTAGAAACGGCAGTCAAATATGGAGAAGGAGTTGTCGAAAAACAGCTTATCCTGAACAGAATCGCTGAAATGGCCATTGCTTTATATACAAGCAGCGCAGTTATCTCGAAATTGCAAACCGATCCGGATCATGATGAAGAAGGGCTTCTTTATTTAGACTATGCAACACGCACTTTTGATTTGAATTATAGCGAACTTTTTTCTCCAAGAGATGCGGCGATCGATCATGCAGCCGATAAGATCATAGGCAAGTTATGATCAAAGAAAGTTCTGTTAGAAGTTTGACTGAAGAAATTATCAAACAGGAAAGCTTGCTTAAAGAGGGCGGCAATCAGGCAGGAAAAGAGCGCCAGAAAAAACTGAATCGATTGACGGCTCGCGAAAGGATCGCGCTTCTTTTAGATGACAAAGACGATTTTTTTGAACTTGGCCTTTGGGCAGGCTATAAGATGTATCCCGAATGGGGCGATCTCCCTGCCGCGGGTGTGATAACGGGTATCGGGGAAGTGGAAGGACGCGCGGTTATGATCATTGCGAATGACGCAACGGTAAAAGCGGGCGCTTTCTTTCCACAATCGGTCAAAAAAGTTCTGCGCGCCCAGCGCATCGCTTACGAAAATAAACTTCCTATCATTTATCTTGTTGATTCATCAGGCGTCTTTTTGCCTTTGCAAGATGAAATATTTCCTGACGAAGATGATTTTGGAAGAATCTTTCGCAACAATGCCGTTATCTCTTCCGCGGGAATTCCTCAAATAGCTGCCATTATGGGCAACTGCATAGCAGGCGGCGGTTATTTACCTGTTCTATGCGATCAATTGCTAATGACCGAGGGGAGCGGACTCTACCTTGCCGGCCCCGCTCTTGTAAAAGCGGCTATTGGACAAGTGGTCGATACCGAATCTCTTGGCGGAGCGAATATGCATGCGAAAATAAGCGGTACGGTCGATTTTCTTGAAAAAGACGATCCAAGCTGCATCGCCAAGATTCGGCACCTGATCAGTCATCTAAAAAAGGATCCTCCGATAAAGCCTATAGATGATCCTTATAAAGACATATACGAAATCATTGATAATCCGGAATATGATGTTCATGATGTGATAAAGACACTTATTGATGAAGGCTCTTTTGATGAATATAAGGCCGATTTTGGAAAAACGATTGTTACCGGCTTTGCTAAAATAGGAGGGATATCGGTTGGGATTGTTGCCAATCAGCGCGAACGTCAAATGACTGCACGAGGAGAGATCGAAATTGGAGGCGTGCTTTATACGGAATCCGCAGAAAAGGCCGCTCGGTTTGTCATGGATGTTAATCAGATGGGTATTCCTCTCATATTTCTGCAGGATGTAGTGGGCTTTATGGTGGGTAAAGCGGCGGAAGAAAGCGGCATCATTAAAGCGGGAGCGAAACTCGTTAACGCGGTTTCTAATTCTATCGTTCCAAAATTAACTGTGATCATCGGCAATTCTTTTGGAGCGGGCAATTATGCACTTTGCGGAAAAGCTTATGATCCTAGATTTATTGTCGCATGGCCGCAAGCCAAGTATGCGGTTATGGGAGCCGATCAATCCGCGGAAGTGCTGTCTCAAATCCAAAAAGATAAAGATGTGGAAGAGATTAAAAAAATATATAAAGAAAGAACAGATATCCGTTATGGAGCGGCAAGAGGATGGGTGGATGATATCATCGCGCCTCACACGACGCGCGCGGTCCTCTATACCCTTCTAAATATTGTTGAAAGGAATCCTAAAAGTGAAAAAGGTTTTCATACGGGAGTGATACAAGTTTGAAAGTCGCAAACGCTTCGGGATTTTGGGGGGATGATAATTACGCTGCTTTAGAGATAATCGAGCATGTCCCAGATATCGATTTCATTACCTTTGATTATCTCGCAGAGCTTTCCTTATCCATAATGGCCATTCAAAAAGAAAAAGAGCCAGAACTTGGATATGCAAGAGACTTTATTGAAGTTGTAAGATCGCTTGAAGGCAAAACAAAAGCAAAGCTCATCGCGAATGCGGGAGGGCTAAATCCTTTAGGATTAAAAAGAGCGCTTGAACAAGTTACAAAAAGAAAAGTGGCAGCAGTTTACGGAGACGATGTATTGAATGCCATTAAGGAAGATCCGTCAAATCCCTTATACAATAATTTAGATAATGGAGAATCGATCGTTGCTGTTAATGATAGGCTAAAGACCGCAAATGTTTATTTAGGGGCGGAATCTATAGTTGAAGCATTAAAACAAGGCGCTGAGATAATAGTAACAGGTCGTGTGGCCGATCCTAGCTTGACTTTAGCCGCAGCTATTTTTACTTATGGTTGGAAAGACCCAGATTTGCTTGCCCAAGGAACCATTGCAGGCCATTTGATTGAATGCGGATGTCAAGTGACAGGCGGTCTTTGGACTAATTATGAAAAGCTCAAAGAGCGTCCGGGATTTCCAATTGTTGAATTTGAAGAAGATGGCAGTTTCATTGTGACAAGCTATTCGGGAGCGGTTAACTTAGAAACGGTCAAGGAGCAATTGCTTTATGAAATGGGCGATCCTTCTGCCTATATCAGTCCTGATGTAACCGTTTCCATTTTAGATCTTAAATTGAAAGATATAGGAAAAAGACGTGTAAAAGTGACAGGGGCTAAAGGGTACAAAGCAACCGACACCTATAAAGTGTCTGCTACTTATTCTGCTGGATTCCGTGCGGAAGGGGAGCTTCTTTTTATTGGGAAAAAAGGAAAGAAAAGAGCTGAAAATATTGGCAAAGCAATACTTTCTAAAATTCAGCCGGAAAAGAGCCAGCTCGATGTTATTGCCGATAAGGAAAGGGCGTTTTTAAGACTTGCAGCCTATGATAGAGAGGAAAGGAAGATAAAAGCATTTGTCAGATCGTTTGCGCCCTTTGTTACGGCAGGGCCTCCGGGAACAACCGGATATACGGGAGGAAGAGCTGCAATAAAGCCGGTATTTGGCTACTGGCCTTGCCTATTTAAAAAGGATAAAGTATGCGTCTCGATCATTTAGCACATACCCGTTCAGGGGATAAGGGATCTAATTCTAATATCGGTGTTATCGCATACGATGCAAAAGGCTATGAATATCTTAAAGAAAACCTTACCGCTCAAAAAGTTTCCAAGTTTTTTGGAGTAAGAGCTGTCCGTTACGAACTTGATAACTTGCAAGCCCTTAATTTTATTCTCTACGATATCTTAGAAGGGGGAGCAAGCGTGTCGCTTCATTGGGATGTACAGGGGAAAGGATTTGGTCAGGAAATTCTGGAGATGGATGTATGATTCTTAGAGAAAATAACTTTATCATTCTGAATCGTCCTGAAAAAAAGAACGCGATGAACTTTGCGCTTGTAGACGCATTTTTAAAAGCGCTTGATGAGGAAGAAAAAAGCCATTCAAATTATATCATTTTAAAGGGCGCAGGCTGCACCTTCTGTTCGGGAGCCGATCTTAAAGAGGATTTAGAAAAGCTTTTTCCAAGAATAAAACAGCTTTTCGATAGGATAAAATCTTTCCCAAAACCGGTAATAAGCTATGTTGAAGGATATTGCCTCGCGGGCGGAATGGGCCTTATAGCTGCGTCTGATTTAGTTTATGCGCACCCTCATGCGCAGTTTGGGCTTCCTGAAATTAAAAAGGATATTGTGCCCGCAATGGTATACGGACTCCTTAAACCTGTACTTAATCCGCGCCATTTGAATGAGCTTGCTTACATCGGCAACTTCATCGACGCGAAAAGAGCTTATGAAATGGGCCTCATCAATCATATAGGCGATTTACCAGAATTTATAGACACCGAAACCCTCAAAAAAATCAAAGCCTTAAGTCTCAAGTGAGAAAAGCATGATTGATAGTTATGGCAGATCGCTTTATCAAAAAGTCATCATAAATCCTATTTTGCCGATTGTTTCTTCTTTTTCTCCTGTAACCCTTACCTTCTTTGCTTTGTGCGCAGGAATTTTTGTTTTACCGCTGCTTGCAATGCACTATTCGAAATGGGCTTTTATGGCTCTATTAATATCCGGCTTTTTAGATACATTAGATGGATCTCTCGCTCGGTACAAAAATCAGACGACTCCTTTTGGGTCGGCTCTCGATATAACGGGCGATAGGATAGTAGAATTCTCTATCATTATGGGACTTTATTTATTTAGTCCCGAAGAAAGGGCGTTAAATTGTCTATTGATGCTTGGAAGTATTTTATTTTGCATAACTTCGTTTCTTGTAGTCGGCATCTTTACTCAAAACGATACAGAAAAAGGTTTTCATTATAACCCAGGAATGATCGAGAGAACGGAAGCTTTTATATTCTTTTCAATTATGATCTTATTTCCCGTCGCTTTTTCGTTTGTCGCCAATTTATTTACAGCATCAGTCTTTTTTACCGCGCTCGTTCGTCTTTGGCAGTTTCGAAAGGGATGATTTTTGATGACTAACGGATGAGGGCCGATTCGAGCATCTTTTTGACTTTATCCGGAATGGCGACTTTCGCACGGGTTCTAACATCTACCGCGCAATGGACAGTTCGGGCAAGGCCGGTCAGTTCTCTACCTTCTTTGCCAATACGATAAATTTGGTATAGCAAAGTAAATGCGCTATTGCCGATTCGTTCGCAAAAGACATCTATCTCAAGTTTATTGCCGATATACAGTGACTTATAGTAGTCGCTTTCACAATGCACTATCACCATCACAACTTTCTCATTATGAAACATTTGGTCGAAAGTGACGTTCTGAGACTCTAGATAATCTTCCAGCGCGTCGTTAACGAAACGAAACTGCTGGGCAAAAAAGAGGATTCCGGCGGCGTCAGTATCATGCATCCGGACTTGATTCTTGGCAGTAAATACCATATACAACTCATTATAATGGTTGATAGAATTGAAACTTACAAATTCTTGAGTTCAGAGGGTGATCTCGTTAATTTTCCATACAGCATTTCCGAAGCCGTTCTGCTTAAAGGATATGAGGCAATGTGGACCGCCCGGATGGTGGATGAACGAATGATCACTTTGCAAAGGCAGGGGGTGATTACGTTTGCCATGAGCTCGCTTGGCGAGGAAGCGGCGGCCGTTGCGTCGACTGCGGCTCTTTCGATAGACGACTGGATTTATCCTCAATATCGGGAAGTGGGAGCGATTTTTTACAGGGGATTTTCCGTTCAAGATTACATCCATCACATGTTTGGCAATCAATGCGATTTAAGTTTAGGGCGGCAGATGCCAAATCATTTTGGTTCAAGAAAATTGAACGTCGTCACCGTTTCCTCTCCAATCGGGACCAAAATTCCTCATGCGGCAGGTTGCGCATATGCCATGAAACTCGCTCAAGCAAATACCGTGGCCCTTTGTTTTTTTGGTGAAGGCGCGACATCGGAAGGCGATTTTCATGCGGGTCTTAATTTCGCGGCTGTTCGTAAAGCTCCGGCAATTTTCTTTTGCCGTAATAACGGTTATGCGATTTCAACCCCTATCAAAGCGCAGTTTGCATCTGATGGAATAGCAGTAAAAGGGATTGCCTACGGAATCGAATCAATTCGTGTGGATGGAAATGATTTTTTCGCGGTTTTTTATGCCACTAAACTCGCAAAAGACCATGCCATCTCAGGAAAAGGTCCCTATCTAATTGAAGCGATGACTTACAGGATGGGCGCGCATTCTACTTCGGATGATCCTTCTGCTTATCGTACGCAAGAGGAATGTAAAGAATGGGAAAGTATGGATCCTATTCTTCGTTTAAGAAGATATCTTGAGAAAAATAATCTATGGAATGAAGAGAAAGAAAATGAATTAAAAAATCGTATTAAGAAAGAGATAGATGTTTCGATCGATCAAGCCAAAAAACAAGGGATGGCTCCGTTAGAAAAGATTGTAGAAAACGTTTATGAAGAAGTCCCGCCCGCTTTAAAAGCGCAGCTTGATAAGCTCGAAAAGGAGACCGAATGGCACTCCTAAATATTATTCAGGCCTTAAATCAAACCCTCCATCAAGAATTTGCCAAAAATCCAAAGCTATTAACCTTTGGCGAAGATGCAGGAACATTCGGAGGTGTGTTTAGAGTGACTTCAGGCCTACAAAAAGCCTTTGGAGAAGAACGTTGTTTTGATACCCCGTTAAGTGAACAAGGGATTGTCGGATTTGGTATCGGTATTGCTCAGTATGGCTATAAACCTATTTGTGAAATTCAGTTTGCCGACTACATTTTTCCTGCCTACGATCAAATTGTGAATGAGATGGCAAAGATGCGTTATCGCACAGCAAATCAATATAGCGCATCTATGATTGTCAGAACACCTTATGGAGGTGGCATCCACGGCGGTCATTATCACTCTCAATCTCCGGAGGCGCAGTTTTTACATACGCCGGGGCTTGTTGTTGTATGCGTATCAAGTCCCTATGACGCTAAAGGGCTTTTAAAATCGGCGATCGATTCGCATGATCCCGTCATCTTTTTTGAACCGAAAAGGATATATCGTTCTTTGAAAGAAGAAGTTCCCGAAGAATCTTACTCGATTCCACTTGGAAAAGCGCAACTTGCAAAAGAAGGCAATCAAGTGACATTAATCGGATGGGGAGCGCAGCACCATCAAAATATGGAAGCCGCAAATGAATCGGGGATTTCGGTTGATGTTATCAATTTACGCACCTTAAACCCGCTTGATTTCGATACAATCGCTACGTCCGTTAAGAAAACGGGACGTGTGATTATCGCACATGAAGCGCCGCGTACGCTTGGGTTTGGGGCAGAAATCGCCGCGCAAATTTACGAAAATTGTTTCTATCATCTCGAAGCGCCCATTCTTAGGGTGACAGGGCTTGATACGCCTTTTCCAAATTGCCATGAAAAAGAATATCTTCCGGATAAGGAAAAGGTGAAACACGCTATTAAGGAAATTATTACATTATGACGCTTGCCAACCCTTCAATTTTAACCGTTACGCTTCCTGATATTGGAGAAGGCGTTGTTGAAGGCGAAGTTATAGCCTGGCTAAAACAAGTGGGCGATTATGTTCAGCAAGATGAGCCGGTTGTTGTGGTCATGACCGATAAGGCGACGGTTGAATTGCCCGCGCCTCAGCCGGGCCGAATTGCTCAACACTATTACAAAGTAGGCGAGATAGCCATTAAGGATAAGCCCCTCTACGATATAGAAATCGGGGCTATTGCTGATACTACTCATCATCCTCTTGCCGCTCCTCCAGTAAGAAAGAAAGCGAAGGAAATGGGCGTCGATCTTAAAAATGTCCATGGTACAGGGCCTGAGGGACGGGTTCTAATGGAAGATTTAACGCAAGGAGCGCCCCTTTCCGGCATGAAGCAAGCGATGGCGAAAAAAATGGAGCTTGCCAAAGACTCGATTCCCGATTTTAGCTTTTTCGCAAGAGCCGATATGACTCGTTTCCTTCAATCATTTAAAAAAATGTCGGTAGAAGCGGAGAAGGAAAATATAAAATTGACGGTTACCCCCTTCTTTGTTCGGGCTATTTCCTTAACAATAAAAGCGCATCCTCTTATAAATTCAACATTCGAAAATCATGAATTGATAACGCATCCGCACCATAATATCGGCATCGCAACGGCAGGGCCTTACGGCCTTTCCGTTCCGGTCTTAAAAAATGTGGAAAACTTATCTTTGCGTGATTTGATTCGCGCCTTTGAAGAGCTTAAAAAAAGAGCCTTATCCAATCAGCTTACTCCCTCAGACATGAAAGAGGGGACGATCACCCTTACTAATTTTGGAGCCCTTTCTCCTTATTGCATCGGTGGGACGCCCATACTCAACCCGCCTCAAGTTGCGATTATTGGCCTTGCCCGAATTATGCATGAACCGCTTGTCGTAAACGATGAAATCGTCATACGGGATGTTGTCAATACGGCTTTCACATTCGATCATCGCATCATTGACGGAAAGCTTGCAGCAGATGCTACGAACACGTTCATTGAACTATTGCTAAATCCCGCGCAGCTTCTTTAGTGAGCATTTCGACTTTGCAGTCTTGAGGCAAATGTTTTAACGCCTCGTCCGGAAATATCCCATTTGCGATGTAAAGATATTTAAGCGTTCGCGGTAAATAGGGTGTAACTTCTTTGGTGATATTTGAAAATCTAGAGTCAACGTCAAGCTCCAGATGTTTTAAGAGAGGTAAATTCTTATAGGCATCGTTTGTTGTGGAGTTATTGAGAATAATTAAACGGGTAAGACTGCGAGGAAGATTCATGATCGATTCATTCGTCACGCTGTGAAGAAGCGAAACATTTCCTCCCATTGCTAAATCGGTTAATTCAGTACCAAGCAGCCTTGTTCCGTCATTTAAAGTTCCGTGAAATCTCTTTAATTTTAATTTTTTTACCGAAGGGTGCAGCTCTCCGAGGGAAGTTGTGTCTAAAAAGCAATGGGTATAAGAGAGTTTTGTAACATGCCTTGGGACCCGGTAAATATCGCGATGATTTTGGAAGCTGATGCTCAGACTTGCTAGAGCGGTTAGCTCCGTTAGATCTATAGGATTGCAAGATTTACAGCTTAACTTAATCAACCGGGTAAGAGGGGATAATACATGGCTTTGATCGATGTTATGGCCCTTTAAATAGGTTAAAGACGAAGGAAGGGTTACATGGCCAATAATGGATTGGAAGTTTAATTGAAGAGAAACAATTTTGGTTGAAAATGTCAAAAGAGGAGCATCAGAAGCATATACCCTATTTGGAAGAAAGAGTTCTGTTAAGGAAGTGATTCTATTGAGGTCGCTTATGAAAGCTCTAGTTAGAGTAAAAGAGATATGGGTTGCGGGTTTAATTTTTATCCTAAGGGAAGTTATTTGAGCTTGAGCAAGTTTATCGATTACCGCTTCGCGGGATTCTTTTGTCATGCCTCTTAGAATTTCTTCGCCAAAACGTCTGCCGAAACGGCGGATAATTTTTTGGACAGGGAGAAAATGTCGAATAGGTGAGCTATTTATCCTTTTACACAAATGAAGAAGACTAGAAAAAGGGTCTAAAATACATTTTTCAAGTTCATTAAGCAATTTTTGCGCGAGTGTGTCCGCTTTTAAGTAATTGGCAACTTCAAGTAAGCGAATCGTATCGATTTTAAAGTCGCAAATTCGGGTTTCATCATATAACGCATTCAAAACTGCACTTAAATCGCTTCGAGAAATGACTGAAAGATTGATACCTGTCTCTTTACTATCTTCTGCGCCTTCTAAACTTTCGTTTATACAGTCTTTAAAAGTTCCTGAGTCTTTTACAAGGGCAAATTTATAATAGCCTTTTAGATATAGCGTCTCCTTTCCGAATGAAATGGGAAACTTGGGGATTTTGTTTTTCTTAAATATTTCGTCAAAAATTTTTCCTGCTTTAACGATATCTATTCCTGTCTTTTGAGAGGTAACGATATCATAGCATTTGCTTTCCACTTCGTTGTTAGGAGCAGTTTTTTGAATGAGATCGAATTGATTACGTATTCCGCTAGCAAAGTCAACCGTAGACATTCAAAGTCCCCCGAAAGAAGGAAAGTTTATCAAAATGATGGAATTTCGGTCGAAGGAAGCGCAAAACCATGCATATTCAAGTAGATGAGTGTGAATATAACTGCAAATCCTGCAAAGTCGAGCAAGGGTTGCCAAAGACCTCGTTTGGCGATGAAATAGCTTTGTATCGGATAGAAAAATATTTCAAGCAGGGATATCGCGATAATTACCCCTTTCTCATGGCCTAAATGATATCCCGTAATTAAAAGAGTGACAAAAAGGGTGATATGGCCGACTAATAAAAAGGCTTGTTTCATCGTTTCGCCGGTGACAAACCATACGATAGCATAAGTTTGGTTAATCATAGCCGCGATAAAACCAATAGAGAGCCACTTCAACATCCATCCCGCGTCCCAATAATCGGGTTTATATAGGGTATGGATTAATGGTACGCTTATGAAATAGAGGATCACCTGAATTAAGATAAAAGGGATAAGGATTTTAACCCTTAAATGGTACAAGTGGCTTTTTGTAACTGAATCATCTCGATGCGCTTTTGAAAGCCAAGGGAATCCAATTTTATTAAGTAAAAGCCGGCATACCTCCAAAGGGGCTTTAGCAAGCGCAAGCGCGATTGAATAAAGTCCGAGTGTTTTAAAGGAAAAAAGGTATCCGATACTTAAGATATCGAGCTGGTTTGAAAAATAGCCTAATATAGAAGTAAAAAATATCCCTTTCCCATAGTCTAAGAGACTTTTTTTAATTTCAGGATCGATCTCAAGTTTGGGAGAGAATCCGGGAAATAATACGTAGCTTAAGAAAACGCGAACAACATAATAGCAAAAGGTTCCAAAAACAAGCGCCCAAACGCTTGGATAGTAATACGCCGTCACAAGAACAATGGCGAGTGAAAAGATTTGTGTTCCAAGATCGAATAGTACAGGCAGAGCCAGTTTTAAATGGCGGTTATAGCTAAAGAGGATAGGGGTATTAAAACTTACGATAAGACTATTTAAGCCTACGATAGGCAAGACATATAACAGTTGATTATTTTCATAAACGAGGCTTATGGGATAGGCGATTAGCGCCGTTGCCGCGGTAATGATCAGCCCCCTAATAATTTGAATAGTCCAAGCCGTGCGCAAAAACCTGGGATCATCGCCTTGCTTATCACGAATAATGCTTAATCCAAGGCCAAGATCTGAAAACATCTCCACCCCTTGAATTAGGGTGTAGACAAGGCTCATAAACCCGAAAATATCCGGTGTAATTAGCCTTGCGAGAAGTATGTTTCCTATGAAGCGAATAACTTGAGCTAAGAAATAGCCGCCAAGAGTCCAGGCAGTTCCTTTTACAATAAGCGATTTACTAAACACGAGTATCAGTTAACCTTGTTTTCTCGTCTGTTTTATTGCGTGAGAATAAGCGGCTAAAAAGTCCTGGTTTCCTTTCATATGCGATTTTGTAACTTTGCTCTTTTGTTTTCGCATCAGTTGGAGAAATGGCTTCTGCATTTTGCAGAGTTTTTTGTGGTCGTATGCATGCAAGTATTTTCATATGTCTCCTAAAGGTGTAAAAAGGGCCATTAATTCCGTGACAGGCAGGTTTTCTATTCTTTTTTGATCATGGAAGAGCTTAAGAAGCTCAGGTAAGACGGCGCTAAGTCCAGTAAGCGTTCTAATATTATGTTCGTATTTCTTAAAGAGTTCAGGAACGCACTCTTCGCGTCGTCTTCGATGGCCTAAAGGATATTCTTGCGTATGGCTGTAGCTTTGTTTGCCGATTGTGACGGTTAGTTTATTTGCAATCGATCGCTTATCGGGATCAAGATAATCTTTTGAAAAGGGAGGATGTTCTAGAACCACCATCTTTTCGCGAAGTTGATCGATACGAGGATCGGATGCGCTCTCCGCTTCATAATCTTCCGCTTTTAAATTTCCTTTCAAAAGGCCTATAGCCACCATGTATTGTAAACAGTGATCGCGGTCAGCCGGATTGTTTAGAGGCCCTTTCTTATCAATAATACGAATAGCGGATTCATGCGTCTCTATTTCTATTTTCTCAATTTGATCCCATTTGTCTTTTACTTCAGGATATAATTTAAATGCCGCTTCGACTGCCGTTTGCGCATGAAATTCTGCCGGAAATGCTGTCTTAAATAAGATATGCTTCATCACATAATCATTTAAATCACGCGTAAGGGTTAACGGTTTTCCCTGAAATAAAACATGTTCAAATCCCCATTTTGGAGATGAAAGCACGGTGGCATATCCCGGTTCGCCGCGCATGGCTCGATAGGCGTGAAATAACGCTCTCGAACAGGCGTCGCCTGCTGCCCAGGATTTTCGCGGTCCGACATTCGGTTGATGCCTATAAACTCTTAAAGGTCCTAAATCGGCAAAAGCATTAGACAAGGCGTTTATGATTTGTTCTTCTGATCCGCCAAGTAGGTGAGTCGCGACGGCTGTAGATGCGATTTTTACTAGTATCACATGGTCAAGGCCGATTCTATTAAAGCTGTTTGATAAAGAGAGAATGCCTTGAATTTCATACGCTTTAATCATGGCTTCAAGGAGTTCTTTAACTTTGCCATTTTCGCAAACCGGCAAAAGAGCCCCTAAATTATCGGAGGGATGCCCCCATTCCTGACCGAGCCAGGTATCGTTAAAATCAAGCCATCGAATTTGAGATCCGATCGAAAATGCGGCGTTGATGGGATCTGCGCGGAAAAGCGTTCCAATTATGGGAAAGCCCTTGTCTTCGTTAAACAGGGGAGTGATCCGATTAACGCATTCCTTAAACTTTAATGCGAGGATGGCGCAGCCAAAAGAATCCAAGAGGGAGAGGCGAGCCGTTTCATACGCCTCTTTTGAAAATTCGGGCGGATCAATTACATATTTTGCGATCTTAACTAAAAGATCATCTGGTTTAGCGCGCATTTAAGGTTTGCCATTTTTGGTGGTTGGGACCGGTGTAGTTGCTTAACGGTCGGATGATGCGATTATTTTCACGTTGTTCATTAAGGTGAGCGCACCAGCCTGAAACGCGTGACATCACAAAAATAGGAGTAAAGAAATGAGTCGGTATTTTTAAGTAGTGATAAACGAGAGCGCTATAAAAATCGAGATTGGGAAAGAGGGCTTTTTCTCTTTTCATGACCGCTTCGATCCTTTCTGCTACAGGAAATAAATAGGCTTCTTTGGAATTTTTTGATAGCTTTTCGGCCCATTTTTTTATTATGGCGGAACGGGGATCTGAAGTCGTGTAAACACGATGGCCGAATCCCATGA
Source organism: uncultured bacterium (assembly GCA_964483465.1). Classification (GTDB taxonomy): domain Bacteria; phylum Chlamydiota; class Chlamydiia; order Chlamydiales; family Parachlamydiaceae; genus CAZABG01. Next base: position 48,295 of record CAZABG010000005.1, read on the forward strand.
TAAGTTCTTTGTTTTTTAGTTTTTCTAAGATGGCTTTCTCGGCCTCATCAGGCGTTTTATATTTCGCGATAAGGTAGTAAGCCTTTTCATTTGCACCCCCATGAAGAGGGCCTGAAAGGGCGCCGACGCCGCCGCAAATGGCGGAATAAATATCGGCAAGTGTTGATGCAATCGTTCTTACAGTAAAAGTTGAGGCATTAAATTCATGCTCCGCATAGAGAATAAGAGAAACATCAAGCGCACGGATCTCTTCTTCGGTAGGCGTATCTTGTCTGATAAGCGAGAGGATATGGGCAGCAAGGCTTTGTCCTGATTCGACATCTATTCTTTTTTGCGCTGTATGAAAATAATACCAGTAAAGAAGCATGGAACTGATACAAGCAATGAGCCGATCGGGAATGTGGGTTTTATCTTGCTCAAGATCTTCCGGTTCTAAATGTCCAAGAAGGCTTACCTGGCTTCTAATCGCCGCCATCAAGTCATAGGTGGGTGGAATCTCTTCCATCAATTTTTTAAGCGTGGGAGAAAGCAGGGTTAATTTATGAAGATGGTGTTTGTAGGAATCGAGCTCAATTTGATTTGGTAAATGGCCTCTTAATAACAAAAACGCGACCTCTTCAAATGAGGCGTGTTCTGCCAGATCCTCAATGGAGTAGCCTCGATAAAGGAGTGATTCATCTTCCGCTCCGCATAAACAAATCGCTGAATCGGACGCGATAACGCCTGCAAGTCCGCCCTGTTTTTTATCCGTTATTGCCATGGGATGCCCTTTTTTCATAAGATTCATAGTCGAGAAATTGATAAAGCTCCTTTCTCGTTTGCATATTTTCTATTTCTTGCTTTACCGACCCTTTATTTATGATCGACTCCAGCACAGCTTTGGCTTGAAAATTCATCCCTCGAACAACCGATAGGGGGTAAAGGACAAAATCCAGCTGTGCAAGCTCTTGCCATGAATAAAGCGGTGTTTTTCCAAATTCGGTTTGGTTGATTAAAACCGGAAGGTTGGCTTGTTCTTTCACCGCGATAAAATCTTTTATATCGGGTAAAGCATCGGGAAAGAAGAAATCTGCCTCCGAATAGGCTTTGGCTCTTTCTATCACCCCTTTAAGTCCTTCTGTTTCATAAGCATCGCTTCTTGCGCCTATTAAAAATGGGGCATTTCCTCTTGCGCCTATTGCCGCATCAATTCGTTCCTGCATTTCGGAAATGGGCACGACTTGCTTACCGCTTCTATGGCCACATCTTTTCTCAAACACCTGATCTTCAATATGTACGGCAGACGCTCCGGCTTGCATAAGATACTTGATGGATCGCTCGATCATAAGGGAGCTTCCCCAGCCTGTATCGATATCAACAAGAATGGGGAGTTTCGTTTTGGAACGTATTCTAAACACGACATTTGCGACTTCATCAAGAGTGGTGAGGGCTAAATCGGGAAGGCCCCATTCATAATTTGCAACCGCCGCCCCTGAAACATAGAGGGCTTGAGCTCCCAATTGATCCGCCATCATAGCGACATAAGGGTTAATGACCCCTACTATTTTAACTGGGAGCTCAACACCGAACATTTATCTTCCGATCAGGATAAATATACCTGCCGCAAGAGCCAAGATACCAAGTACAATACCTGGGATCGCAACTGCTGCAATTGAAACAATACCTACAAGAATCAGGTAGATTGCAAGTAATAGGAAACCAATGTTTTTAGTGATATTCATTTTACCGTCCTTTTAAAAAAATCCTTAACACATATGATGTCCATAACAAGAGAGACCATTTTATGCAATCGATAGCGGTAGTGGGTGCGTTAGGAAAGATGGGCAGAGGAATCGCTGCGCATCTCCTTGAGCTTTATGCGTTTGAAGGAAATGATTTCGAGCTTCTATTAATCGATGTTAATCAAACGGCGAAATCAGAAGTCAATCAATATCTATACGATTTTTTAAAGCGAGCCGCAGAGAAAAGGATCGTTGAGCTAAGGAAAAGATATGCTGAAAGAGAAGATTTAGTTAGCAATGGCGAAATAATAGATGCTTTTCTTTCAGAAAACATAAAACGCGTTTCTTTTCATAGATCAATAAATGAGGCAGAACATGCAACGATTGTTTTTGAAGCCGCGCTTGAAGAAGTCGACTTTAAAGTGAATCTCTTCAAACAAGTGAATCCAAAGGCATCGATATTTACAAATACTTCTTCTATTCCGATCCATGTTTTGAATGAAAAAGCCCGTCTAAATGGAAGGATTATTGGCTTTCATTTTTATAATCCTCCGCCACTGCAGCCCTTGATGGAGATCATCGCCCTTGAAGACAATGCTTTAAAAAAGGAGGCTGAAACGCTTGCTCTTAAACTAAAAAAAACCGTTGTATATTCAAACGATCATGCGGGCTTTATCGGCAATGGTCATTTTTTGCGTGAAGCGGCGCTCGCCTTCGAGCTGTTAAAAGAATACGATATGAATACGATAGATAGAGTTACGAAAAAAGAGCTCGTGCGCCCGATGGGGATTTTTGAATTAATCAAATTCGTCGGTTTTCCGGTTGTATATAATATCTCAAAGATAATGAATCAGTACGGAACCTTTAAACCGGAACTAAAAGAGCTAAAAAAATGGATCGATACCGGTTTTAAGCTAGAACTTCCCGAAACGAAGGGAGACTGGAAAGAATGGTCCAAAAGAAAAAACAAACAAGAGCTTTTAGAGAAACATTTTGAGAAACTTAACTCAGATTCTTCGAAAGAAGCAAAGCTCGCGCTTCATTTTTTGGAAAAATCAGCTCATTTCATGGATGAGCTTGTTGAAGAAAAGACGGCCCATAATCTGAAGGATGTGTCGCAAGTCTTAAAGCTTGGGTTCCACCATTTATATTCACCCGATGAGGTTTTACATGCCATTCGCTAAACGGATATTTGCCTGCGCAGGCTATAAGACAACCTTCATGGGGCCCGGAAGACCCGAATTTAAGCCTGAAGAATCGGCGGCTTCTTTTGAAAAAATATTAAAAGAGACGGCGAACGGCACCTTAAGTCAGATACAGACTCGTTCGATTGATGAAGGCGTTATCGGCAGTTTTATGCCGGCAAGATTTATAAACCAAGCTAACCTGCCCGGATTTCTTCCTTTTATGGTTCCTGAGCTTTATTTGAAGCCTTGTTTTGGGGTAGAGGGAGCTTGCGGAACCGGCGGGCGTGCGATTGGAGTTGCTATTCGTTCTCTTTTATCTGGATTTGCGGATACGGTTTTTGTCTTGGCGTTCGAAATTCAAAATACGATGAAAGCTCTTTATGGAGCCGATGTCTTGGCAGGAGCCGCCTACTACAATGGAGAGCGAAAAAAGGGCGAGGCCTTCTTCTTCCCGGGAATATTCAATAAGCGCGCTGATGCGTATATGAAAAAATATGGGGCTAAGAAAACCCGTGAAGCGTTTGCTCAGTGGTATGAAAACGCGATCCTTCATGCAAGAAAAGATGAAAAAGCACAGGAGTTTTTCAATAAAACAGAAGACTTGAAAGCGCTTGGGTTGACGGAACCTAATCCTAAAACCTTTTTATCCTGTTTAAATCCTTATGATTGCTCCAAGGTGTCTGATGGCGCTGCCTCTTTTATTCTGGCGACAGAAGAGGGGCTTAAAAAACTGGGTGTAAAACAAGCCATCGAAATAATTGGCCTTGGAGAAGCGGAAGGGGATATTACTAAAGCTCCACCTGATGAAACGCGTCTAACCACAACGGAAGCCGCGGTAAAAAAAGCCTTTCAAACGGCTGAAACGAATGTAGAAAAAATAGATCGATTCGAGGTGCATGACTGTTTTACCGTATCAGGATTACTTTCTCTAGAAGCAATCGGTCTTGCAAAGCCGGGCGAAGGGACCGACTACATCTTATCTAAAAAAAGTTTTGACAAAGTGAATCTTTCAGGCGGCTTAATTGGATTCGGCCATCCTACAGGGGCATCCGGTGTTAGGATGATGGTCGATCTCTTGCAGGATAAGAACCTAAAGCAGGGGCTCATGGTCAGTATGGGAGGCAACGATAAAACCGTCACAGCCATCGTAGTTTCTAAATAAACGTGGCCGCAGGCCGGTCTTCGTGCCCGTGCCCGACGCTTCAATCCGTGCCTGTGCCCGTGTGCGTGCCCGTGCCCGACGCTTCAATCCGTGCCCAACGCTTCAATCCGTGCCTGTGCCCGTGTGCGTGCCCGTGCCCGGTTTTTCTATCAAGATCGAAGGGTTAACTATGTGTTTTTTAGTTAAGTAAAACCTCTGTTCTCTGTGAGTGTTAAACCGGAATAGCCGGGGCACGGGCACGGGGAGAAGTGCCATCGGGCATATTTTTTAAGTTTAATTGTTTATATGTTATAATCTTCGCCTATGAAGAAAAAAGTGGTCGTAGGAATGTCCGGAGGAGTCGATTCTTCTGTTGTCGCCTACCTTTTAAAAAAGCAAGGGTATGAGGTCATCGGCCTCTTCATGCGCAATTGGGAAGAGGGGGACGACTGTCCCGCCGAAGCCGACCATCAGGATGTCGTCAACGTTGCCGCACATCTTGGAGTCCCTTTTTATACTGTTAATTTTACTCGCGAATATAAAGATCTCGTCTTTAAGGATTTTGTGGAGCAGTCTTTAAAAGGGCTTACGCCAAATCCAGACATCCTTTGCAATAGAGAAATCAAGTTCAACCTGCTTTATCAAAAAGCAAAAGAGCTTGGCGCCGATTTTCTCGCGACAGGCCATTACGCGCGCGTATCACCAAATCATGAGTTATTAAAAGGCCTCGATCCTAATAAAGACCAAAGCTATTTTCTCTATACGATCAAAGACCATCTCTTAAAAGATGTGTTATTCCCCATAGGCGATATGCCTAAAAGCGAAGTAAGGCGCCTTGCGAAAGAAGCTGGCATATCGACCCATGATAAAGACGATTCGACCGGCATTTGCTTTATCGGAGAGCGTGACTTCCGCGAATTCCTTTCAAACTATATCCCCGTAACGAAAGGTCCCATATTATCACTCGTAGGGAAAAAAATGGGCGAGCATATGGGCATCGCATTTTACACGCTTGGACAAAGAAAAGGACTCAATATTGGCGGCGCAGGCGAACCTTGGTTTGTGGTGGATAAAGATGTGAAGAATAACGCGCTCATTGTCGCGCAAGGCTTTGATCATCCTGCTCTCTTTTCTAAATCGCTTTCTGCCGATACGCTCTCTTTTGTCGGCCGTGAGCCCCCATTTCGCTGCAATTCAAAGGTGCGCTACCGTCAATCGGATAAACCTTGCACGGTAGAAATCAAGGATGGTATTGCTTACGTCACATTTGACGAGCCTCAGCGCGCGGTAACGCCCGGTCAATCGATCGTCTTTTATGAAGGAGATATTTGTTTGGGTGGAGGCATCATCACTTCAAGATGCCCTTAGTCGAGAAAAGTAACTTTAAATTTATTAGGGAATTTTTCATTTAATTCTCGAAATATTGTCTCATGGTAAGGCGTCCGTTTTGCTTCAAATTCGATGTTAAAAGCAAGTTTTTGAGTTAATATCATTTCAAGATTATGAACTGTAGCCTCTGTGACAGTAAGTTTTATGCTATTAGGAGTAGGACAATCAGTCGTGATAGACTCGAGTTCTGGCAATTCAAGTGTACGCATCCAAAAATCGCGCGTTATGTATGAATTGTGTCGGACCGTAATTTCTCTTAAAGAAGAGGGAAGCAAGAGGTGCATATTTGAAAAAATATCTTCAAAGCTGATCGACTTTAACGCAGGATTATTTTCTCTAAAACGTAGCATAGCTATATCTGATGCATTCACAAAAAAATCAAAATAAACTTTTTCCATTCCTTTCAAAAGATCTAAATCCTTATCCATTACGACTCTTTCAAATCTTAAACTTTTTGCATTGGGACTAAGCCTCAGAATTTCTCGCAAATCTTCTTCGGGAGGAGGGAATTCAAGACTAATTTCTGGATCTCTACTTCTAATGATGAGAAATAAAATATCGGTTGTATCAATCTCTGAAAGAAAACTGATCAATAACGATGAATCGAGTCCGCCGCTCCTATCAAATTTGTGCACCAACTTGTCACATACTAAAATTTGACGTTCAATCTCGATCATTTCACGTCTTTTTAATTCGATTACATTGTAGATATCCTTTCTCAATTGCCTAATTTTATCGCTGCTAGATAAAAAAAGATCCCCATTCGTTAATTCAAAAGCTTTTTTAAAAACACTCGTTACAGGATTTTGGACGGAATCGGGTAAAGGCGTAGCTTTAGAATTTTTTTCCGAAACGGGGGGTAATTGCATAGATTTTCTAGGTTACTTCCTTAATTAGTGTTTCAGGACCAAATACAACCGTGCTGCCTTTATCGTAATTTTTTTTGATATGCTCATCAACCGCGCGAATAATGTGTTCTTCGGTTGCTTCAAGCGCCCGTTTGCGGTTGGTTTCGCGGATTTGATCTGATCTGCCTTCTTTCAGCCAGCCGTAGGCAAGCTGGGCGCGGCTGCCAGGAGAAACGGGCGCATCAAGACCTTGCATGAGTTCAAGTTTGGCTTCCATAAGGTCTTCGGCTTCAAAATTGCCTTTAACGACTTCGTCGATGGATTCTTTAAAAGCGTCGAGTGTCGATTTGACATGCGGATCGCGATAAGAATGAAACGTGAAGTAGCCGTAATTGCCATAAGAAGTAGATCCGCCACCATAAGCTCCGCCTTGTTCCCGGATGCGCGGATGCAAGGTGAGGTTGTCGAAAAGGTAGGATGCGATGGCAAGATAAGGACTATCTACATGCGTGTAGGGGATGGTTTTAAAACTGTGCGCAATGAAGGCAACGCCTGAGGAAATAGGATGATTGCGATTTTCAGGTGTGCCGAGATAGAGGCTCCAATCAGAATGGGCACGGTTATGCGTTTTTATTTCCCCAAGACCATAGTAATTATGTTTCTCGAGATCGAGAAGGATCGATTTTTCGCCTCCTAAAACAAGGTCAGGAGCTCGATAATTAAAGATCCTTGTATAAAGCTCTATAAGCTTTTCGAAAGGAGGCTCATTTAATCCGCGAATAAAGTTGTAATAATCAAGGCCGAAGCAAAGTTGCGACATCCGTGTAGCGGGTGTTAGGGCAGAGGAAGAGAGGTTAGTTGCGTATCTAAAAGCACTTTGGTTGAAAGACGCTTCCAAATTGGTTTTATGTTTAAGAAAGACTTCGCATATTCTGTCTTTGTCTCTCAAATCAAGCGTTGAGGCGTAGCCTTTCATCAATTCTAAGAGCTTATCAGCCTTTGGATTCAATGCTTTTCCTTTGATGTGGATCGCAGGAAGCATATGATCAAGATTGTTAGCTTGTGGATTTAAATGAAGCGAAGCGTAAACACCACCCGTATGTGCCTGCATATAGTTAAGGGTATCTTCATAGCTTTTACCATTCACGCCGAGCTGCGTCAGTAATACCATAAGAAGGCGGAAAAGAGGTATCTCTTCATCCTTAATAGATTGCAATTCATAGACGAGGTCAGCGTAGATAAGTCCGTTAGTGAAGCATTCATGCTGCAAGACTTTGAAATTTTCTTTCTCGCGAATTTCTAGAGGGAAACTCTTAACTTGTTTTGGGACATCTGCAAGGGTTAAAGTAGGTAAAATATCTTCTGAAACTTCGAGCTTTTGCAGATCATCCAAATCTTTTGCATCTTTGATAATAGCTTTCTTCTGAGCGTCATTAAGCGTTTTTTGAATTTCTAAAAGGCGCAGCGCTTCATCCTCATTTTCTTCTTTCTCAAGATTAAAATCGGGTTTCATCGTGATATGAACGGAATGAGGATTGTTCACCAAATAGGTATCGATTAAATCACTAAAATAACGCGGATTGGATTTAAGTTTTTCGCGCAACGCATCAAAGAGGGAGCGTACCTTCAAGGCTTCTTCTGAAGGTCTTCCATGCATTTTGATAAGGCCTGAAGCAAGGAATAAATTAAGTCCGTGCGGATGGCCGTCGCCTTGAATTTCAAGTCGGCTTAATTCATGCAAATGAATGGCTTGATCAATCAGGTCGCGGGGAATCCCATTTTCACTAATCTTTTTTAGTTTATCGATTAAAAAGGCTTCTACTTTTTCAGGCTCTTTTGGATCGATTAGCGTGATCATCATAATATGATCGCTCATCTCATGATCCATGTAGATGGTCGCTTGGCTCGCAAGACCCGATTTAAGGATTTCCTTTTTCAAAAGCGAGGCGTCATTTTCCATGATGATAACAGCGATTACGGTGAGTGCTAAGCTGTCTAAATGGTCTTCAATTTTGGAAGTCACCCAACCGGTCGATGAAAAGGTAGGGCTAGGGTCGTTTTGATTGGTTGGATAACGCTCTTGCAATCTGATCGGCTTTTTAAAACGTTCAACCCTTTTTGGCTCTTTTAAAGGAGGAAGTTTTTCTGTATTGGAAAGGAGGTTTTCTTCTAAAAAATCTAAATGCTTTTGAAAGGGGATGTCTCCATAGAAAAAGAAAAGGGCTCTTGAAGGGTGGTAGTATTCCTTGTGGAAATTGACGAGCTCTTCGTGTGTAAGTTCTGGAATATTTTTTGGGTCTCCGCCTGAATTAACGCCATAGAGCGTTCCTTTCATAAGCGCTTTCATCATGGCCTCTGATAGCCTTGCGGAGCCTGAATTTAAGGCTCCCTTCATTTCGTTGAAAACGATGCCTTTGTAAACGAGCTTGCCATTTTCAAAATCGTAGCGGATACCTTCCTGCAAAAAACTGAAACGATCGATTGTAGGATGAAAGACCGCATCAAGGTAAACGTCAAATAAGTTGTAGAAGTCTTTTTCGATCTGGGACGCGGCAGGATACCAAGTAAAATCGGCGCCTGTGAAGGCATTCAAGAAAGTGTTTAAGCTTCTTCTTTTCATCGCAAAGAAGGGGTCTTTAATGGGATATTTTTTCGATCCGCATAAAACCGTATGCTCTAAAATATGCGCAACACCGTTAGAAGAGGATGGCCATGTCCTTAATGCTATGCAAAATACATTTTCAGGATCATCGGTCTCCAAGTGCATAACTTCTGCCCCCGAGCTGTGTGTCCATTCCCTTAAAACACAGTTGATTTCGGGAAGCGGGAGGTTTTTAGTTAATTTAAAATTTGACATATGATTGAAGAGTTTTGCTTTTCAGAGTATTAAACCTGAATATTCGGTTTCCCTCCAGGGGAATCTAAGAGGGTGTAAGAAGAATTGATCTTTTAATGAAATTGTTTACAACTTTCAGAATTTCAGCTTCTTCCCTGTTTAATATAGAAGCTATTTTCATCAAAAATAGACTAAACTTTAACTTTTTTAGAGTCTCTGCGGGTATTTTTTTCACAAAAAGGGTATCATAAACCTAGTTATGAAGAAGATACAAATCATCCCAAACGTCATTACTGCATTCGGTCTTCTTTGCGGTCTTTTTGTCATATTTAAATTAAGCCAAACACCGTTAAACGCCGTAACCCCAGAATTACTGAATCAGACGGCGGGAATTCTTCTTTTAGCAGCGCTTGCTGATTTGCTCGACGGGGCGGTTGCCCGTGTCATGAAAGCGGAAAGTGAATTCGGCGGCCTTTTTGATTCCATGGCCGATGCCATTACTTTTGGTGTCGCTCCTTCCATCATCGTTTTAAAATCTTTAAGCCTTCCTTCGGATGATCCGCTTTCTTTTTGGGCAACGATCGCAGCCCTCGTCTTTTCTATTTGCGGGGTTCTTCGTCTTGTTCGTTATAATGTCACCGCGCATCTTGCTAAGAACAATCCCGAAGATGTAATCGCAAATAATAAACATTTTACCGGCCTTCCCATTCCAGCATCAGCTGCCGCGCTTGTTTCGCTTAACCTGTTTCTCGCGTCCCACGATCGGGCAGCCCTTTTTGAGCTGGATGATAGCCTTCGAGCAATGATTCTTGCGTTTGCCATGTTTATTTTAGGCTATTTTATGGTGAGCCGCTGGAAGTTCCCGAGCTTAAAGTCGCTTCATATACGCGTAGCTTCTTTTCGTATTGTTTTTATCACTGTTTTTGCGACCGCGCTTATTTTCTACGGCATTTTGCATCACTTTGCCTTTGTTTTCTTTCTCATCTCGTGGTCGTATCTTGTTATAGCCTGGACGATTGCGATTATACGTAAGATTGCGGGGCGTAAGTCTAAGACACTTGAAGAGTTTGAGCCCGACCCTGAAGACGAATTCGAAGAATAACCAAGAGGAAGGCGGAAGTTGCTATGCTGGAATCGTAGTCAAAGATAATTTTTACTCTT
>CAZABG010000006.1:0-46719 GCA_964483465.1 uncultured bacterium
CAACCATCTTCTTTTATTCACAGAAAATCTTCCCTATAATAGAGAGGCTTTTAAAGACGGTTTTAATGCGATTTATAATGCCGTCTTAAATGGCCAAATTTCCTTGGATCTTTTAGACGAACGGGTAAAAGCAGTTTTAGCTTTTAAAGAGGGACTTTTGAGGCACTCTAGCATGGATCCATGGATTACAGAGAATGCTTTAACCTTAAAGGACCGGCTCTATAGAGAAGCCATCACTAAGATAAATGATTACCCGATTTTAGATCCTATCCAAATAATGACAAATCCCCTCGATCCCATTTTTGGAAAAACACTCATTTATGCGGGATCGCCCTATCATCTCCCCTTGCTTCCGCAAGATAGAGCGATCATTTTAGCCTATGAACCGGGTGGAATTGAGCAAGCCCTTATCGCGATAAAAGAAAACGACTTCCGCGGCCGCCTCCCCATTAAACAATAATACAAATACAGGATCGCTTCTTTGCAGTAATACTGCAAAAGAAGCGGCAGGATCCCGCTCGTCGAGCGGGGCAGGATCGGCGCTAAGGCGCCGGCAGGATAAAATAACATCTCTTATTTTTAGACTGTGCATGAAATGAATTAGCACGAATAGAAATCTAAAGAATTTTATGAATATATCCTGCCGGCGCTTTATGCGCCGATCCTGCCGCCCGAAGGGCGATCCTGCCACTAATAAAGCAGAAAGCTGCATTAGTGATCCTGTTACATTTTTGATTATTATAATTAATTTAGCGTGGGGCTCGGTTTTGGGTTTGCTGCTGGGGTTTTTTCTTTGGGAAACAATAGTTAAGACGAGCGTCTTGTGAAATCGCGTAATTGAACATGGTGCGAATCCCTACCGTATCGGTAAACCCGTTAAAGTAAACCACCCGATTAAAGATTTCGAATGCGCTTGATATAAGAAGATCTTTTGCCACATCGGGGTTAAAAACGGGATCGAATGGATTTTGAGGAAGGCGTCTTGCTCTATCTGCAACCATAGATTCAAGCGATCGCTGAGCTTCCGTTAAGCTTCGCACAATAGGATCCCATTGACCTTGCGGCACCATCTGCATGCTCATAGCCTGGATGACAGCGCCCATATTGAAAAAATTCCTTTCTAAATCCAAGTAACAGGGAGGCCTTTTATCATAGGCATGAGCTGCTACGATAAAAATTAAAAGGAAAAAAATCTTTCTCATACAGTAATCTTTAAAGGATGGGCGAAAAAGAGGCAATCTTATTAAACGGCAAACGTTTATCTGAAGAGATAGAAAAACGGATTGCTTTTGAAATCAAAGAATTAGGCGGCCGCCCTCCAACCCTTGCCGTAATCATTGTAGGTAATAATCCAGCTTCTCAAATCTATGTTAAAAGAAAAGCAGAAGCTTGCGCACGGGCATCTATAAACTCTATCGTGCTTGGATTCTCAGACGATATTACTCAAGCCGAGCTACTCTCGGAAATTGGAGAACTTAATCGTTCAAATGAAGTGGACGGCATTCTCATACAGCTGCCCCTCCCCTTTAACATCAATACGGAAGCTGTAATTCTTGCGATCGACCCAAATAAAGACGTGGATGGATTTCATCCGGCAAACATAGGATCTCTTCTTCTTGGCCAGAATAAAGGCTTTATTTCTTGCACGCCGCTTGGGATAAAAATGTTATTGCAGCATTACGAAATCGATTTGACAGGCAAATCCGTTGTTATCTTGGGACGCAGCAATATTGTTGGAAAACCACTTGCTGCTCTGCTTATGCAGAATGAAAAAGGGATGAACGCGACCGTTACCGTTGCAAATAGCTACACTTTGAATCTTCCTCGCATTGTATCTGATGCGGATGTGGTTGTTGCCGCGATGGGATCTCCCCACTTTGTAAAAGCGGAATGGATTAAGCCAAAAGCGATCGTGATCGATGTAGGCATCAGCCGAATAGATGGAAAACTTGCTGGAGACGTTGAACCAAAAGCGATTGAACGAGCTAGCTACATGACGCCTGTTCCCGGCGGAGTGGGTCCGATGACAATTGCTGCGCTTATAAGTAACACATTAAAAAGTCGAAAATCAAGATGATACGCCTCCTTTTAGTCCTCCTTCTCTTTGCTTCATGCAAAGAACAATCTAAAAACAAGCTGACCGTTATTGAAGGGACAGCGATGACGATCGATTATAAAGTAACTGTCGGGCACGCCCTTGAAACAAATGAAATCGATATCATCAAAAATATCATCGTAAACTCATTTGAGGAGGTGGATGAGATTTATAACAGGTGGAATCCAAAATCGGAATTATCTCGATTAAATAAATCTCATAGCGTCGAACCTACTGAAATCTCTGAAAAGCTTTACGCGCTTTTAAGCTATGCCGCAAACTTTGTTAAAATATCAGAAGGACGTTTTGACCCAACCGTTGAACCTCTTGTTGTTCTTTGGAAGAATAAACTCGAGCATAACGAAATACCCTCTGAAGAAGAACTTGCTAAAGTAAGAGCATATGTTGGCTGGAATCACATTCATTTAGATGACCATCTATTCCGCAAAGACAATCCCTTAACCGAAATTGATTTGGGCGGCATCGCAAAAGGATACGCAGTAGATCTCGTCATAGAAAACTTGCTCAAAGCAGGTTATAAGAACTTACTCGTAGACTGGGGCGGAGAAATACGCGCAGCAGGAACGCATCCTGAAAATAGGCCGTGGAAAGTTTTTATCTCTCGCTTGAACGACATCAATCCTGAACATTCTCTTGCTGAAATCGTTCTTGAAGATGAAGCGATTGCTACGAGCGGAGACTATAATCAATATTGGGTGCATCATGACGGCAACGCAATTACAACCTACACCCATATAATCAATCCCTTGACCGGCTATCCCATTGCGCTAAAAAAACACAGCATTGCATCCGTAAGCGTTTTAGCCCCCACCTGCGCCGAAGCGGACGCTTTAGCAACAGCCGCTATGGTCTATAACGATATCGATGATGCAAGAGCCTGGATTGCACGCATAGATAACGAGGTTCCTCAAACTGAGTTTTGGTTTGTAACAAGGGACAATGATAGAAGAACAACCGAGTTAAATCCGCCTATCCATAATCCTTAGCAGGTCATTGCAACGATTTTTCAAAGCAGGATTATTTTCAGAAAAATTGAGTGCAAGTTTAAGCGAATGACTTGCATTCTCTTTATCTTCAATTTCTAGATAACATTTTGCAGCCTGATAGTATGAGAGAGGATTCTCAACATCATAGATTGAGGCCATGCCATAGGCCATTAAAGCCGCATGATACTCGCCGCACTTCTGTTCAGACAAGCCAAGGCCTAACCAATAATGGGGGTGAGTGGGATGTAGGGATGAAAGAAAATAAAAGGCATCGGAAGATTTTTCATATTCTTCTTTATAAAATAGATCGCTCGCTTTCTTATAATATTCGTTCAATTTGTCTTGGGTTAAACCCAAAATCGAAAAAAAAGGCTTTCCTTCTTCGATTCCTTTTTTAAGCGTTTCAGGATCTGGGATTATGGGAGAAAAATCTTCGAACACCATTCTTGCCCTCTCTATTCTTTCTTTGAATCGACTCAAATTTTGCACTAGGCCAGCCTTTAGCGAGGCTCTCATTAAATCATTTGATTTAACAGAAAGAGAAGAAATCCAAATATCAATGACCTTTTCAAAACTCACATAGAAATAATATCATATTCTTTAATTAATAGTATTTTGATTTGACTAAGTAAAATTATCAAATAATTTCTAACATGATTAGTTTAAGAAAAGCTAGCGGCGGCCTTATGCGGGGTAAATAGTCACATGGAGATGACGTCATGCTCTTTAATTAATTGATCGACCGAAGTGATTATGACTTGGCTCATATTTGAAATTAATTTTATTAATCGAGCCTTTCGATTGCGATCCATCCCAAGGCCAAAATCATCAATCATAAAGATAGGGGTTTCTTCTGTCGCTTGTCGAATCCATTCCCATTCAGCCAGCTTTAAAGCGACAAGAAGGGTCTGTTTTTGTCCTTCTGATGCAAAATGCTTAGCTTCCTCATCGTTCAGAGTAAGAATCAAATCATCCTTATGAGGGCCGATTAGCGTATGGCCATACATCGCCTCTTTAGAACGCAGACGGCTCCACTCTTTCTTGTAGAATTCCGGATCGGAGGCCTCTTTCGGCACATTAAATTTCAGAGATATTTGTTCCGACCCTTCTCCTACTTCTTGATACTTTTCAATCAAAAGAGGCTTCAAAGACTCGATCAACTTCAATCTCGATTGGGAAATGTAGGCGGCTGATTTTGCCATCTCATATTCCCATCCTTCGATGGTTCTTAGTTCTTTAATTTTTAAAAGAGCATTTCTTTGCTTCAAAGCTCTTTCATAACGACTCAAATTCCAGCCATAAAGCGGATCGGTTTCACATAAGGTTAAATCAATGAAATCTCGCCTTGAATGAGGCGAGCCTTTAATAAGATGCTGATCATCAGGCGTAAGCAATACACCCAAAACCAGCCCCATAAGAGAAGGGGTAGGATTGCCGTTAAAACGGACCGTTTTTTCCCCTTTATAATACGTGTAATCTAGCGTGTGGCTGACACCATGCTTTTCAAATTCAGCGGTTATTTTAAAACCCTCTTCACCCTTCTGGACAATGTCTGAAAGAGAGCGAGAACGAAAGGATTTACCGCTAATCAATAAAAAAATAGACTCGAGCACAGTCGTTTTACCGACCGCGTTCATCCCTACAATCGCGTTTAGCCCCTCTTTAAATTGGAGTTGCTTATCGCCAATTTTTCGGAGATGGATAAGCTCGAGATTCTTTAAAATCAGGCTGTCTACTCCTCATTCAATCGCATAGGCATAATGACGAATAACGGCCCTGTAGCTTTCTCAGCTGGCTTATCAATAATGACACCCGGGTTGTAGGGATCGGTAAGACCCATCGTTACGGTTTCTTCTTTACTGTGGCGCAAGATATCGAGAAAGAAGCCTGGGTTAAACGCGATATCGAGCGGATCGCCGTGAAAATTGACCGGCATGCTTACTTTACCCTCGCCGATATCCGAGGTATTGGCGGTCAGTTTTAATTCACCGTTAACGAAGGTAAAACGAACCGAATGAGAAGTATCCGCGGTAAAGAGCGACACCTGTCTTAAAAGATGAATAAGTTCTTCTCGGTGTAGTGAAACAATTGTTTCTGATTTTTCCGGAATAACGCGGCTCACATCAGGATATTCACCCTGAAGCAGCTTTGTGATCAATATCGTGTTGTTGGCTTCAATCGCGATCTTATCGGAAGTCAGATAAACAAGCGCATCGCCTGCGTCTTGCAAATTACGTTGGAATTCTTCTACCGCTTTTAAAGGTATAATATAGCTCGCGTTAAATTCTGGATTTACCTCGACAGAAGTTTGGGCGCGGGCAAGGCGCTTGCCGTCTGTACCGGTAAAAAGGGCGTTTCCACCCTGGATCCGAACGCCGACGCCTGTCAACACATAGCGGGAATCTTCTTTTGAAACCGCAAAAGAGGTTCTAAAAAACATTTCTTTAATTTCTTTCTGGCCGATAGTGAATCGTTCAGCCCCGGCAAGATCCGGAATAGTAGGAAATTCTTTCTTGCTAAGACCATGCAGCGTAAACCGGGAAGAACCTGCGACAAGCTCCGTTACATCGCGGTCATTCGTACTCACTTCGATATTTACCGCTGTAAGTTCCCTTAAAAGCTGAGAAAGTCGCTTCGCAGGAAGGGTGGTGGCCCCTTCTTCGATAACTTTCGCTTCGGTATAACAGTGAATCACAACCATTAAATCGGTCGCCGTTATGTGGATCATCCCCCCCTTGGCCTCAATCAGCACGTTCCCAAGAATGGGAATGGTGGCTTTGGCTGGAACGACGCTCTGGACTTTTCCAATTAAATAGTTGAGTTCTTGGGTCGAAATGATGAATTTCATACAGGTTTACCTCTAGCGGAAAAAAATAGACTAGCTTTCTTGCGAAGTCAAGTTAAAACGAGTAGAATATTTATATCATGGACAACGAATTAGTCAGCAACCGAAAAGCGGGTTATAATTACGAGATACTCGAAACCTACGAAGCCGGACTCATTTTGCAAGGGACCGAGATTAAATCCCTAAGAGACCACGGCGGCAACCTTCTTGAAGCTTTTATAAAAGTGGAAGGAAGCGAATTATTTTTATACGGATTCTCAATTGCTCCGTATAAATTCGGCAATATTTATAACCATGAAGAAAAAAGGGTTAAAAAACTTTTAATGCATAAAAGGGAAATTGCTGAATTAAAAAAAGCTTCCCAAGAGAAAGGTTTTACCTTAATCCCTTTATCCGTTTATCTAGTAAAAGGCAGAGCGAAAATTAAAATCGCCATCGCCAAAGGGAAAAAATCTCACGATAAACGCGATGCCATAAAAGAAAGAGACGAAAAACGTAACATTCAAAGACTTTACAAATAACAAAAAACTATGAACCCAATCTCACCATTACCCCATTACAAGGACCGATCCATTTCAAATGGAAAACATCGTCAATACGATGCATTTTCCTATACCAAGATACAATTTATAGGCGAAGGAGCTAAAAAGCGTTGTTGGAAAGCTCGATTTAATGACGGCGTAAAAGCAGTTCTAAAAGAGAAATTCGCGGAAAAAGATTTTAAAGAATTGGCTCATTATCTCAAGGTAATAGACACCCTCAAAGGCCACCCTGCCATAGCTGTAACCGAACAAACCTTTTGGACGAAAGGAAAAAACGGAGGCTATAAATTTTTCCAAATTCAAACCTTCTACGCCTTTGACTTATTAACCGCGGTTAATAATGACTTATTCTTAAACAACTCGGTTCTCGTTCAAGTTGCTTTTAGGCAGCTTGCTGATGGCCTTAGCTATATTCATGAAAAGGGTGCGACTGTTAAAGACATTAAACTCGATAACATTTATGTAAATTTCTCAGTAGAAAAATTTCAGTTAGTTTTTGGAGATTTTGGCGGAACCGATTTATTAAACGAACCCTCCGCACATAAAACCGCTTCAGTTCTATATGCTTCTCCTCAAAGATTAATGAATAATTTGAGTGTAATGAAGGACGACATTTACAGTCTTGGACTATGTTTTGCCGCTATTCAAAAAATTGTGTACGGCTTTAAATTTCCTGTAGAAATTTCGCGAAGTAAAAGAATTTCCTTAAATCTTGCGATTGAGAAATTCACTAAGGATTATATTACTCCTACATTCAAACCCCTCATTTCGGAAATGATTGCTTTTGAAAGAGATAAAAGGCCTTCTGCTGAAGCACTAAAAAATAAAGTACGAAAAATTAAAACGCATAAAAGAGTGAACTCGATTTGAAATCTTAAAACTTAACTTATATACACAAATCATGGATCCGGCCGTTAGTTTACCCAATTACGATACTCAACCTTATGTTGAGGGGAAATTCCGGTCCTGGGGTTACTTCGCCTACACCAAACTTAATGTATTAGGCGAGGGAGAACGAAGAATTTGCTGGAGAGCAAGTTTAAAAAACGGAAAAAGTGTAGCGATAGTAAAAGAAGAGTTTAAGAGTCACGAAGTATTGGGCATCCTTCATTACACTCAGGTAATAGAAATATTGAAAGACCATCCTAATGTCGTTAATGTTGATAAATGGTTTTGGACAAAGCAAAGAAAGGGAAAAAACTATAAATTTTTTCAAATTCAAACTTGCTATATAAATAATTTACTCGAAGGCATCAATATCGGCATTTTTGATACGCATCCAAAATGGATTGAAATCGCCCTTATGCAATTGTCGGAAGGCCTTGCCTTCATTCATAGCAAAGGAATTATTGTTAACGATCTAAAACTTGACAACATATTTTATCGCATATTCAATGGAATCCAATTTAGTTATGGCGATTTTGGAGGAGCTGATTTGCCGAATAAACCCGCACCCCAATATACATTCACTGACAATTACTGCTCCCCAAGCCGTCTTGATGACAACCTAAATACACAAGCAGACGACGTGTTTAGTTTTGGCATTTGCTGCGGCTCAATTCAACAGCCAAAATCAAGACGACGTCATTTCCCCTACGCCGCGTGGGCAAAAACACCTTGTAAAGATTATGCGGAATATGTTGAAGACTATGCAAGTTCATTAGATGATACCTTTTGGAAGCCTATGATCGGGCAAATGCTCGCCTATGAACGAATTGAAAGACCTAGCGCTCAAGAAATTAAAAAAGCGTTTGTTATTCTCGTATGAATAATCCCGTTCAGCTTGACAATTATAAAGCGCCCCCACTTGTAACCGGTTCAACTTATACCTGGAACGATCTTCAATACAGTCTCATCAAAAAGCTTGGAAATGGGCAGCGAAGAGAATGCTGGAAAGCTCAGGTAGGCAGCGAATTTCGAGCTATACTTAAGGAGCCCTTTAATAAAAATGATGTTGATGACCTCATTCATTTTCGAAAGGTTATCTCAATTTTAAACGGTCATGCTAATGTTGTAAAAACGCACACCACATTTTGGTCCATAATACAAAACACCTATACTTTTTTTATTATTCAAGACTGTTTCACAAATTGCATTGTTTATCTAATTAATGAGTTACATTTTTGCAACAACACAAGTGAAGTCCACTCCGTTTTTTTACAGCTAGCCGAAGGACTGGATTACGTCCACAGACGAGGGGTTACTATTAACGATATCTCATTAGATAACATATTTTATAGTATTGAAAACAATCGGGCTGTTGTCGCTTATGGCGATCTTGGTGGAGCAGATATAGAAGGCGCTCCTTCTCCTACAAGCGTAAGGAATCCTGTTTACGCATCGCCTTCAAGACTTTTAGACGATAAGAGAACTAAAAGCGACGATGTCTATAGTCTAGGATTATGCGTATCCGCAATCCAATGGGATTATACAAAAGGAGAAATCCTGCTCCCTTATGAAGAATTTGAAAAAATGCCCAACCCTAGAAATATTAATGTCTGCATGAAGAATTTTAAAAATAAATTAGAATCAAACTGCCTTAAACCCCTTCTTCTTGAAATGATGGCGGACGCTCGAGATGAAAGGCCAACCGCCGCAAGCCTGCTTTCACGAGTAAAAGCTCTATGATTAAAATCCGAATATTATCCATTGGTAAAAATAAAGAAAGCTGGCTTGATGAAGCCCTTAAAGATTATACCGAACGCCTAAAGCGCACGGCGAAAATAGAATGGCTTTTTGTTGAAACAAACGCTGAACTAGAAAAGAAAATAGAAGGACAGACGATCGCTTTGGATCCTCAAGGCAAAATGGTTACTTCCGAACAGTTTTCAGAATTTCTTTTAAAAGAAGTAGAGAAGGGCGGATCCCGCCTAACCTTTATTATCGGTGGAGCAGAAGGTTTGACCTCCTCTCTCAAAAAACTGCCGCTAATTAGCCTATCGCCTCTCACTTTTACCCATCAAATGGCGCGCTTGATATTGGCGGAGCAAATTTATCGCGCTTTTGAAATCGAGCGGGGATCGCCTTACCACAAGTAAGAAGGATAAATCGCAAAAGAAGGCGCGCTTTTAACAACGCTGCCTTCTTTAATGTTGCTAGTTCGTTTGCAATGTTGCAGCTTTTCGGAAATAGAGCATCGCCCCATTAATAAGCGCAGCACCGATCGCTACATCTACAAATCCTCTTATGTCGATAGGGAGGAATCTAACAAGAATTCCGAGCGTCACCATAACGGCAATTAAGACAAGATAAGCAGGTGTAAATAGCGAAGCTAAAGAGTTTGACTCTTTAAGACGGGCTGTATTGCGTTCCACCGTTTTTGACAGGACAAATCTTCCTTTTAAAAAGCCAATCAAGAGCCCTAAAGCTAGAAGGATGAAAAGAGCTGTCTCAGAGAAGATGATCGCAGCTTTTCTAGGATCTTTTGAAGCCTCAACTAAAAAATTGATTCCTAAATTAAGAAGCCAAAGGCCTATCGCGAACCAGATTAGGCCGGAGATAATAATGAGAGTGCGTGGTTGTAATTTCATGAAAATATTATTAAAGGAATGGATGTACTTGTCAACATCGATCCATTTGAGGTAGATTTTACCCTTATGACGCATACTTTATCCTTTATTCGTATCCTTTTTGTTTTATTATCGGTCCTTTTTTTATCTGTTTATACAACAACTTCGATTGCAGGTGGTTTAACCTTAACTAACCTTGCCATCGGTGTTACCACAGGACTTTGTTACGGTCTGATTGTTATTTCAACGGAAGTTTTTATCCGCCGTTTTCAATTAAAATCATTCCTTCTTGCAGCTTTAGGCCTTCTTTTTGGATATTTAATGGGACAGTCCATCTATCTCATATTTGATACCGTTATCCACTTAAGTGATTTGCCGCTTGATACAGAAACGCTCAGCCTGATTAAAATCGCCCTTTTCCTTCTAACTTCTTATATCGGGATGGTGATGACAGCGCTTGGAGCAGACGAGCTTTACTTATCTATTCCCTTTTTTAGATTTCAATCTATGAACTTAAAGCAAAAGGCGCTTGTCTTTGATCCCTCTGTTGTACAAGATCCACGCCTTATCGATTTAACCGCCTCCGGAATACTTGATACTCACGCCATCCTTCCCCGTTTTGTTATCAAAGAATTGATGAATCAAACCGAATCATGCGACGAAAATATTAGAATAAAGGCGAAAAGAGGCCTTGAAGTTATCAAGAAGCTTGAACAATCAAGCGAGTTTAAATTACGTATCGATGATACAGACTATCCTGAAATGAAAGATATGTTTTCAAAACTCCTAAAACTTGCGCGAGAAAAAGAAGCAAATATTTTTACTGCCGATATCTCAAAAATGCAGCAATCGAGTGCTGAAGGTATACGCATTATCAATTTTCACCATCTCGCAAACGCTTTAAAACCTATTTCGCAAACAGGCGAACAGATAGAAGTTAAGATTCAACGCACAGGAAAAGATGCACGCCAGGGCGTAGGTTACCTTGATGATGGAACGATGGTGGTTGTTAATGGCGGAGCCGACTTTATGGGTCAAACCATCCGCGCGTCTGTCTTATCGGTAAAACACACCTCTTCAGGACGACTTATATTTTGCAATGTACTGGAATCTGAAGATAGATTACTTTGCACATTTGAGAATATGGAAACCCCGCGCCATTACTTCTTAAAGGAGACAAGCTATTCATGAAAGGGATCGGCTGCGACCTCATTGAAATCGAGCGTATTGAACAGTCGCTTGAAAAATACGGCCAATCATTTAAGGATAAAGTCTTTACCCCGCATGAACAATCTTACTGCGACTCTAAAAAAAACTCGGCCCAGCATTATGCGGTACGCTTTGCAGCAAAAGAAGCTGTCGCAAAAGCGCTAGGCTGCGGTTTTGGCGCGCACCTTTCCTTTCTTGACCTTGAAATTACGCAGGACGAAAACGGAAAACCCTATGTCTTGTTGAGTGACAACGCTAAAAAAGCGCACAATAATCCAAAACTGCACATTTCGTTATCGCATTCAAAAGGTTTCGCTCAAGCGGTTGCCTTAAACGAATAACTTTCGTTTTCCCATTCAAATAATTTAAACTGTTACTTTAAGTGAATCTTTACTTCACTGAGAACAAAGAGAAGCTCAACGCACTCTTCAAATTTTTTAGAGCTCTACTTCAAACTCAATCGTTGTAGAGGCCGGATAGTGCCTCTTATAAAGCGTTTGCTTAAAGCCAATGCGATAAATGTCGATATAGTAATCAAACCCAAAGCCAAGTTCGCGATAAGCGACATGTGAATAGGAATGAAAAGGAAAGAGATTTCTAGAGCCGAAACCTGAAAGAGTAGCTAATGAAAAAGAGGCGTAACCCCAATCGTAGAGATTGATTTCATAGAAAAGCTTAGTTTTTAACCACGTTGACGCTTTTGTTCCTGCTCCGAAAGTAATATAGGCCCATTTACGTCTTGACCAGTCGAGGCAGTCGACTTCCTCATTGCCAACTACAAGATGCGCCTCAAGATAGCTCGGCGAGGGTTCAAACACTGAAATGTCGTGACGAAACGCGCTGCGAGGAAAAGAAAGGGTCAAGCCACCGACCACACTGATAGGGTCGCCAAGAATGTCATTCCAAAAACGGTATAGCCCGGTAAAGCGAATAGCTTCATAGGAAAACCCGTTCTTATTGGTTTTAGCGGCATCCACATCAATTTCGGCTTTAATATCATTCCAAACAGTTGTTTCAAGCGCCCCTTTTACCAAAAGCGCATCAACATGCTGGCCTGTGCGATAGCCAATTGCCGCTGTTTTTTTGATATCCAGGATTGGATTAAACCATGGATTTAAGTTCACGGCGCATAATGAAAAAGGAATGAGTAATAGAAAAATCCACATATTTATTCTCTTGCCGATATCCAACGTTCTGCTTCAAGAGCTGCCATGCAGCCGGTACCCGCGGCAGTAATTGCCTGGCGATAAACGTGATCTTGAACGTCGCCCGCAGCAAAAACGCCCTCTACTCCCGTAATGGTTGTACCCGGAATGACCTTGATATACCCATTATCATGCAAAGGAACCTGGCCTTTCAAAAAAGCTGTATTAGGAGTATGACCTACCGCGAAGAATACGCCCGCCGCTTCGAGCTTGGTGGTTATGCCTGTTTTAAGGTTTTTAACATTAACAGACCTAACGACCATATCCCCTTCTACGCTCTCAATGACGCTGTCCCAGAGGATTTCGATTTTCGGGTTTTCCATCGCCCTTTGCTGCATGATTTTGGATGCCCGAAGCTCATTTCTTCGGTGAACAATATATACTTTGCTTCCGAAACGGGTCAAAAAGGTGGCTTCTTCAACCGCCGAATCGCCGCCGCCAATTACAAAGAGCGGTTTATTGCGGAATATAGGAGCGGCTCCGTCGCAAACCGCGCAAGCCGTTACTCCTTTTTGCCAGAATTCATCGTCCCTTGTCCCGGGAATATCTAGTCTATTGGCGGTTGCTCCTGTTGCTATGATGACCGTTTCCGCGAGGAACTCATGGTTGCTCCCCTTTACAAGGAAGGGCTGCTTCGAAAGATCCACATCCAAGACATCTTCTGTTAAAAGCTGAGTGCCGAATCGCTCCGCCTGCTTGCGGCAAGCATAGACGAGCTCAGGCCCCGTTATCCCTTCGGGAAATCCCGGAAAGTTCTCCACTTCCGTCGTGGTCATGAGCTGACCTCCTGCAGGCCCTGAGTAAAACCCTTCAAAAAGGACTGGATTTAGATTTGCACGAGCAGCGTAAATGGCTGCTGTATAACCGGCAGGACCGGACCCGATGATGACGACTTTTCTTTTTTCCATAAGTGGACACTTTAGCCGAGCTGATATTTTCCTTAAAATTACTTTCTTTACCAAACGAGATAAGATAAAATATTTGCATGGCAGATTTGCTAAGAAAATGTTTTAACATCTTCCCGGGAGAGGAGAAGAGCGCCTCGTTTTTCGCGCTCCTCGCATTTCTATGGTCCGTTGCGGTCACATCAGGCCTAAAGTTTGCGGACGCCCTCTTTTTGATCCATATCGGATCGCAAGACCTCCCTTACGCCTACTCCCTTTCTGCCGCGAGCATGATCTTGATAGCGTCTCTTCTGATTTATGGATTTCACCGCTTTCAGGCCCATAAAATTTTTATTACAGCCCTGCTTTTCGGCGTCGCCTTCTATTTTAGCGCCTTTTTAGCCTTTCATTATTCTATTGGTCTTGATTCAGATTGGATTTGGTACGCTTTAAGGGTCTTTGGATCGATTAACTTTGCCGTCATAGTGACCTGTTTCTGGACATTTATAGATCAGTATTTTCACCTTCAGGATGCCAAAAGGCTCTTCAGCTTATTCAGCTCGATGGTCTTTTTGGGGATAGCTACGACGGGCTTTATCATGTTAATGGGCTTGATCGAGTTCAAAACACTTTCGCTAATGATCTCAATTACGTTAAGCGCCGTTATCCTATTAATCCTAAAGATCCATAAAACACTAAATCCCGTCTATGACGATTCGGCATATGATATAGACACTGTCTCCTACGAAGAGTCGATTAAAGCCTTTATCCGCTCTATTTTAAAGTCTCGTTTTACCCTGCTTTTGATGTGCTCGAATATTTTGATTTACCTATTGCTTGTCACGACTGAGTATAACTATTTTTCAACGTTCTCAGAAGCCTTCCACGAGGGCGGCGTTCAGGCGGGCGACGAAGCCGACGCAAAGCTGACTTTATTTCTAGGTAAAGCCTTAGCCGGAGTGAGCATTACTAACTTAATATTCGGCCTCTTTTTCTATAGCCGCCTTCTTAGACGTTTTGGCATACAGTCGCTTGTAACCATTACGCCGGTACTTTTAATTATAACCTATGCCGGTTGGCAAATCGGCCCGCCCATTTTCTTCGCCCTTCTTGGATACTTTGTTGTTGAAGGAACGCTATATGTCATTGACGACTCTAACTTTAACCTTCTGCTCAATGCCGTACCGACCCGCCTAAAGCATAAAATACGTATTTCGATTGAATCGTTTTTTGAGCCCATAGGCACGCTCCTTTCCGCCTTTTTAATTTCATTAAATTGGATCGATCCAAAACTGCTGGGTCTTTTTCTTTCGATCATTTTGCTTGGCGTGGTTCTGAAATTAAAGAGCAATTACCTGAGAGCCATCTATCAAAATCTTACGCAAAACGCGATCGCCTTTGGGAAAAAAGCCTATCAGCGCCTTCAAGAGTTAAATAAAAAAGAGCGAAAATCGGCAGAATCCCGCCTGCTCGCCATTATGCGCCAGGGAGACTCCCCTTCTAGACAATTTGCAATGGAGTGTTTAAGCGAACTTGAAGATCGAACCATCCTTCCTAAATGGATCAATGAAATCGAGTCGCTTGAATTGTCCGATAAAATTCATTTTATCCGTTTAATTGCCGACTCCGATCTGCATGAAGACATGCGCATTGTCGAGCTTGCCCAAAACTGGATTTATGAAACGAATGATCCTGAATTTTTGAGCGAACTCTATTGGTTTTTAGCAAAGCAGGGTCTTTTACATCCTGATCGGATGAAAGAGGAGCTAAAATCGCCGATTTTAAAAACACGCGCGTCCGCAATTCTTACTTTGAAGATTGCAAGCGCGGATCTCGATCCTAGCGCGGTTTGGGAAAACAAACAGCTCGCGAATAAAGAAACGGAAGATTTACTCAACTCAAATGATCCACTCGCACGCATTATGGGCCTAAAAATCCTCTCTATCGACTCAAGTCCGAATGAACTTGAAATCGCGATCCCCTATCTCTATGAAGAAGATATACGCGTGGTAAGGCAAGCCGCAAAAACGTGCGCGAAAATCGCCACAAAGAAATCTATGAAGTATGGAACCCGGCTTCTTGATGCATTAAGCGAACTCGATGACCGTCAAGCACGTCTCTTCTTGATTGAAGCCATCAATCAAATTGGCGACACTTCTTTTATCGAAAAAATCATCACCGATGAAATACACCTCGGACCTAAAGAAAAACGAGCTTTGGAAGAGATCATGTCTTCAATGGGACTTAAGAACGTTCCTCTTCTCATTTCCCTTCTTAAAGACCAGAACCTATCGATGAGCGCACGCCTGATTGCAGGAAAATCTTTAGGAAAACTATCCGTATTTCAGTTAAGAGCGATTTTGCACGAAATACTCAAGCCCGAAGTCGAAAGAGCCTTATTTTATTACTATCACTATCACACCATCCAGTCAGCGAATCCCGATATTGACCTCGCCCTTCTTGTTGACGCCCTTCGTTCCGGCTATTTCTCCGTGCTTGATTTCATTATTCAGCTTTTAGGCGTAGCAGGCGAAATTGAAGATTCTGAATTACTATCGAGATCGATGAGAAGCGTGAATTTGAAATTAAGAAGCCAGGTGGTAGAAGCTTTGGAAAAAACGTGCGAGCCTAAGATATTTAGATTGCTAAAACCGCTTCTTGAAGAGGCGCCGCAAGAAGTAAAATTAAGCTATTACACGGGCGCACGCTTGAGCTTATCGGACCTTCTCCTTAGAATGGAGCGCTCGCCCTTCTTAGGAGACGAGATTGTGGCCTATACCTATATGCAGAAATTGGATATCAACGACTGGAAAGGGGCTATCAAGAAGCACATGACCTCGGCAGAGCCGATTTTTAAACACTTTGCTTATGAATTATTGGAATCATGAAAAAGTTAGGATTAATTGATAAAGCTTTCATATTAAAGAGGACTCCCCTCTTTCAAACGCTTGATTTGGATTTGATCCTTACTTGTGCGGATAAACTCGGCGTAAGCACGTTTCAAAAAGATGAGATTATCTTTGAAATTGGCGAAGAAGCTCATAGAATGTTCATTGTCGCGAAAGGATCTGTCCGTTTAGAAAATGAAAAGGGTCAAAAATCGATCGTTAAAGGAATTGAATTTTTTGGCGATGAATCGCTTTTTTCAGATAAAGTAAGAACCTATCGAGCGGTCGCGGACGATACGGCGATTCTTCTTACGCTTTCAAAAACAAACCTGTTTACCATGATTTCAGAATGTCCAAGTATCGGCGTCGGATTTCTTCAAGTATACGCATTAAAAGATAGGGTTTTCTCATGACACGAATTAGAACCCGACTTCTCACCTGGCTTCTGCCTCCTCTTATCGTGTTTATCGCGCTTATCTCGACCTTTTTCTATTTCAATTGGTATGACGAAATTGAAAAGAGCTTTAAGAGAGACCTTGAAGGCATTGTTGTGTCGGTCAGCAAACTTGTAGACGTTGAAGATGTTAAATGGATTAAAGAGCATCGCAATGAAAGCACTGTAAATTCTTCTGTTTATAAGGAGTTAAGCCAAAAACTCACAGAAATTAAGAATCAGCTTCCTATCGCAAGCTTGTATATTGTTTCAATCGAAGAGGTAAAGAAGGGCGAAACCGTATTTCCTAATAAGGAAGAAAGCAAGGGAAACCCCGTCTATACAGGTGAAAACCCCTCTTTTGCGTATAGACAGGTTTATTTAATTGATGCAAGCGGCAAAGCCCCTTTTCCAGTCGATTTCTCAGAATCTAACGAAGTCACTGTCTATCAAAATAAAAAAGTATTGATTACCCCTATTTATAAGGGATTATCTACTTCTGAAAATTTTATGAGCGGCTATGCCCCCCTCATCGACAATAATGGCGAAGTTGTTGCTCTTGTTGGAGCCGATATCAACTTAAAGCTATATAGCCATAACTTGCATAGAGCTCTCAGTCTGATCGCTCTCGGCGGACTCTTGACGGTATTGCTTGTGACCCTCTCCAGCATCTTTATCGCGACAAAAATTACAAAGCCTGTACAACAGCTTAAAGATGCGGCCCTTGTTCTAGCATCAGGCGAATACGATGAAAAAATCGATGTCAACGGCCCTAAAGAAATTGTTGAACTTGCATCAACCATCAATACGCTTCGCGAATGCTTGATTGATAACATGTCCAGGCTAACTAACTACACGGCTGTTCAAAGCAAGCTTTATGGAGAATATGAATGCGGCGAAATTCTTCAGGAACACATGCTGCAAAAGTCGGCTTCCAATTTAAAATCGTCTAACTTCAAGGTAAAAGCGCTTGAACTCGACTCTTCCGATCCAACAGGTGTAAATTTAATTTTGAATGAGGAAGACGGTCTCACCGTAAAAATGGATGAAGCGTCAGAGCCAGGCTTTCAAGCCATATTCAACCTGTTGTCGCACCCTTCTATTTCAAAAACAATTTATCTTAAAATTAATCCTGAAGGAGCGATTGAATATAAAGGCGCAGGACTTCCCGATCCTTTACTTTGGTCCACAAAAATGGGACGTTTTGTTCCTCTTACAGAGGGTATAAAAGGCGGTGACTTCCTGATCCTATACAATACCGGCCTGCAAAAGCAAATGCCTTCCATTTCAGGACTTAGAGACTGGTTTCAAAAGGTCTTAAGACACTTTTCAAAAGAAGGTTTAGAGCTGACTTCGGCCATGTTCGAATCCGAGCTTAACTTCCTCAGTAAAAAACACTTAAATCACGAAGACCTTAAAATAGTTATTGTATACAAATCGATAGTTTAGATACGTTATTAGAACCTATGGCAACACCTTATGTAATCTCGTTTTTTCTATATTTTTTGATTTTGCTTGCGATCGGACTCATATCGCACAAAAGACAAACGACGTCGGCTGACTTTATTGTCGGAAATCGCTCCTTGAATTTTTGGTTAACCGCACTTACGGCTCACGCAAGCGATATGAGCTCATGGCTATTTATGGCCCTACCGGCAGCTTTATACATAGGTGGCGTTCCTGAGTCCTGGATCGTCGTAGGTTTAATTTTCGGTATGTGGTGCAACTGGCAATTTGTTGCGGCAAAACTGCGGATCATGACCGAGCGTTACAACAGCTACACGCTTTCCACCTTTTTTGAAAGAAGATTTAGCGACTCTAGCGGTATCATTAGAATACTTACCGCAGTAATGATGCTTATCTTTATGACGGCTTATTTATCCTCCGGCTTAATCGCGATGGGCATACTATTTGATTCGCTTTTCGGCATTAACTATTATGTAGGCCTGCTTGTCGCAAGCCTTGTCGTGGTTATTTATACCTTTGCTGGCGGATTTATTACGGTTGCGTGGACTGACTTTGTTCAAGGCATTTTTCTTCTTATCGCAATCGTCATCGTACCGGTGCTTGCTTTTAACGAGGTTGGAGGTTTTGGACCGATCGTACAAGCAAGCAACCAGTTTGACATATCGCTTCATCTGATTAAAGATTTTAGCTGGGAAACGTTTCTGCAGATTATATTCTTTGCTGCCTGGGGGCTTGGTTACTTTGGACAGCCGCATATTGTGACGAAGTTTATGGGCATTAAGAGCGCGAGCGAAATTTATAAATCTAAGTATTTGGGAATGAGCTGGCAGGTAATAACGCTTGGCGCTGCAGCCATGACAGGACTTATCGGGATCAAGTTTTTCAACCATAACCTGGCCGATCCTCAGCTGGTTTTTATCGAAATGGTGAAAATCCTCTTTAACCCATGGGTAGGGGGCTTTATCCTGTGCGGATTGATCGCTGCCAATATGTCGACGATGGATTCACAGCTTCTGGTATCCGCTTCCGTTCTCTCAGAAGATATTTACAAGCACCTTTTTAACCGTTCCGCATCGCCGGTCAAACTGCTACGCGCATCGCGCATATCCGTACTTATTGTGGCGGCCGTTTCCCTTTCGATCGCTTTTATGAAAAGCGCCTCCATTATGGAAGTAGTCACCTATGCCTGGAACGGTCTTGGATCCTCATTTGGTCCGCTCATGTTAATGGCGCTTTACTCAAAAAAGACTAACCGCTATGGCGCAATCGCAGGCATCTTAGTTGGCGGTCTCATAGCCGCTTTTTGGGGATTGATTAATCCTTTCCTGACCGACGTTAAAATTCCATCGATGCTGCCAGGCTTTATACTTGGCTTGATATCGATACGTGTCGTATCCCTTTTAACCCAAAAACACACGCAAAATGATAAACTTAACTATTCAAACCACAACTAACGCAAGCATTTTTACAGCTATTGGCGGAGCTGCCGCCTATATTGCAAGCTCTTATAAAGCAATATTACCGGCGCTTCCCCGTCCAAATCCGTTCAACGCAGCGCCGATTGCCCTTACAGCCTCAGTTGCTGTCGCAATTACCGGCGCTTTTTTTGCGACGAACTTAATCATTTCCGCAATCTATGCTTTAGCAAAAGAGCCGCAAATGGATTTGCTCACCCGCAACTTGCTTTCGGGAGTAATCGTTATTGGAACGGCAGCAGCGTTTGGTGTAAACCCCCTTTCCGCTCTTGCGCTAATCGTTACTACAATCGTGCTCAACAGTCTTTTCGATCGACACGTTCTAGAGTTAAACGCGGCTTGGGGATTTTAAGAAAAAAATGAAGGAAGAATAGCGGCAACTGCTCTACTATTCTTCTCGAGTAATCTTTTCTTCGATGATTAATCGTGTCGCAGGATCAATTTTAACGACCTCGACTCTACCTTCATTAAATTTAATTTTAGCAAACAAAAAATTTTCTTCTTGAGATAGCGTAATTTTTCTAGCTTCGCATACTAAGTACTGCATATTGGGCCGATAAAGCGCAAAAGCCCCATTCACCTGCAGACGGTAAAAAAGGTTGCCTTCACATCTAAAGCCAGTAGCCACAACTTGCAAAACGCCATTCGTTGTATCTTTTACTGTACAGATAGGTCCGACTTGATATTGAACTTGCATCTTTTGATCCTTTTAACGAAAAAAAGTTTAGCGTGAATGACGATTTAAGATGCAGCGAAAATTTAGTTAAGATCATAAACAAAAAGGCCGAATCGCGACTTATAGCCGCCATTCAGCCTTCATCTTTCCGCATTCAGCTTTTGAATATTACGCTTTGTGTTTATTGATATATTCAACAGCGTCTTTGACGGTTCTGAGCTGTTCTGCATCCTTCTCAGGAATTTCGCAGCCAAAACGTTCTTCAAACGTCATGATGAGCTCAGTTAAATCGAGTGAGTCGGCGTTGAGATCTTCAACAAACGACTTATCTAACGTCACATCATCTTTATCAACACCGAGTTGTTCCACTACGATGTCAATTACTTCTTGTTCAGTTGACATAGTTATCTTCCTTATAAAATTTACAATTTACATTACCATGCCGCCATCGACCGTAAGCACTTGCCCGGTAATGTAGGATGCCTTGTCAGAGGCTAAAAATAAAACGCTATCGGCGATTTCCTCAGTGCGGCCCATTCTTCCAAGAGGTATCTTGGTTAAGGTCGCCTCACGAGCTGCCGGCGACATCTCTTCGGTCATTTTTGTTTCAATGAATCCGGGAGCGACGCAATTCGCGGTAATCCCTCGTGATGCATACTCCTGAGCGATTGATTTAGTAAATCCAAGCATCGCAGCTTTTGACGCCGCGTAATTAACTTGGCCTACGTTACCTGTCAATCCAACAACAGAAGTAATGTTCACAATTCGTCCATAACGATTCTTCATCATGGCCCGAATGCAAGGTTTCGTTAAATTATAACAAGACTTTACATTTGTTTCCATTACCTGATCCCAATCGGCTTCGCTCATCTTTAAAAAAAGACCGTCTTTCGTGATACCGGCATTATTTACCAGGACGTCAATCCTGCCGAAATGATCAAGAATTTTTTTAATCGTATCTTCGGATTCTTGAGTGTTGGCTACATTGCAAGGGTAAAATACCGCGTTGGCGCTTAATTCTTTAACGACGGCCTGGCCTCTTTCAAGGTTAGTTCCTATAAGGGCGACTTTAGCCCCTTCCGCGTGGAACTTTTTGGCAATTTCCTTTCCAATTCCAGCCGTTGCTCCCGTTACGACGACAACTTTATCAGTAAAGCTCATCCTAACTCCTTCTGTATTAATTCTAAATCCTGCGGTTTCTCAAGGCTATAGGTCGCCCCTTTGACCCCGATCCGTTTATTTAAGCCTTTGAGCGTCTGTCCACTGCCAATTTCTATAAAAATATCGGTCTCAGGATCGATTCGGGTAATGCTTTCAGACCATCTTACAGGACTTGTAACCTGGGAAATCAAATTATTTTTTACATAGGCGGCATCTTTTGCGAAATCGGCGGTCACATTCATTACCACTCTTATATCGCCTAAATTTATGGAAAGGGCGTCTATATAAGGAGCAAGGGCGTCTTCCGCAGGCTTCATAAGTCCGCTATGAAAGGCCCCTTGTACCTGAAGGGGTAAAACTCTTTTGGCATTTGCAGCTTTTAATAGTTCCGTTCCCTTTTCAATCCCCTTCAACGTCCCTGAAATCACCACTTGACCGGGAGCGTTAAAGTTTGCTGCCCATAAGTCGTGAGGAAGACTCGCTTCTTTTACAATTTTTTCAACGACATCGGAATCAAGCCCCATGACGACCGCCATCGTGCCCGGATTTTTTACACATGCTTCACCCATTAGCTTGCCGCGCATATCGACCGTTCTTAATGTTTCTTCATAAGGAAGAACGTTTGCTGCGACAAAAGCGGAATACTCCCCTAAACTTAAACCCAAAGTATATTTTGGCTTTATCGAGGGCATTTCTCTTTTTAAGACTTCTAAAAGAGCCAAACTATGGACAAACAGGGCGGGCTGGCTATTGTGCGTTAAGTTGAGAATATCTTCAGGACCCTCAAATAATGTTTTAACAAGATGGCGTCCTAAAATATCTTCTGCCCTTTGAAACGATTCTTTAACTTGAGGATAGGCTTCGTAAAATTCCCTACCCATACCAATGCTTTGAGCGCCTTGACCGGGAAATATGAAAGTAAAACGTTTATTCATTTTATAAGATTAATCACTTTATCTTGGTTAACAGGGAAGCTCCCCACGTAAGACCTGCGCCAAACGCGACAAGCAGGATATGCTCGTCATTTTGAATGGCTTTCTCGTCAAGGAGCTCGGAAAGGGCTATCGCCACCGATGAGCCTGACGTGTTGCCATATTTATGAAGGGTTAAAAAAACTTTATTATTATCGATTTTTAAATCATCGGTAATGGCATCAATAATTCTTTGATTTGCTTGATGAGGAACGAGCCATGAAACGTCTTCAACCTTCAGGCCTGCATGTGAAAGGCAATTTTCTACCGCTTTACCCATCTGCCTCACGGCATGTTTAAAAACTTCGCGCCCTTCCATCTTTATAAAATGACCCTTACGCTCAATACTATCCATAGTCGATGGATCCTTCGATCCACCTGAAGGTATCATAATTAACTGGCCGAACTTGCCTTCTGCACCCAGCATGACTTCATCGATTGCAAGTCCCGGCCCTTCCGCTGAAATAATCGCCGCTCCCGCACCGTCGCCAAATAAAACGCATGTATTACGATCAGTGAAATCAATAAAAGCGCTCATCTTTTCGGATGCGACAACCAATACATTTTTATAAAGTCCCGATTCAATGAAAGCCCTTGCTTGAGATAGTCCATAAATAAAACCGGTGCATGCGGCCTGACAGTCGTAGGCAGCCGCGCGGATATCAAGGCCGCTTTGAATTAAGGCGGCAGAACTTGGGGTTATATAATCGGGGGTCATGGTCGCGCAGATAACAAGATCTATCTGGTTTTTATCCAATCCGGATGACTCTATGGCTTTAAGGGCGGCTTGCAGACCCATGGTTGACGCAGTCTCTTGGCTAGAGCCGATACGACGTTCCTTAATACCCGTGCGGGATTGGATCCATTCGTCTGATGTATCAACTAATTTTTCAAGTTCACGGTTTGTCAACCTTGCCTCTGGCAAGAAAGTTCCCATCCCCGTTATACGGGCTCTGAGTTTCATAGATAGAAAAGCATAACAATATTTTGTTAATTATGCTAATGTTTTGCTTTATGCGATACCCTCCCACCCTCCAGAAACTTGTAGAGGTTCTTAAAAGGCTCCCTGGTGTTGGCGCAAGGTCTGCCGAACGATATGCTTTTCACCTCCTCACTTGGGACAAATTATTTATTGAAGAATTCGCATCGACGCTTAGCGAAGTTCCTTTCAAACTGGAAAGATGCCAGGAATGCGGCGCGCTGACAGAATCGGCTTGCACCCTTTGTTCAAATCCTGCCCGCAACGCAAAACAACTTTGCATAGTCGCCGGATTCAAAGATGTATTTGCCATCGAAAGCACCCTCGAATACCGCGGACTTTATCACGTTTTAGGCGCTCTTTTATCCCCTCTTGATAAACGGGGTCCTGAAAAATTGGGACTGCCAAAACTGATGGAAAGGATCGAAAAACTTCAATGCGAAGAAATCCTTTTAGCCCTCGACTCTACCCTTGAAGGCGATGCTACAGCCCTCTTTTTAAAGCGTGAACTTGAAAAGAGCGGCATCAAACTATCGCGTCTTGCCTTTGGCATGCCGATGGGTTCATCGCTTGAATTCGTCGACAACGGAACGCTTGCAAAAGCGCTTATCTCACGCTCAAGTTTTTAAAAGTAAATTTACGAGACCATTTCAAAACTCGTTTATTCTATAAAATTCGCTTTTAAAGTGGTTTTGGCCTGCCTTTCAAAGCTAAATGGGGCAGCTTTGCCGCCAATCAACTAAGGCTCCAAAATCATCGTTTTTTAAGAGCAAAGTAGTTTTGCAATTGCCTCTATTAGGAATTAGGGAGTATAGTTCATCCTTTCTTCAAGTGGATTAAAGCATGCACCGAATCTTTATTCTGTTCGCGTTATTGACAACGAGCTTCCTTAATGGAGCGGTTGTATACGAAAACCAACCGATCGAACAAATTGATATCACCCTTAATATGCCGGAAGGCTGCGAGGCGGATGATACAACGGTTAAATCGCAAATGAAAACTAAAGCGGGCGATCTCTTTTCGCAAGCCGATTTCGATAACGATCTTAAAAATTTAGCCAAACAATATGATCGAGTCGAGCCGCAGATCCAGGTTAAAGACGGAAAACTTTTTATCTCTTTAAAGCTCGCGCCAAAACCA
The DNA here is from genome assembly GCA_964483465.1 of uncultured bacterium. Taxonomy (GTDB): domain Bacteria; phylum Chlamydiota; class Chlamydiia; order Chlamydiales; family Parachlamydiaceae; genus CAZABG01. Next base: position 24,487 of record CAZABG010000006.1, read on the forward strand.
ACCATTAGAACGATCTCTTTTGAAGGCAACTGCAAAAAGCCGACAAAAAGACTGCAAAAGGAATTGAATATTCCTATCTGTTCTGTATTCGATCGAAGAAGCTTCAATGAAGCCTTCCATAAATTAAAAACCTACTACGTTAAGCGCGGCTTCTTTGAAGCGGAGCTCGACTATACGGTAACACTCGATCCTTGCACAAACGAAGTCGATATCGTCATTCTTATTAATGAAGGAAGATCCGGCAAAATCAAGAGAATTGAATTTTGCGGATTTGAACCGTGCGAAGAGGATGAAATCTTAACAAAACTCGTTACGAAAGAATATGTCTGGTGGAAAAGCTGGATGACCGAGGAAGGCGTATACCGCGAAGACGCGATGCAGCATGACCAATTCCAGGTTGTGCAGTACTTGCAAAATAGAGGCTATGCCGACGCCAAAGTTCAGATTCTAGTAGAAGAAGTTTCCTGCGACCGTATCGTTGTTAAAATCTTGGCTGATCGCGGAGAAATCTACACGATCTCCCGCATTAAATTCACAGGCAATTGCATCTTTTCAGACGATGAAATTTATAGTCGCTTTGAAGTAAGACCCGGCGATCCCTTCTCGCCCGAAGGTTTAAGAGATACGGTAAGCAATATCCAGGAATTGTATGGAAGATTCGGCTATATCGACTGCTATGTTAACTTCGAACCGAAACCTGAGTGTGAAAGAACTTATGGCGTCGAATTCGTTATCGAAGAAGGCGATCAGTTTAGAGTCGGTCTAATAAAAGTATTTGGCAACTGCCATACCCAGACCAATGTTATTCTGCATGAAACGCTCCTGATACCAGGGGACGTGTTTAATATTGATAAATTAAAGCGTACCGAAAAAAGGCTGATGAATATCGGCTATTTCAAGAAGGTGAACGTTTATGCCGTTAAAAGCGATGAAAAATCGTCGCTGCCTGGCTGCTATCGCGATGTGCATATTGAAGTAGATGAGACGAGCACAGGTAAATTCGGCCTATTTGGCGGTTTTTCAACCAATGATTCGGTCTTCGGCGGAGCCACATTAAGCGAAAACAATTTCAATATCTCGGGACTTCCCTGCGTATGGTCTAAAGGATTTAGAGCGCTTAGAGGCGGCGGGGAATACCTGAACATTTCAGCGCAAATCGGTCAAAAAAGTCGTGAATATGTCCTTTCATGGACGAAGCCCTACTTTATGGACACAAAGTGGAGCGTCGGGTTTGACGTAGACAACAGCTTCAATCACTACATTTCGCACGCCTATACAATTGATGCGAACGGCTTTGTTATTCGCGCAGGCCGTCAGTTAAATTCCTTTATTCGTTTCCAATGGCACTACCGTATCCGCAACAGCTTTGTAGACGTGGAAAGCCATTACAATAAGACGCTAAGAAAAATAGATGCAGTTAATGCTGATACTACTTTAACAGCTATTAAAAAAACTAATGCGCTTAATGCCCTTAATCAAGAACTTGAGATCAACCGAAAAGTTAAAAACTTGGCGAAACTGGATGGTATAGTATCTGCAACCGGCGTATCGTTTGTTTATGACTCAACCGATAGTCCTCAGAAGCCGCGGAACGGATTTAGATCATCACTTGAATTAGAATACGCCGGCCTTGGCGGAAACTATAGCTTCTGGGGTTTTGCCTACCTTAACACCTATTTATTCCCCCTTAGCTCAAAAACGTGCATGAAGTATAGAGCCGATTTAAGATTCCTGACCCCTTTCGGCAGAACCGACTTCAATAACATGCCGCTTGATGAAAGACTTTATATCGGGGGTAATAACTTTGTTAGGGGTTATAGACCTTATCACGCAGGTCCTTTGTTCGACGGCACAGACATCCCGAAAGGGGGTATCTCGATGCAGCTTTATTCGATCGAGATGAACCATGAATTCAACGAAAGGCTTGAAGGCTTCCTCTATTTCGACGCAGGCCACCTTTCAACCCGCTACTGGGATGTAAGAACAAATGGCATAAGAGCCGCCTACGGTTTGGGTATTCGTTTCCAAATACTTGAAAGTTTGCCCCCAATTACGTTAGGATATGGATTCCCGCTTTACTGGAAGAAGAGAAGTGAAATCAAACAATTCTTTATTCAGTTTGGCGCTAAGTTTTAGGAGAGTATTAACATGAAAAAATTTTTATTAACTTCCCTTCTCGTCCCATTTTGGGTATGCGCAGCAAGTTATGGCTTTGTTAACACGAAAACCATCATCGAGGAATCGAAGTTTGGTAAACAAGAACAAGCAAGCTTTGACTCTCTTCGCAAGCAAATGGAGAACGTCTTAGAAGAGAAAGAAAAAGAGTTGAACGAGATGGCTAACAAGTTCAACGATCCGGACTATCTTGACACGCTGTCTGTTGAAGCGGAAACTGAAATTAAGCGTAAGTTCCGTACACAAACCCAAGAGTTTCAAGAGAAGCAAAATCAGTTTATGCAAGCTCTCCAACAAGCTAACATGAAAATCATGCAGCAGCTTGGCGAATCGATTGCAAAAGCATCGGCTGAAATCGCAAAGAATATGAAACTTGATGCGGTATTCAACTACGAAACAACTTTCTTTGCTCAAGATACACTTGACATCTCTGGTGAAGTTATTAAAGTGATGGATAAGCAATTTGAATTAGATCAAAAAGCTGCAAAAACTGAACCTGCGAAAGCCTAATGACTAAACGTGAATTTACAGTAAAAGAAATAGCCGATATTACAGGCGCAGTGCTTGAGGGAGACGCCTCCCTCGTTATCACGAATGTGGCAGATCTTGAATCTGCAGATATTTCGGATATCTCTTTTTACTCAAATCCACGCTATGAAGGGGCATTTAAAAAATCGTCGGCCGGTGCGGTTTTTGTACCCGAGAATTATCAGACTAACACCGGCCATACTCTTTTAAAATGTAAAGATCCCTCTCTTGCATTTCAAAAGATGGTAGATCATTTCATTCCGGAAGCCGCAAAAATTACCGGATTTAAAGGGATTCACCCCTCTAGTGTTATCCATGAAATGGCAAAGATTGGGAAAAATGTTCAAATAGGCCCTTTTTGCGTAATTGATGAAGGAGTAGAAATCGGCGATAACACGACTCTCCTTTCGCATGTAACCATTGGCCCCTTTACGAAAATCGGATCGGAAACTTTGATATACGCAAATGTGACCGTGCGTGAAAGGTGTCAAATTGGATCACGCGTATCTATTCAATCCGGCGTCGTCATTGGTTCGTGCGGCTTTGGCTATACTCAAGATAAAGAAGGGCGCCACATTAAGCTTAATCAAGTGGGAACTGTAGTTATTGAAGATGATGTCGAGATTGGCGCCAATGCGGCGATTGATCGTTCCCGCTTTAAAGAAACTCGTATTGGCCGCGGCAGTAAAATTGACAACCTTGTTCAAATTGGGCATGGCGTACAAGTAGGTCCGCAAAATATTATAATCGCTCAAACAGGCATAGCCGGTTCGACCAGTACAGGAAAGAACGTCATTCTTGCCGGCCAAGTTGCAGTTGCAGGACATATCCATCTTGATGATAACGTCGTTGTCGCCGGAAAATCGGGCGTATCGAAATCACTTAAGGCAGGACGCTACAACGGCATCCCTTGCATTCCGCTTGAAGAGTATAACCGTAATGCGGTTCACTTGCGCAACATCGGCAAGTACGCAGAGCGTATCAAAAAACTCGAAGAAAAAGAATCCTCTTAAATTCTTAATGCGTGAATTGGATCCTCTTTTTTACCACCGAGCAGGTGGAAGGCTTAGCCTTCCTATATCTTCAATGTAAAAATTTTAAAATTGTTTCTCTCTCTTGTCTCCGCGTCTCTATCGCCTCTGCGTTAAAATTTAACATTTATCTGTCTCCATAATGACCAGAGATAAATATCTGATACACATTTAACGCAGAGGCGATAGAGACGCGGAGACAAGAGAGAAAAAAATAAATTTGTTACTTAGAGAACACGGAGAGGCTGTTTTTTCTCTATTAATTAGAAATTAAGAGAATATGGTCGCAGTTTTAAAAGTGTTACCTATGTGAGTGAACTAGTTTGTAACCTATGTGGGTGAACTGGACACCTTTACACCTTTTCCAGCCACTGAGATTTCAATTTTGCCAATGCCATTAATCTATTTAAGTTATCAAGCGAGTAATCGAAGGTAGCGTTACTTTTCGGGTCAACTTCCCGAAAAATCATCATCAGCTTATCCCCTCTAGGCGGATCAAAAGCTTTAATAAAATCAATAGAAGAACGAATTCTTTCTGCTGAAACTTGATATGGGATTAAAGATTCGTGAGGATCATCTTTCGAAAGATAAGTACTTGAATGCTTAGCCATAAAAGCGAGTTCATTTCGAATAACCTCAAAATGTAAAACGACCTGAATATGATCTTTAAGAGACTCCCATGTTTCACCATTCTCAAGACTAAAGGATGTAAAATCGAATTTAAGAGGCTCTGGTTCAGAAAAGCTCATTTTGACAGAATGCTCAAAGCCGCTTTCAATGAAGGATTTTGCGAATTTAAAGACAGCTATGTCAGAAATCAACGCCGGTAAATTAACAAGATTGGATCGGATAGCTGACAACAAATCCGTTGACACGACCCTTTGAGAAAATAGGTTCATACCCGCTTTATGATCCGGATTTGGATTTAATGGACTTAGCTGTTCAAAAATTAAAGTAAGATAATAAATTAGAAGATAGGCATTTTCTCGTGTTTGCGGTTCTTTGTAAACATCCTTAAATCTTTCTAAGAGATTTAACGCCGTTCTTATGCGAATGCAGTAAGAATCAGTGTAATAAATATAGTTATGTGTATTGATCGCTTGACTTTGCTCAAGATGTTGAGCTTTTATACGCGAGGCATTCGAATAGATAATAGGGTCTACCCCATCGTTTCCGCAACATGGCTTTCTTGTCACTTTTTCTTTGAGTAAAGAGATGGCATTAGGCGTCATCCCTATCATTACTTTTTTTGGAATCTCCTCATATTGAGGAATCTGTGGAGCGATTATTTTTTTTGGAGCTGAGGTTTCTTTTTTTATTTCAACTTTAGCTTGTTCTATTTGAACCCTCAGCCCTCTTAACCGTAATTTCCTATTATCATCTAATCGATTTAAGAAATCTTTGGCTTCCTGAATTTTTCCTAAAGCCATAAGAGAGCGAAGATAGATATTCAATGTGTCGATATCTTCGAAGAGTGAAATATTCCCGAACAATTTGATTGCGGATTCATAATCACCTGCCTCTGCTCTCATTTCCGCCAAGAAATAATCCAATAAAGCGCATTTCTTTAATTGATCCAAAGGTATAGAAGGAGGCATCTTTAGCCTAAATCGAATAATTTCCCCTTTTATTTTTTGCAACTCATCTAAATTAGATATGGAAGATAACACACTAAACGCTTCTTCATATTTACTTTGGCATACAAGCAAATCAACTAGAGAATCATTACAACTATTATTTTGAATGGTAAATACTAAATTGTTTCTAACTAATTGCTCCGTCTCCTTTAATCGATCATAAGATCGTTTAGCAATGAGTGCGCCCAAGAGAGGATCCACATCAGATGGCGCGCTTTTTACTTTTTTATCAAAACGATTCCATGCTTCTTTATATTTATGTGTTTGTAACGAAGCCAAAACTAAGGCATGATAGGCTTTTGAGTTTTGCGGAGACATCTTCAAGAGTTTATTAACACTCTCTTCAACACATTCATACTTTTGAAGTTCACAATAAACTTTAAGCTTTCTTTCTAGATGCCACATTCTAAATGAATCAAACGCTTTCGGCTCATGAAACAAAGCATCATATTTCTCAAAAACCCGTATCCATTCATCTGTTAAACCCATACTGGATAGTAAGTTTAAACGCATTATGCAGCATCCTATCGATTGCGCTTTTTCATCTGATAATCGCTCTTGTGCCTTATGTTTATCCCCTCTAAAGATTTCATATTTTGAAAGCGCATATTTTACGATGTGGGAAGGAGAAGATGAAAATTCTATCAAAATCTTATAATAATGCTCTGACTTATAAAGATCTTTAAGATCGATATAGTGGATTAAAACAAATGATATAAGACGAATATTAAAGGGATTTTCCCTTATTTGCTTTGGAATCTCTTCATCAATTGCGGGAATAGGAAATTGATTACTTCTCGTTTGTAATATATTGAGTATTTCTAAAAATACATAAATTGGCACACGATCCATTCTGCTTGGCATATGCTTTGGATTCTTAAAAAGAGCGAATTCCTTTATCCATTCGTATTGCGTAAGCTCTTTCTTGTATTCTTTAAACAATAAAGCAGAATCATTTTTAAAAGCGGTCCTAATGGCATTCAAAAATCGATTTTTTTCAATCACAGTTGCTGAATCATCTGGACAAAGACGCGCCAAAATTAAAATACACTCAATATCTTCTGGGTAAGAAAGATGATAAAGCATCATCATTTCAAATGCCGAATTACTATCATTAGTAAGCTCTCTATCTTGATTTGAAAGGTAAAATGCGTTTATGGCATCAAATTCAGGCGCATCATGACGATAAGTCAAAATAACTTCTCTTAACGCATCCCAGCGATGGGCAGAAGCTAATAAAGACACCCAATTTCTATAATGAGTAGGACAACCTCGATTTTTAAGATACTCGTCTCGCACTCGCGATGCTTTCAGCTCAAATAACTGGGAGTAAGTTAGCGGTTTAGAAACGGGACTATTTGCACTTGAACTTAAAGATAAACCGACAGAATTAATCATAAGGCATTAAATTATAATTAATTTGCGTAAACAAAACAACAGACAACAAAAAATTCAATTTTAAATTTTAATTTAAACAAGAGTGGCTAGTATATTCTACATTTAAATCATTTAATTTTATCGATTGCTTCCATTCTACTTTTAGCTGAAAGATATATAAACGCTGCCATTTCGAAATTGACTCCGTCTAATTCAGACTGATCGTAACAAAGATTCTTAAATTCTTTTAAAAATTCAGGAAATAGGTTTCTTAATTGATTGGCTTTATCAATATCATAACGATACATAGAGCGGATGGCGGCTCTAATATACCAAATCTGCAGCATGATTACTTTCGTTTCACGATCATCATCAAAATCAATAAAGTTGAATTTACAATTAATGAGAAAGTTAAGCTTAGCTTTTATGAAGGTTAGCAAAATTTTAATCTTTTTATCCCTATCATATTCTTCAAAAATAGAAGGATTTTCAATGGGATATGCGCTTAATTCATGAATGTTTGCATATCTTTTTTTGCTCTCCTGAAGAGCATTTGCAAGCCTATTAGAATCCTCGGCAAATAGACGCACGACTTTAGGGGTTATTAAATGAGGATATTCCCACATCAATTTAAAACTATGCCTAATCGATTCAAAATTCATTACTCTAGACGAGATAATGGATGGTGCATTGGGATGGCTATGCAATTTACTTAAATAATTAACAATGTGAAACTCTATCTCTGCAATTAACGGGAAGGGCTGCAATAGACAGGCGTGAATAGTATTTAAGCTCTTGATAGCACCATCCAGATCCTGAGCGAATTCTGCCGGATAAGGCTCAATTAAACACTTTCTAACAAGATCCTCTGCCGCAATCTTGGGACTCTTTCTATAAAGCGGATTGACACCTTCCGTTGCGGCAGCTGAGAAAGCGCCTTTTTTAAGGGTTATAGAATGAGGCGAAGGTTTAACATAATCTTCTACTTTCTTTTTCTTTTCTTTTTTTTCTAAAACAGGAAAAGCAGATTGTGCAATATCGGCAGCTCGTCTTACAGGTCTTGCGCGATTAACAGCGCGTTTCGATAGAGAATTCAACCATTCGACATATTCTCCATAAAAACCCCTAGATGACTCAGGTATTTGATCATATATTTTTCTAGCTTCATCCTCTTGATTCAATTCTTTCAAACATTTGAAACAAGCTTTTAATGTTCTATGATTCAAATGAACACATTTAGGTTTAATACCAGAAAAGTAAGGATACGCCTCTTCATATCTCTTTTGGCTGACTAAAATCTCCCCCTTTATCCAACGTTCCTGCTCTCCAAGAGGGCCCTTAGTTGTTTCGTATACAGATATCAACTTTTCAGCTAAATCAATTTCATTTTTTCTTAAAAAGCAAATAATCTCTCTAAACAAGTAAATGAGATTAAATTTTTCCCCGCAAGTAGCTGATGCTTTCAATACATCGTCATAGCGCTCGAGATAAATTAAAATGTCGACGTATAGCTTTTCGGAGATTAAATCATCCCCTTTAGCCCTCAAAATTTCGATATCATGCAAAGCCCTATTCATTTCCTGTCCAAATTCATATCTAACCGCAACTCCAATACTTAAAGTAGACGAGCAGCTAGGATATTCCTTTTCAATTCGGGTTAGATATTGTTTGGCAGCCTTAAATGTTGTTGCGGAGCTCGCTTTCATGAGTAGCGATTGCTGATCCTTCGGATTGATTTTCAATATTCTATCAAGCACTTCATCGCATTCAACCTCACGATCTTCTTCAGAAAGCAAATCAGCATATTCACGTAAGAGAAATAAACTTTTAGGAAATTTTTTTACACCTTCAATTAAAATGTTTCTGTGATTATCTAGGGCAGAAGGTATTTGTTTATATAAGTTTAACATACGCACAAAACAAACAAGGCTTGAGGGGTGATGTTCGTCAATAATACGTTGAGCTTCTGCTAAATCCCCTTTCATCAAGAAGTACTTTGCCCGAACAAAAAAGTCATCTCCATAAGGAGCCGCTCCTTTCACATATAAATCATAATGCAGCGACGCCTGATTCAAATTATGAACTCTAAGGTAATACCCCATCAAAGCGTCTCTCAAGCCAAAGTCATAGGGAAAAAGATCTAATTTTGACTCGGCTAAATTCTCAAGTTGATCGCTTTTTTTTCCCATTACTAATAAAGCGATAATCGCACAGCGAGGCATAGCGCATTTAGTTATAGTCGCATTTAATTCTCCGTTAATACCGCTTGTAGCTGCCTGCATCAAAACTCGAATCCAATGCAAACTAATATTGGGTTGAATTCTATCATACGATTCTACTCCAAGGTCATAACGACCGGTAAAAAAGTGTAATAAAGCGATTAACGCATGATTCATGCTGAAACATAGCTGCGATTTATACTCAAACTGCAAGGAGGCTGCTAAAAATAATCCTTCGGAGGAATTCCCATAAACGGATAAATATTTTTCTAAAAGTACCGCAGATTCTATAATTTTTCCCTGATAATGCAGATAGTGAGCAGTAAATATAAACGATAACGTTTCAAAATCCGACGAATACTCATCAAGCGCTTTCTTTAGTCTTTCAAACTCGCGGGCATAAAATAAAAATGATAAAAAACTGATAAAATTTGATTCAGTTCTATCGTTTTTATATCTATTTTCCTGCGTTTCAAAAGTGGCAATTTTATCGTGCTCTGATGGCTCTTTAGAAACAGGAAGGGGAGCGAGAATTTCTAAGAAATGGTGATTTGTTGTAACAGGTTGCATAGGTAATTAGAATAAAATTACCTAGTATGATAGGAAATCCCCTTAATTAAATTCACTGTGAAATGGTTAAATCACAAGCGTGATCGGATTCTCAAGAATTTTTTGCAGCGTTTTCAGATACTCGGCTGCTGCAACCCCGTCAATAACTCTGTGGTCTACAGACAAGGTTAAATTCATCGTTTTACCAATCTCGATCTTGCCATTTTTAACGAGAGGCTTATCTAAAATACCGCTTACGGCAAGTATTGCTGCCTGAGGTGGATTAATGATGGCTTGAAATTCTGAAACGCCATACATCCCTAGATTAGAAACGGTAAACGAGCCGCCTTGGAACTCTTCCGGGCGAAGCTTACCTTCTTTTGCTTTTTTGACAAGCTCACGAATTTCTGAGGAAATATCAGAAAGAGTCTTATGATCTGCCTGAGTAACAATCGGCGTAATTAATCCGCTTTCGACAGAAACCGCGACAGAAATATCGATAGCAGCAAAACGGATAATCGTTTGGTTCTTATCGTTAAAACCGGAATTAATTTGTGGATGGCTTTTTAAAGCAACAGCCGCAGCTTTTACAACCAGGTCATTAAACGAAACTTTGTAGCCTGAGTGAGATAGCTGTTCTCTAAAATGCACAAGCGCGTCCGCATACACTTCCATCGTCACATAAAAATGCGGAATGGTATTTTTCGCTTCCTGCAATCTTTTAGCTATGACTTTTCTGATAGGCGAAAGAGGTTCTTCTTTAATTTCTTTTGGTAAAGTCTGAGTAACCGGGGATGATTTAGGAGCAGGAGCTTTTTCTAAGTCTTTCTTTACGATACGGCCTGAAGGCCCTGTGCCTGTTACTTGGCTTAAATCAATATTTTGTTGTTCAGCGATTTTTTTTGCGAGAGGAGAAGCTTTAATTCTCTCGTCTTTTGAAGGAGCCTGCACTTCTTTAACAGGCTTTAATTCTTCTTTTGGAAGCTCATCTGCAATGGCTTGAACAGAAGCTTTTTCTTCAGGAACAACAATTGCCGAATCTGCTTTTTCGGTAAAAATGGCAATCGGGTCATTAACCTTTGCCTCCTCCCCTTCCTGTACGAGAATTTGTCTTAGATAGCCCCCATCAAGCGCGCTATGTTCAACCGTTGCTTTATCGGTCGATACTTCAATAATCAGATCGCCGGGCTCTACCTTATCGCCCACTTTTTTATGCCATTTCGCTATTACGCCCGATTCCATAGTTGGCGAGAGTTTTGGCATAGTAAAAGAGAACGTCATAAAAACCTATAAAACTTGGTTGATAGCCTTTTTAATTCTTTCTTTATTAGGAAGCGTTTCTGCTTCAAGCGGTTTAGAGTATGGCATCGGTGTTTCGCGCTGAGTCACCCGAATAATAGGCGCATCAAGATAATCAAAGCAAGCGGACTGTATCTGGTAGCAAAGTTCCGCAGAGATTCCTGCGAAATAATGCCCCTCTTCAACAATCACCACCCGATTAGTTTTCTTTACTGACTCTAGGATTGTATCAATATCAAGGGGGCGAATCGATCGAAGATCAATAAGCTCAACACTTATATTCGGAAGTTCTTTAATAGCGAGCAGCGATTGATAAACCATCCGGCTATAGGTAATCAGAGTAACATCTTTTCCTTCCTGCACCACTTTCGCTTTTCCAAGCGGAACAAGATATTCTTCTGTTGGAATTTCCATCTTATCGTTATAGGAAAGTTCCGACTCTAAAAAGAGAACGGGATTGTTGCAGCGAATGGAACTCTTGAGCAATCCTTTCGCATCGTACGCATTACTTGGAGCTACCACATAAAGACCAGGTAGATTACCGTATAATGCTTCTACGCAGTGAGAGTGCTGCGATGAAACCTGCGCCGCGGCTCCGTTCGGCCCTCTAAATACAATCGGCACTTTGAACCGGTTGCCCGACATATAATACATCTTCGCCGCGTTAGAAATGATCTGATCGGCCGCAACAAAAGAAAAATTAAAGCTCATGAATTCGACGATAGGTCTTAAGCCTGTCATAGCAGCGCCCACACAAAGACCTGCAAAGCCAAGTTCAGAGATGGGGGTATCGATAACTCTTTTTGGACCCCATTTTTCTAGGAGGCCCTTTGTAATTTTATAGGCGCCGTTGTACTCCCCTACTTCCTCACCCATGATAAAGACATTTTTGTCTCGTGCGATCTCTTCATCAATCGCCTGTCTTAAAGCTTCACGAATATCGATGTTTTGCATACTCATGAGTTATCTTCAGGAGAAAAAACATCCTGCTCCAAAGTGTTTACATCGGGCCACGGGCTGCTTTCCGCATGCTTCATCGCACTGATCGCAATCTCTCTATATTTTTTATCGAGTTCTTTAAACTCGTCTTCTGTCAACCACTTGTTCTCAATCAAAGCGTCTTTTAATAGGAGTATAGGATCGCTTGTAGCCATGCAGGACTTAAGATCATCTTTTGAACGATAAAGACCCGGATCTGATATTGAATGTCCTTTAAAACGTTCGCAAATGACTTCGATTAAAACTGGCTTTCCTAGTGTTAAAATCTCTTCTTTTGCTTTTTTGAAACCTTCATAGCATTCAAAATAGTCGCTGCCGTTATAGGTATAACCTTTCATGCCGTAGCCTGCGGCTTTTTCTTCTGCAAGCTTTTCAACTGAGTTAGCCCGTCTGAAAGCAGTACCCATGCCCCATTTATTATTTTCAATGACATATAAACAGGGAAGATTCCATAAAGAGGCTAAATTGAGAGATTCGTGAAATGCGCCTTGAGGCACCGCCCCGTCGCCTAAAAAAGTTACAGAAATTTGATCTTTGATATCCTGATACTTTAAAGAAAATCCGGCACCCGTTCCAATCGGTATTTGCCCCCCGACAATCCCATGGCCTCCAAGCATCCTATCTGTAAAGAGGTGCATAGAACCTCCTCGACCCCTCGCGTTACCGTTCGCGCGTCCATATAATTCCGACATGACCTCATCGGGAGTTGCCCCAAGCAGTAACGCAAGCGCATGGCATCGATAAGAAGTTACCCACCAGTTGTCTTTACCCATCGCGTCAATTGCCGCAACCTGGATCGCTTCTTGACCAATATAGGAATGAAAGAAACCGCCGATATTCCCTTGCAAATAGCCCGCTTCCGCCCTCGTTTCAAAGTTACGAATAAGAAGCATTCTTGAAAGAGCGTCAAGCAGCTTATCTCGACCAAATGCTTTGATCGTTTCGGACTTAATTATCGCCATATCTCTATGATATTCGTTATTACGAATTAGGAGCTAGCTCAAGAGGATTCTCACTCTTGGCTCTACCCTCAGATTCTTCCTTAACCTCTTGATCCACAACTGCTGTGACGCAGGAATCAGACCAAACATTAATCGCGCTTTCAAGCATATCGATCAAGGAATAGATCGGAAGGATAAGTCCTAGAATATTAAGGGGTACGTTCATCGAAGCTAAGAATGCCGATGAAAGGAAGAAGCATCCCATAGGAACGCCCGCGTTGCCAACGGCGGCTATTGTCGCAATAAAGACCCAGCCGAACATCTCAAGGTATGAGAAGGTCATTCCATTGCTAATAGAAACGAATAGAACGGTAATCAATATAAAAGCGGCACACGCATTCATGTTAATGGTCGTGCAAAGAGGAAGGGAAAATCCTGCTACTTTTCTTGAGACATTGCCCTTTTCTTCCGCGCATTTTACCGCCATCGGCAATGCCGCGGCAGATGATTTTGCCCAGAATGCAACGGATAAAGCCTCGCTCATCGCCTTAAATAACTTGAGCGGATCGACGCCTTTCCACTTTAGTAGAAGCGGAAGCACAATCACCGCTTGAATAAGGTTTGCTCCCAATACAACCGCTAAATAGTAACCTAAACTTTCAAATTCCATTCCGGATCTAAGATCCCTAAAAAACAAAGCGATAAACGCCGCAGTCGCGAGAGGAATAAAAGCAATAATCCAAGTCGTCACCTTCATGATTGCTTGAAAAAGCGATGAAAATAATCCGTGTAATAGCGTTCGATTTTTTTCAGGAAGCGTAAGGATAGCTAAACTCAATAACATCGCCAAAAACAAAACACCAATGACATTGTTATCGACAAACGGTTTAATAATATTAGAAGGAACTACCGTCTTCAAATAAGCAAAATAATTGACTCCTTGAATCGCCTCGATCTCAGCTGAACCGCCTGTAACAGTGGTTCTAACCGGGTCAACCAAAACAAATAAAGCGAGCGCAACCGTTGCCGCAATTACCGTTGTAAACAACGTGTATTTGACAACTTTCTTGCCCAAACTCCGAATCTCAGCTACTGACCCCATACTCGATGCGGTCGAAACAATCGATAAGAAAATGATGGGTAAACTTACCAGCTTTAATAAGCTGATAAAAATGTCTGCAACCCCCTCAGATGCGGCATATAAAGCCGAACTATCGCTAAAGCCAATGAGCGTACCCACCGCGAGAGCAATAGGAAGGGTAATATTTTGATTTAAGAGATGTTTTTGGCACATAATAAGAAATATTATACACCATTTTGGGACGAAAAGCAACGAAAAGCAGCTATCCTAGAGGTTTAACTATTTGCAAGTCTTAATTAAATCTTCACAAAGATAATTTATAATTAATAATTAAAAACTAAGGAATTAACATGCAGCCTGTAGAAAGCAATACAAAACCTTACTATCTATGTTCATTTCAAGAAAGGGTAGCTCATGAATTTGAAGTTATAATTAAAAAAGTAGGAATGGAACAGGCTAAAAATATTTGCTTTAATATTGTCAGAAAACAAGAAACCGGAGACCGCACTCTTGACGCGGCAAAAATATTTTACTCCCTTTTCCCTTATGCAGCAAATAATGAAACAACATTTGAATTTGCGGATAATACGACTTACACACTTACATCGCCGCAATTAACGGCCTTGAGAGCCTCATCAAAAACCATCGACGATCTTCTTGGCGATGTCGAATCAAACACAATCCCTTTTAGCGCAATTACCAGAACACAATTTCTTGCTATTTTAAATATGCTTTATCCTAATGAGCCTTTTGAGAAGAGCAATTCTAACATTGAAGAGATCGCATTAGTCGCCAACTATCTAGATATTAGAGAAATATTAAAGAAAATTTCAGATAATCTTTATCATCAATTCTCCTCCTTTAATGAAAAGGATTTGGTAAAAGCTTTAAAAATAAATAAAACAATCGATGAGCTTCCGCAAGATTTAAGAGATCAGCTACAAGATCTAATGTCTCATTATCTCGGAAAAACAATATCTGATGCGCCAAACAAATCCTGGATGCAGGCTTATTCATTTAACTATAGCATGTATAATGTGAGAATTTTGACATTAAACAGCAACAAATGCATTCCATATCTTTCAAAAATCACCACTTTAAGAACAGTAAGACTGCTTCATATTAAAATCACAGATAAGGAGATCGAACTTCTTCCCAGAAACTTAACCGGTTTGCAGCTTACATACTGCAGAATCACAGATGAAATGCTCCATTTGCTGCCTCAAAATCTCACTTACTTGAATCTTACTTTCTCGCGAATCACCAACGAAGGTCTAAAATTGCTACCGAAAACGCTAACTCATCTTGATTTGACACGCTGCGATCAAATCACTTATGAAGGAGTCCGCATTCTGCCGCCCAATTTAGTTTTAGCAGGCTGCGACGACAAAAAATCTCCACCTCCGCAGTACTTAAATCGTTATTGGGAATACCTCTAAGAAAACAGATAACTACCTAAACGGATAATCGTCGCACCCTCTTCAACGGCAATTCTCCAATCATCTGACATGCCCATAGAAAGCTCTTTTAGGTTTAAAGAGTCTCGGAGAGTGCGCAAGGTGCGGAATGTTTCGCGGATTTCATCTTCTGAGGCTTGAGGGGCCATTGCCATGAGCCCTTGGATATCGATATTTGGCAATTCTTTAAGCCGGTTATATTCTTGAGCAAGGGTTTCGGGAGTAAAGCCGTTTTTATGGGCAATGTTAACTTGAAGAAGTATGGCTTGCGTTTCTGCTGAAAAGTCAGAAATTTTTTTAGCTATATCATATGAATCGACAGAATGGATCAACTTAAATCGGCGCCCGATTTTATTTACTTTATTCGATTGAATCGTGCCGATAAAATGCCATTCGATGTCGTGCGGAGCCTCATCCATTTTTGGAAGGGCTTCCTGGATACGGTTTTCCCCGAAATCGCGTGCTCCAGATTTATAAAGAAACTCACATTCAGGCCACGAGTGATTCTTGGTTACTGCCACCACTTTAACATGAGGAAATTCTCTTCGAATCTTCTCGTAATTATTCATAAGCTTTTGGCGGCCCTAAAATAATATTTGAAATAACCAAATTTTCTAAACTTTGATTATTGATAACAAGATCTACCGTACTCAGGCGTTCATCGGAACTATGAACTTCGTAAGCAGGCGCTTCAGATATCGTTCCGACATAATCTTTATCTTCAATTTTTGATCTGTATTCTCTATTTTCTACATGCGTTTTTAGCTTCTTGTCTTCAATCCGAGTTTTGAATTTTCTATCTTCAATATTCGTCTTAAATTCAGTCTTTTCATAATAAGTGGGATTAACACGTGGAATACTTGGAATAGGCTGTGTTTGCTCTATGCGAGGAGGAGGTGGAGGCGGTTTTGGCCGCTCCTCCACTTCTATTCCAACCGATCTTAAATACTCGCGAAGCGCCTCATCGTCTTCTTCCTCTTCATTCGGATTCATCTCCATTTGCCGCTTTTCTTTCATGCGGCGGACTGACATGATGATAAAAGCAAAAAAAGTGATTATGAATCCTATGAATTCAATTAAGCTCACTTTTTATCCCCTTTTTCCGATATTGAGGAGCGCATTTTCGTATCGGCTTCGATATTTTTTACTTTCATGTAGTCAAATATACCCATATTGCCGGCACGGAAAGCTTCTGCCATCGCTTGAGGAACTTGCGCTTGAGCCTCGATTAACTTTGATTCCATCAATTTTACTTGAGCGATATTTTCTTGTTCCATCGCAACGGCCATCGCACGGCGTTTCTCCGCTTCCGCTTGAGCAATTCTCTTATCCGATTCGGCTTTATCGGCTCTTAAACGAGCACCAATATTTTCACCTAGATTCATTTCAACAATATCGATCGACAAGATCATAAACGCAGTTGAAGAATCAAGCCCTTTTTCAAGCACGAGTTTTGAAATTCGTTGCGGAGCTTCAAGCACTTGTAAATGCGTTTCAGAACCTCCGATTGCAGATACTATCCCTTCCCCTACGCGGGCGATGATAGTCTCTTCGGTCGCACCCCCCACAAGCTGGGCGATATTCGTTCTTACCGTTACACGAGCTCGCACATTAATTTGAATACCATCTTTTGCAACGCCTGTAATGTAGCCGCCATGCGACGGGCAATCAATTACTTTGGGATTTACAGAAGTCTGAACAGCTTCTTTAATATTTCTACCGGCAAGATCAATCGCTGTTGCCCGTCTCCAATCAAGCGGAATATTCGCTTTTTCAGCCGCGATCATTGCCGCTACCACTTCTGTAATATGTCCGCCCGCTAAAAAATGCGTCTCTAGATCTTCTACGGTGATATCTTTCAAGCCTGCTTTATACAAGTTGATTCTGGCATTCACTATGACTCTTGGCGGAATCTTTCGCATACTCATCCCGATTATATTGAAGAGCGGTATGCGGGTTCCTGATACAAATGCCTGAAACCAGAGAGCTACAAACTTCCCTAATATAAAGGCGACGATCAGGCCTAAAACGGCTGCGAAGATAATAAAAAAATAGGTGTCTGTCATTTTAATTCCTTTACGAGAAGGGATTCACCCTCTCCTGATATAACGGTTATTTTTTTTCCTTTAGAAACATAGCCTTCTACTGATATGGCCTGATGCTGCACTCCCTCTATCAAGATGTATCCGCCAGGTTTTAGATCAGTCAAAACAACTCCGTCCTTGCCGATAGCATTTTTATCAAAATGGGAAGCCATATATCCGGCCTGATCCCCTTTAAGATAAATACTTCTTCCGGGTTTCGCACGAGGAATACGCCATAAAGCAAAGCGTATCAATCCATAAAGAGCTGCCATCGAACCCGCAAAGAATAAACCAAATTCTAAAGGATTTGTTCCTTGATAGATTAATACAACATAACTAGAAATAATAAAAATCGCTCCCAAAGCGCCAAGTACCGCGCCGGGCAGATAAAACTCTAAAAATACCAGGACAAGCCCTAGTATTAATAAAAGATAGGGATTCATGCTTTCCCCTTGTAATCGATATTCACTACCACTTGAGCGCCGTCAATCCTAAGCACTTCAACAGGTGTTCCGTTTTCAATGAATTGCCCTGAGGATATTGCGTCAAATATTTTTCCGTTCACCATTATTTTACCTGCCGGTCTAAGCTCTGTCAAGGCCTCGCCTCTTTCTCCCGCTTTCGGCATATCGCTATGACCGGTAGCCATATAACCCGTCTGCTCATGGCCTTCTAAAACAAACTTTTTAAAAGTTGTAGATCTCGGAAGATAATACTTTGTAAGAAGTCCAATAACGCCAAGAGATATAATTAACGTCGCGGCAAGCCAGATTAACCTGTTAAAGAAGGCAACACCTGCCGCATTAAAGGTATTGGTATCAAATTCAAATGTCATATTCGAAAGTCCTGGTAGCATTAAACCAAAAAGCCCCATCAAAAAGAAAACAAGCCCCACAAAACCAAGCAATCCAAATGTAGGGAACACAAATAAATCAAAGAGCAGAATCGCGAGCCCTAAAAATAATAGAACCACCTCAAGCGAACTTCCGATTTCTTGCGAATAGCTCGATAAGATGATCAAAATCAAGCAAGTCAATGCAACCGTGCCCGGCAAGCCAAAACCTGGGCTTGAAAATTCCATGTAAGCTCCAACCATCAAGCCAAGCAAAAGGAGCGAAGAGATTACAGGAGTCGCAAGGAAAGCAAAAAATCTTGTTCTTGCGTCCATTTGAAAGGTATCGATTGACGCATTAGGGATGGATTTAAAAAACGGTTCGCTAAATAAAGGCGATTTAGAAGCAGGAAAAACACCTGACTTCTCTTCTTCCGGAGTTAACGCATCTCTTTTTAAAGGTTCGACGATGGCATTCGCAACGCCATATTTCACCATCTCTTCGGCGTTCAAAGTAAGTAGTTTACCCTTAGGAGTTATGATAACATCAGGATCGGGACCAGACAGCCTTATCTGACTCTCTAAATCGAGTTTCGTAATCTTTCCGTGCCGCAATACAAGGATGATATCTTTATCGACCATCGCTTCCGCGATATAAGGATTTCTGCCAAAAAATGAGGCTCTATTAGCAAAGTCGGTTCTAATTGCGGAATTAACTTTTTCTGATGCCGACTCCATTTTTCCGTCTTGGCCTGCCAGTACCGGCTCTGCCGCTCCCATGCTGCCATCTTTCACCGTAACAATATAACGGCTTGAATAGGCAAGCATAGCACCTGCCGATATCGCCCAGTTATTTATGAATGCGACGACGGGTATATTATATTGGGTATCAAGCTCCTTCAAGGCATCTGATATTTTTTGCGCCGCAAAAACTTCGCCTCCGGGAGTATTTAATTCTAATATGACAAAGAGGGGCCTTGAGGCTTTATAACTTTCAAGCGCTGCCTTTACATAAATCCAGGTCGCCTGGCTAATGCCTGCATCGCGATCGTCTATGACAATCCTGCCGATGACATTCTTACCCTCTTTACTAAAGCTAATATGAGAAAATGGCGTTTTAACCTCTTCTGTAACAGTCTGAGAGGCCATCTTTTCTACAATACCTTTTACAAGGCCAAGCGCTTCCATTTGCGCTCTATTCAATACAAGCGTCTGGCCTGTCAACTTCCAATCACGAATGTTTGGCCCATTCGGATCAAGCATGCTTTGAGCAAGCTCTCGTAGTTCCGGTTTATTAGGAATTAAACTCACAACTTGATTCAACAATATATTGGTTGGAAGCGTATTTTCAGAGCCGAGCGTGATATCTCCCCAGCTTACAAAAGGTGTTGTTTCAATTTCATCCGCAAGAAAGGGTAAAATAGCTGATGGTCCAAGGGCTGTATCGAAAATGACCGCTTTTATCTTAAGCTGCGGTTTTAACTGATATAATCTTCTTGCGAGATCAAGCACCGCATTTAAATCGGCAGATACCGACTTTATCTCAATGGTGAGCTCCCCGCTTGACGGTATCGCATCTTGCTGCTTTTGAATTTCATCTTTTCCGATGTACCCATCAAAACGGATCGTCGCCGCGTTTAATTGAAAAGCCAAAAATAATAGAGCTAAAAACCAATGCATGAACCTTAATCTAGCACAAATCGGCTAAATTACGGTTTAAATATTTAAACTATTGATAGACAAGAAAATCAAAACAGGCCGGATATAGGGTGATTTTGAAATATATCCCTAAAATAAGATCTATGCATCTCTGTAAAAAGTTTATACTGAGATTTGGAAACTTCGTAACGCTTGACTCCCTCATTCAAAGCCATAAGGGAATAAATAGCCGCTTTGGGTTGAGTATGAGTACAGAACCCGCCTTTTGCATCCTTAAGTTTAATCTCAATTGTTCTTTTGGAAGGTGCACTTGCTGATGCAAGTTTTAAAGAATCGCTTGGAATCGCCCAACTTACTCTTACTCTAGAAAAACGATTAGCGAGAGATTTTAATAATTCGAAGGTAATGAAATTATTTCCCATTTCATTAACATGAATCTCTTTCCCGTTCTCCTTTAATGAGCCGCGGTTATGATATATCATTTCATTTTGGCTAAAAACAATCACCTCAGAATGCCAGTCATAGCCGCTGCAAACAATTTGCGGCGAACCTTCTTTAATGCGATCAAACGCATTTTTAATGTCATGATCCGTACTTTCAGCAGTACAAGCCTGCATTAAGCTCTGTTCAATATCGCCTAATTTTTTATCATAATTCTTAATTATCTTTATAACTGCGTCTGTAGGATCACTAGAGTTTAAAATAACTCCCCATCTGGGAAACAATAGTGTGTTGCAAATATTCGAATAATTGCCGTCAACAAAGGCATATACGTCATCAAAATCGGAATGATCGATCGCATAACTAAGAATTTCGTTCATTTCATTCCTTAATCTTTTAACAGAGTGCAATAGCATCAAGATCGACAACGCTTCGCAACTCCCTTCTAAATTAGTACTCCCTCTTCTTCCTGTTGAGGATTTGACGTGTCCGTAAGCTTTTATTAAAATAGTCTCATAGAGAGCTTTATTTTCCTTCTTAAGACGCTCAAGATTTTGATCGGAAAATAAATCAATTCCCGCATTAAGAATTTCTAAATATACCCTTCTGGTTTCTTTTGTTCCTTGATTATCGCCAATGGTGTCAATCCAGCATACCGTATCTCCCGGCTCTTTGATATACTTGCCTACAGCAATTAATTTGCTGATAAGCCGATCGTTTTTTTCTTCAGGCGGATTGATTTTGATAGGTTCCGGTAATGAAGGATTTTTGAGCCTAGATATAGGCTTATCTGAATCTGTTCTAAAAGGCTTTTTACATGGCTCGGGAAGAGATGCGCGTATTTTTGGCAAAGGAGTATCCGGAATAGGTGTTGGCAGTGAAATACATGCGGCAAAAAGTCGTTCAATAAGCGCGGCAATGGCACCGATTACGGGCATTGATTCAATAACGGCTATTACGAGATGACCGAGCTTTCCGCCCCTTTTTTCCATATCAACATGTCTTAAAGCATAGGGCAGCCCCGTGACAAGGGCAAGCGGAATTTCATAGGAATTTAGCGAATACCCTCTTTCATGAGTATGTAGAAACAGATTCATAGGTATATTATACCTAAGGTTCTACCCAAAATTGATTAAGGCCCTGTTAAGATTAGATTAATTAAAATAAACCTTTAAGCCGGAAACGACCTTAAAGCTACTTTAGAAACTGTTTTAAAAAAATCATCTACATAGATCGCAAATTTTACTGCTTTTAAACTCGATGCTAACAGTTTCACGAGACGGTTCCAAGATTTGTTACTTTAATTCAGGACGATAACGTTCAAAATAATCAATTATTAGCTTTTGCACAGTAATTAAAGAAGTATCGGTATGCGCCTGTGACAAAAACCACGCCTCATACTGAGAAGGCGGCAGATATACCCCATTCTCAAACATAGAGCGGAAAAAGTGCCTAAATCGATCTTTATCCAGATGTTGGGCCTGCTCCATATTTTCAATTGAATATGCGCCAAAAAACAAAACGAACATTCCAAGCGTTTCTTGAATGGCGATTTTGAGTTGATGCTTCTTTACATATGCTATCAAAGGATCTAGGAATAGCCTCTGCTTCCTTGCAAGCTCTTCATAAAATCCGGGCCTATCTAAGATTTCAAGGGCTTTCAAACCGGCCGCCATGGCGACAGGATTTCCGGAAAGTGTGCCTGCTTGATAGACTGAACCAAGAGGCGCAAGGTAATTCATAATGTCGGCGCGGCCACCAAATGCCGCGGCAGGAAATCCTCCCCCCATTATTTTTGCGATGGTCGTCATGTCCGGTTTAATGTTATAGAGGCTTTGAGCACCCCCTTTCGCCACCCTAAAACCATTCATTACTTCATCAAATATTATAATCGTACCCCTCTTCGAAGTTTCTTCTCTTAGGG
>CAZABG010000006.1:46729-57736 GCA_964483465.1 uncultured bacterium
TGACAAGGCCCATATTGCCTGCGATCGGCTCTAAAATTACCGCCGCTACTTCATAATCATTCATCGCTTTTTTAAATGCGGCGATATCATTGAAAGGAATCGCAATGGTTTGACGGACCACTTCTTCAGGGACGCCCGCAGAACTTGACGTGCCATTTAAACCAAACACTCCTGAACCTGCTTTTACTAGCAGCGAGTCGACATGGCCGTGATAATTTCCGGTGAATTTAATGATCGGCACACGATTTGTAAATCCGCGAGCAAGACGGATCGCTGTCATCGTCGCTTCCGTACCGGTCGAAACAAAACGGATCTTCTCCATCGAAGGCATAAGCGAAATTATTTTGGAGGCGAGCTTAAGCTCAATTTCGGTTGTAATGCCAAAGGTTGTACCCAAAAGCATTTGTTTATAGGCCGCATCTAATACTTCGGGATGAGCATGTCCATGAATGAGCGCTCCCCAAGAATTGCAAAAATCAACATAACGGTTGTTATCGGAATCGTAAACCCATTCCCCTTCCCCTCTTTCCGCCACTAAAGGAGTATCTATTAAACCAAGAGTAGTTCGTACCGGAGAATTGACGCCGCCGGGAATACATAACTTCAGATCATTAAAGATCTTAGATGATTTTTCCCTTCCCTCGATTTTAATCATAAAAACTCCGAAAAGGAATTAAGGTACGATTTTCTCTATTTGACTGCAATAGTATAGGACCCCTATGATTAGGACTTTATGCTAGAAAAGCTCATGCGCGCGCTTTCTGCTGTTGGGGATTATGCCCAATTAATCTTTAGCGTTACCGTCATTTCAATTAGAAAACCTCCCCAATGGTCGCTCGTACGTGATCAAATGTATGAAATTGGTGTAATGTCGCTTCCTGTTGTTGCCATAACAGGTTTATCGACGGGGATGGTGCTTGCCGCTCAAGCTTGGTTTCAATTATCCGATAAGGGACTTGCGTCAGCTACGGGTTTGATGGTGGCAAAAGCCATGCTTGTTGAACTGGGTCCTGTACTTACAGCATTCATGGTAACAGGACGAGTGGGAGCCGCGATGTGCGCAACCCTTGGAACGATGCGCGTTACCGAACAAATTGACGCATTAAAATCGATGGCTGTAAATCCTCTTCGCTATCTTGTCGCTCCTCGTTTTATCGCGGGTATTTTTATGATGCCGCTGCTTACAATCTTTAGTACTATTTGCGGTATCCTTGGCGGATATGCGGTTGCCGTAAGTTATTATGGAATGGCATCGAACGCGTTTTTAGATCCGCTCCCAACAAACATCCATTTCTTCGACTTCTTTTCAGGGATGACAAAAGCCTTTTTATTCGGATTCATCATTGTCACCATTTCCTGCTACCGAGGGATGACAACAAAAGGCGGCGCGGCAGGCGTAGGTAAAGCGACAACCAACTCTGTGGTCATTTGCTATTCCGTTATCCTCATCATTAACTTCCTTATTACGGTCATCTTAAACAGCTCCTACGACTTTATCGTCGACTGGCTGGAGGGCTGATGATTAAAGTTCGAAATTTAAAAAAACGTTACGGTTCACTCGAAGTTTTAAAAGGGTTGAATTTAGATGTTCAAAACGAACAAACCCTAGTAATCTTAGGAAAATCGGGTACAGGAAAAAGCGTACTCTTAAGACAAATCATCGGCATTGAACAGCCGGATGATGGATATGTTGAAATTGACGGCGTCAATATCACTGAGTTAAAGCCATCAAAAAGGGTTCAATACACTAAAAAAATGGGGATGCTCTTTCAGGGAGCCGCCCTATTTGACTCAATGGACGTCGGAGATAACACGGCTTTTTATCTAAATCAGCACGAAGCCCATATTCCTAAAAGCGAACTTGATGACAGGGTTGCTACCGCTTTAAAAATGGTTGGCCTTGAAAACACACAGAAAAAAATGCCTTCCGATCTTTCGGGGGGAATGAGAAAAAGAGCGGGTCTTGCGAGATTAATCGTCTATAGACCTCATATCCTTCTTTATGACGAGCCGACTACAGGCCTTGACCCGATCACTTCGATGCAGATTAATGAGTTAATTAATCAGATTAAAGCTGAATTAAAAGCTACCAGTATAGTGATTACTCATGATATTAAATCGGCTATGGTAGTCGGAGATACTTTAGCGTTTCAAAATGGAGGAATCATTGAAGAAATCGCGCCTAAGCATGATTTCGTCAATATCCAAAACAAAACGCTCCAAACGTTCTTTAAAAATGCAACCTTAACACAAGATGATTTAACATAAATGGGCGACCAAGCAAAAAACATTTTGATCGGGATATTCGTCATAGCGGCGTTCTCGATCTTAACCTTTATGCTACTTTTTCTTCATCCTACAGTAGGAGATGACGGTAAAAAGCTTTCCTTTCGCTTTTCAGATGTGGATAAAGTAAATCCGGGTACAAGGGTTACCTACGGCGGAAAACCTGTTGGAGAAGTGACTGCCATTCGTGAAGTGATAGATCCAAACAATCCGCGTAAAACCATTAATGGTTATGTCTATCTCTACGAAGTGGATGCCGTCGTCGATTCAAAAGTGCGCATCTATAATAGCGATAATGTCTCATTAAGAACGTCAGGTTTACTTGGGGAAAAATCGGTTGCTATTACGCCTCTTCCTCCAAGACCTGATCAAGTGCTAAGAGAAGTTGATAACGAAGTCATCTTTGCGAACGAAACAGGTTCTGTCGAAGAGACCCTAAAAGAATTTAAAGAACTATCAGACAAATTTGAAGACACGCTTGATGCTATTTTGACTTTCTTCAAAGACGTTAACAAATCAAACCTTGTCGCGAAAACGACGGAAACAATCGAAAATATCCGCGATATTACCGCTTCATTGAATAACAAAGAAAAGCTGGAAGGCATCCTTAATAATGTCTATACCCTTTCTGATAATGTTATTGGCACCTTCAAAGGGGTAGATGAAGTGATTGCCATGGCAGATGAAATTGTCGGCAAGACAGCAAAAGGCGAAGGTACAGTTGGCAGATTATTCATGAAAGATGACGCCTACCTACGCCTAAATTCCCTCTTAAGCAAAACTGAAACCTTGATGGATGACATCAACCATTACGGCCTGCTTTTTTCATCGGATAAGAACTGGCAGAGATTAAGAGCAAGAAGAGCAAACTTGCTTTATAAATTAGAAAGCCCGCAAGAATTTAGAAATTACTTCAACGATGAAGTCAATGAAATCATGACTGCGCTTTCCCGCGTTAATAACGTTATGGAAAACACAAGCTGCCTTCCTTGCTATGATCAATTAGCCGATGATTGCGAATTTAAAAAAGTGCTGGCTGAACTGATCCGCAGAGTAAAAATGCTCGAAGAATCTATTCAGATGTACAATACGCAATTAATGAATGTCGAGACGTGCAAAACGGAGCTATCGCCTTAAATGGAACAAATCCCCTACTCGAAAATTGAAAAAGGCACCTTTATGATTTCTACCCCTGAAATCGAGTCGGGAATTTTCTTTCGAAGCGTTATCTTAGTATGCGAACACAATCCAAACGGCTCATTCGGCCTTGTCATCAATAAAGCGCTTGAAATTGAACTTCCTGAAGAAATCATCCATTCCGGCGATATCGTCAATCCCCACATCCAGGTTAGAGCCGGCGGCCCTGTTCAGACAAATCAGATGATGCTCCTTCATACCTCTGATAGCATCCCTCAACAAACGCTACAAGTTTGCGACGGGGTCTATTTAGGCGGAGACCTTACTTTCCTGCAAGAAGTTGTGCTGGAAGAAAACGGTCCGCAAGTTCACCTTTGCTTTGGCTACTCAGGCTGGGGCGCAGGACAACTTGAACGTGAATTTCTAGACGGCAGCTGGTACCTTCATCCGGCATCGAAAGAACACATCTTTGAAACTCCGCCTGAAAAGCTCTGGCAAACCATTTTGCGTGAAATGGGCGGCAAATACGCCTCCCTCTCCATGATCCCGGAAGATCTCTCGCTGAACTAATTTAAAATTGTTCTGTTAATTGTATGGCTTTTTTTAACAGTGAGCAGGAGGATGGCCGCGACCATCCGATATTAGTATTGTAACAAGATTAAAATTGTATCTCTCTCTGCGTCTCCGCGTCTCCGCGTCTCTGCGCCTCTGCGTTAAAAATTCAACTTTTATTTGGTCTATACGAATGGCTGGATATAATTATCTGGTAAATATTTAACGCAGAGGCGCAGAGACGCGGAGACGCAGAGAGGAATAAATTTGTTACTTAGGAGACCAGTGAGAAACTACATGAGATCTATGAGAGGCTCATTTTTCTCATGCAATGATAAACCTCTCGCTGAACTAGTTTAAAATTGTTCTGTTAATTGTACGGCTTTTTTTAACAGTGAGACCAGTGAGAAACTACATGAGATCTATGAGAGGTTCATTTTTTCTCATGCAAAATTTTAAAGCCCTATTCATTTAAATAGCGAGTCTCTCACTGTTCTCATGTTGTTTCTCACTGGTCTCACTGTTAAAAAAAGCTTATAGGCTATACGAAGAAGCAGACCATTTTGCTTGATACGGAAGGCGAATACGCCTCCCTCTCCATGATTCCGGATACCTCATCTTGAATTAATTTTTATTCGCTCCATAGAGAATAGCGAGTCTCTCACTGTTCTCATGTTGTTTCTCACTGGTCTCACTGTTAAAAAAAGCTTATAGATTACACGACACTAAAAATTACACGGACTTGCTACCCGCGTTTTAGGTTTGAGATCAGTTTTCTGACTTCGGTAGTTAAATAGCGATGCTGCGTTGATGTTTGAACTATACCCCTTCTCTGGATACGGCATCGAAGAATATATTCATTAATATTGTCATACTGCATATACTTTAGGGCATGATAGGCGATGAGAAATACCCCACTTCGCCCGAGTCCTGCCGAACAATGAATGAACTTGCCGCCCTTTAATTTACCAACCATTTCAATGACTGCATACAATACTTCGATTGAGATTATGCTGCCATCGGGCCAATTCTCAACAGCGACCTGATTTATCTCTTTAACTTTCTTTCCCTCTTTCCAGATAGCAAGAATTCTAAAAACTACTCTCGTGATACCCTGATTAAAAATAATATCTTCTTTGATTACACGAATGGATGGGCAATCATGCCAATAGTTGTAGCAGGTTTCTCGATTGCCTTCTTTCGGCATTGTTAACGTAACTATCGTTTGAATGCCTTTTGGCTTTTCCGGCAATGGCTCTAGAAGAAATTGAATAAAATGGTAAAGGCTATAGAGTGTTGGCGCTTGGCCTACATAATACGTTTTTTCTCCAAGGTAGATGGGAGAAACATTTAAATAACTGCCATCAGCAAGCGTCGCCCTATGTTTATCATTTGGATGGGCATTGGTATAGCGATTCTGATCTGAAAAAAAGGTATGTACAACCTGGGATTCGTTATAAAGATGCTTTAAACTTAATTCTTCTAACTGCTTGAAAGAAAGATCTTCTACTTTTAAATCTTTAAACGATGATTCAAATTTACGATCGATGTCCTCTCGGGACATTCTAGGATGAGTAATGGGAGCTGGACAAAGCGCAGGTTCCATAACCCGCATAATAGGTTCTCCCCCGAATAAATTCGAGGGAGAAACGGAGAAGATTAACGCTTAGAGTATTGACCGCGCTTACGAGCACCACGGAGACCGTATTTTTTACGTTCTCTCTTACGTGGGTCACGGGTCAAGAAGCCTTTCGACTTGAGTTCATGACGAACTTCTTCGGTCTCGATGCAAAGGGCTCTTGCGATACCGAGACGAACAGCCATTGCTTGGCCGTCGATTCCGCCGCCTGCAACACGAATCATAAGGTCATGCTTTTTAAAGCCGCCGATCGCGTCAAATGGAGCAAGAATCGTTTTTCTTTGAAGTTCTAAAGGGAAATATTGATTAAACGGCTTGCCGTTTACTTCAATCGCCCCTGCGCCGTCGCGCATTCTAACCGAGGCTACAGCCGTTTTACGGCGCCCTGTTTCAACAATTTCTTTTGTCATATTTTTCAATCAAACCAGTTAAATGTTCACAACGACAGGTTGCTGCGCCATTTGCGCATACTTATCACCTTTGTATACGCGGAGACGCTTGTATTGGTGCTCAGCGATACGAGTCTTTGGCATCATCCCTTTTACTGCGCGCTCAATGATACGCTCAGGATTACGTGCCATCATCACACGGTACGGAGTCTCAACGAGACCGCTCATAAAGCCGGTGTGGTGTTTATAAATTTTTTGTGCTTCTTTTGCGCCGGTAACAACAATTTTATCGGCATTGATTACGATAACGCCATCGCCAGTATCGCTCGATGGAGTGTAGTCAGCCTTATGTTTACCACGAAGGACCTTAGAAAGTTCCGAAGCGAAACGGCCAAGGGTTTTGCCAGTTGCGTCGAATACAAACCAGGTACGCTTAATGTCTGCGTGTTTCTTTAAGACCGTTTTCGGGAGTCTTGCTTTCTGCATCATTTGAGGACCTATATTTCAAATATGGTAGAGAGTTTAACGGATCCTCTTAATAATTCCAAGATGTTATTGAAACCTATAGAGAAAAACCGCTATATTCGACCCCTATGAAACAACCCAAGACCTTTTTCGTAAAGACCTACGGCTGCCAGATGAATGAGCTTGACTCCGACATCATGGTGGGTCAACTAGAATCAAGAGGCATGACACGCGTCATCGAAGAGGAAGAGGCCGATCTCCTCCTATTTAATACCTGCTCGATTAGAGACCTTGCCGAAAGGAAAGTGATGGGTAAAATCGGCCGTCTCGGCAGAGGCGAAGGCAAGACCCAGATGATTGGAGTGACAGGCTGCATGGCTAACGCCAAAAAGGATGCCATCTTCAACAAACTCCCCCACGTCGACTTCGTTGTAGGAACCAATAACATCCATAATTTAAACGAAGTTATTGACGATGTGATCGCGACCGGCAAATCCCAAATCAAGACCGACGACGAATTCACCCATGAACTTGATTATCTTGCCGCCAAGCGGGACAACCCCGTTTCCGCGCACGTATCTATTATACGCGGCTGTGACAAATACTGCACCTACTGCGTCGTGCCCTACACACGCGGCCCTGAGGTTTCACGCGAACCTTCAAGTATTATTGAAGAGGTTACCCACCTCGCCCATAAAGGCTATAAAGAAATTACTTTACTTGGACAGAACGTCAACTCCTACGGTAAAGACAAGCCTGAATGTAAAACATTATTTCACGACCTGCTTTATCAAATTGATAAAATTCCCGGAATTGAACGCGTCCGCTTCATGACCTCCCATCCGGTCGATATTTCGCTCGAGCTAATGTATGCGATCCGCGACCTTCGCACCGTCTGCGAATTTGTTCATTTCCCCATGCAGGCCGGCTCTCCTCGCATTTTAAAGAAGATGCATAGGATCTATACCATTGAGCAGTATCTTGAAAAAGTGGCGAAACTTAAAGAACTCGTCCCTGACATTGCCCTTGGAACAGACATTATTGTTGGCTTTCCTACGGAGACTGAAGAAGAATTTCAAATGACGTACGATCTTATGAAAGAGATCGAATATCATGTTGCCTTTATCTTTGCCTATAGCGCCCGCAAAGGAACGCCCGCTATGCGCTGGGCCGATGACGTGCCGGAAGAAGAAAAGGACCGACGCTTAAAACTCCTTCTCGCCCTGCAAGAACCTATAAATAAAAAGCAGCGCGAAGCTTTCCGCAATACCGAAGTTGAAATCCTCGTAGAAAAACCTAACTTTAAAGATGATACGATGATGAAAGGACGGACCCGCTGCTGGAAGAACGTTCTTTTTAAAGGAACACCAGACCTTATAGGATCGCTGCAAAAGATTCACGTTAAAGAAATCGTCAATCAAACGCTTATAGGAGAACGTGCTTAGGCAGAACACAAAGGATGAAGGCAGAAGGCAGAAGGATGAATAGCCACAGAATGGGCGCGCTTTTAGCGCGCATGTAATTAAAAGAGCCGTCAAGCGCCCGTTCTGCCGAAGGCAGCCTTTATATCCGCTGAAAGCAGCACTTTCTGTTGCTATTCCGCCTTCCGCCTTCCGCCTTCCGCCTTCATCCTTAAAAGGTGGAGTCTATGACTCCACCTTTTGAACTACTTTGTAGCTTGAATGACGCCGCAGCCGATACGCGCACCGGAGTTGCCGGTAGGCTGTGTAACATAGTCGTCCGGATCCTGGTGGATCACAACCGACTTTTCTACGATCGAATGATCGCCGTTAAGGCTTATCACTGTATCGATACGCTCATAATGAGCTTTGCCGCTTTCATCTGCTTTCACATTACCAAGATCGCCGGCATGGCGTTTTTCTGAATCAGGTCCGCCATGCGGTTGATTAGTTGGATTAAAGTGACCGCCCGCTGAACTTCCGTCGTGAGCCGAACAATCCCCTTTTTCATGAATATGAAAGCCATGCTTTCCGGGTGTAAGGCCTTCAAAATCGGCAACAATTTTCACTCCGCCACCATCTACTTGAGTAAAGGTAACGATTCCTTTAACCTTGCTTCCGGAAGAGGAGTTAACATCCGCTTTTGCTTCAGTCACGGTAGCTGTATCTACCGCAAAAGCAAAAGCAAGAGGAGAAACTAATAACAAAAACATCTTCTTCATAATTACTTCTTCATCGAATCTTTTACAGCTTCTGCCGCTTTGCTAGCAGCTTCTACCGCCTTGCTTCCAGCTTCTTTCGCTTTATCAGCTGCTTCTTTCGCTTTATCTTTTGCTTCTTGATATTTTGTATTGGTTTGGTTGTTAGAGTCAGTCGATGTGTTAGTGCCGTTTGTAGTTGTTGTAGCATTGGTTGTTGTGGTTGTAGTGGTAGTAGTAGAAGGCTGCTCACCATTACCTTGAGCCTTTGGCGTCGGTTTTTGCTCGCAAGCTGCAAATATAGCTAGAGCTGATAACACTAAAATGGTCTTCTTCATGGAGATCTCCTGTTAATTTTAAAATATTTAATTAACCATGATGGCCCAATAATTTCAAGAATGAGAATGAACTTGTCGCATATCACACTTACAATCAGTGGCTTAATAAAGCCATAGCATCACAATTTAAAAGAGCGCATTTAACTTCTTCCAATGCTCCTTTATCCTTCCGCCTTTATTCTTATAGAGGAGTTCCTAATTGTGTACAGGCCTTCAACAAGCAGCATATGAGGAAAAGTTAACGCGGCAATACCCATGAAAAATAGATAATACATCGTATCCAAATCGGTCTCTTTACTCCTCAAAATATAATATAGGCCAATCAGAAAAATGGCGCTGAACAACGTCGGTAAAATCGCCGAGATTGCAATTGATTGAAGAGGTTTATGTGTTTCCTTCATAATCATTAAAGTATGTCTGATCGAATGCAAGAAGCAAAAATAAATTAGAAATGCCTGAAAAGGGGCTAAAGCAATAAAGACACCTAAAAAAGCGACAAGTTCGAACGCATACGAAATTTTCTTTTTAATGATTAATCCTATTGTAAATAGGGCAATCAGGATGAAATTGGGTATAAATAGATGCGTTAAAAATGAAGTAATCATAGCCGCATCATCTGTAGAAAGGGTACTTTGGATGATGGTTTGAAATTGATAAGGATAAAAATATGCAGGCGTTGTAATAGGAATTAATCCCCTAGTAATACCCTCTATAGATCGAATCGGATCCTTCTCAACCGCATCTCCGAATCCAAAGTGGAAAACTGATATCACAAGAAACAGAATAAAACTCAAAAAAGGCCATAAAGTCCAAAGCGCGATCACGGCAAAGCTTAGATAAAGATAAGCCATTGTAAAAGGAATCCACCATTTATTCCCAAAATAACCATAAAGCAATTCCTTGCCCAAAACAATATCTAGAGCCCCATGTGGCAGGCCAAGTAAAAAGAAAAGAGAAAGCAGAATAGTTAAACCGCCAATCGATGGATATAAACTCATAAGAAATATGGCAGCAATTGCGATAAGTGAAAAGATACCGGAATGGTTCATGAGAAAACTTCTTTAATAAAGGACCATTTTGGAAGTGTTGAAATCACCTTAACCGTTTCGATGAGAGTGCATTTTCCGCTTAAAAATCTTATGAGAGATTCCGGATCGCTTTTTTCAAATAATTTTGCAAAAAGAATAGGCGCGTCGCTTGGATGATTCTTAATATAAGAAAGAAATATCCTATCAAGCCATCGTTCAATTCTTTTATTCGGAAGAGAACATTGAATAAGTTGATCTATCGCTTCTTGTATCGCAAGAAATGCGTAGCCGGTACTTGACCGAGTCCAACCTCCTTGGGTCCCTATGAAATTTAAATGCGGGGAAGGAGAAATTTGGAATTGGGTAGTCAAAGGCAAGATGCCTTTTTCTTCTCTTATTATTTCAAAAGCGCTTATACCAAATCGGCTTGCTAAATATTCTTTGAGGCGTAATTCATAATCAATCTTCTCAAGTGGATTCGCGGAAAGAAAGGTCGGCTCTATTAAAGCTTCATAAGGCGAAAAGGGAAGAAGATACATAAAATGAATCCCTTTTGATTGATCTCCTTCAAAATCCATTAAAACAACCTCGGAAGGGTCAAAAGATGGGCGATTTACACGAATATGCCATCCGAAAAAATGCTGATAGAGCGAGCTTTTTAACGGAGCCGGCCGGCTATCGTAGACTTTTTTAGACTCGAACCTGCCCTGAGAGGTTATAACTTCCAGGTGAGTTTTATGAAAAATGATATTATCTACACTTATCCCTTTAAGAAAAGATACGTTTTCAAACGATTGAAGACTGCGATTCATTTCCTGATAAAACTTCAAAGAAGAAATCATCTGATATTCATAGCCAGGCGAAGAGTAAGAATCTCTTTTCCCGTTATGACCTATCTGCCATTTATTCCATCGATGCTCTATTAAATGTTCGAATTCATGGGAATGGGTATTCCAAAAACACCAAGTACGATCATTCAGATACTCTTCTCTTTTTTCTAAAAGGGTGATCTTAA
>CAZABG010000007.1:0-51271 GCA_964483465.1 uncultured bacterium
TATATGGCTATTAAACCGGAAGAAGACAAACTTTTTAATCGCTATTTAAGCCTCTGGAATAACGATTTTGAAAAGTTTTTGAAAGAAACGGGATGTGAAGAAGAGCCTCTGGCTACTTCAGTTCTGCGTTATGAACCCCAAGTTCAGCCGGCTGAAAAAGCGTATGTCCTTCCGCAGTTTCATGATGAACGCCTTCTATCCTATACGCAAATGAAGAAGCGAGGAACGCAGCTTGTCACTTCCCTTGAATGTTCATTGCCTAAAGGGGCGCAAATGGGAATATTTTTGCATGAAATTCTTGAGAAGATTCCCAAATTTGATGTTGAAGAAGTCAAAATTAAAGGAAGTCCTTACGAAGCTTATGAAGACGAAATCAAACGACTATTTGATGGGCTCTTCAATTATCCCCTGATCAAGGGGCGGACTCTAAAAGAGCTTTCTTCAATGAGAATGCAGAGAGAAGTGTCTTTTAGCTATCCTCAGGATGGCCACTTGATACATGGAGTAATTGATTTAGTGATAGAAGTGGAAGGAGAAATATTTATAATCGACTGGAAAAGCCATGCTTTAAATGATTTTAGCGAAATATCGCTTAAACAAGTGGTTGAGGAAGAAGATTATAACCTCCAGGCAAAATTATATTATGAAGCGGCGAGGCGCCACTTTGGCGAAGTGAAAGAAGTGTTATTTGTTTTCTTAAGAGGTCCGGGAGTGTATCGATGGAACCCTTAACTGAATGGATAAAGGAATCAGATACTTTAGAGCTTTTGATCGAGCTTGAAAAGGGCAATACATTGGCGGGATCAAAAGCCCTGCCCGCCTATGCGGCATTAGAAAATGAATTTTCTTTGCTTGTAAAGGATAGGCTTAATACAGCACTCGAAACGATACCTTTTGATGATATTGAAGGTCTGACCGAAGAACAAAACGCCCTTGTTTGCCGTGCGATAAACAAGCCGATTGGGGTTATTGCCGGAGGTCCTGGAACGGGCAAATCGCACACAGCTGCACGATTAGTCGAGACGCTTCAGAAGAAAATCGCATCGCGCTTTGATATGGTATTTACAGCTCCAACCGGAAAAGCGGCAGAACGTCTTAAAACTCTTTTTAAAGGCTCAAGCGTAAAGTCGATGACGCTTCATCGTCTACTTAAAAGTGACGAGGTCGTCTTACCTTATGATTTAATCGTTGTTGATGAAGCGTCGATGATCGATTTAAAAATGATGATAAGACTCTTAAAGTCGGTCAAGAAGGGAGCGCGCCTTCTTTTGTTAGGGGATAGCAATCAGCTGCCCGCAATTGATGCCGGGGCCCCTTTTCAGGCTATCGTCGAATACTTGCAGATAAAGCCGCTAAAAACCTGTTTAAGATCTGAGCTAATCGAGCTAAAAACTTTTTACGATTTAATCCTTGAGGGCGATGGCGAGAAAGCGCTTGCCTACATCAAATCGAAAGATAGGATGAATCTTCACCTGAAGCCTCTTCAAATTCCAACGGAATATCCTGTATTAAGCCCGATAAAGCATGGACCTTTCGGCGTGAATCAAATTAATCGCTCTCATCCTAAAAGAGGTAATATTCCTGTCATCATATTAGAGAATGATGACGAGCTTGAGCTTTTTAATGGCGACATGGGGTTCATAAACGGAAATAGGGCTAAAGTCGGCGAACGTGAATTCCCGTTAAATCTACTTCCGCGCCATGATTATGCTTATGCTCTTTCAATCCATAAGAGCCAAGGATCCGAATTTAACCATGTTCATCTCCTTTTGCCTGTTGGATCGGAGGCGTTTGGCCAGAGCCTTCTTTATACGGGAGCCACTCGCGCAAAAAAAGCTCTTACCCTTTACGCAAATGAAGAGACATTAGCGAAAACTATTTCTGAAAAATCCAAAAGAGAATTTAAACGAATATGACTGCTTATATCTGCAATAAGCCGATCGCGACTGTTTACACAAATTCAGACGCGAAGTATGCGTTAGGCCAGGCTATGCTAGGGCAGCTTTTTGTAAAAATTGGCGAATCTGAGACTCTTTATAAAGTTCACGTTTGGGGCGTTGAAGGATGGATTTTTAAAGAGAATGCCGATGAAAAAGTGATAAATACATCTCTTTTTAATCGCATTATCTGTTCTTTAAATGCGACTGTTTATGAAACCTCTGATGTGCATTCTAAACACCTTTCGATGCTCTACTGCGGAACGAAAGTGCATGTTCTAAAAGAAAGCGAACAGTGGAGCCGCATAGAGGCGCATGGGGTAAAAGGATGGATATTTTCCTGCATGTTTCAAACATTGCGGCTTTCCTTAAAACAAAAGTTGTTCCTGGGTATAATAGTATAGAGGGTATGGATAGCCTCGGGCTTATCCATTTGTTTTTAAATGTAAAAGGATTTGATGCGCCAAAATCCCAAAAAGAGATCTCTCGGTTAGGCCAATCAGTGAATATTTATGAATTAAAGGCAGGAGATATCATCCTATTTGGTAAGACCGATCATTTAGGTATATATGAAGGAGAAGGCAATTTCATACATGCTAATGAAAATGAAGTGGCAAGAGATCATTTATCCAAGTGGGAAATGAGCTTTATAGATGCCCGTAGGCTTTAAAATTAATCCTGTCTTTACATTATTTTAATCAAAAAAACACTATTGTCTTCCATAATAGATAATATATGAGTTTTCCCGGACATATAATAGATCCTGTTGCAAGAGCTGCGCGAGCAGAAGCAGATTCAGCTGATTGGACGCGTTATCATGATTATGAAGCTTCTCGATTAACGCGATTGCATCAAGACCGCTTTGATGAGGTGGATAAAGCTGAAGAGGACTTAAGATCGAAAGTAATTGTGTCCCTTAGCACAGCCGCTATCATTAGTGTGGGAATAGGATTAATCGCTCTTTCTTTAGCTACATGGCCGATCGCTTTATGCGTATTCGGGATTGCTTTATGTGTAGGGCTGGGTGCCTCTTCTTTGTTTATTAATTGCTCTTCAGAAAGTCATGATAAAGAAGCTCTAGAAAATGAAATAGAGCAAAACGCATGCGCTTACGCTTCTCGAATTGTTTTAGATGATATTTAATTTTCCTTTTCACATGTATCTGCCAATTTGTTTATAAATTCTCATATTCAGGAGAATTTATGATGATTGGCGAGCTTATTGTCAGTGTTGTTTTTGCTGCAAATATCTATTCAAGTCCCGCTTTAAAAAGCATTGATACGCAAGTCATCTATGGAGACCCCATGGTAGTTCTAGAAGAAAGGGAGGATGTCTATAAAGTCCTTGCTAACGGAACGGATGAAGGGTGGGTTAAAAAAGGCGATACGGAGCAATATCTACCCCTTAATAATGTAATAAAAATCGACTCGCTAAAAGCGCATATCTATAAAAATCCGAGTGTAATGGAAGAGCCTGCGATGCTTAGCTTGCCCTATGGAGCAAGCGTCGAATTGCTGAATAAAAAACATGAAAAATGGATTAAAATATCTTACATAGGTGCAAACGGAAAAAAAGAGGGCTGGATTCAAGAAAAGGATACTGCCGCAATCCTTGAAACACTTGATGCAGATACGGCGGTATCGTTTGCAGAAAGGTTTTTAGAGCGTCCCTATACATGGGGAGGCCTTTCATCAGATGGCCTTGATTGTTCCGGCCTTATTAAAATCGTCTTATTTAGAAGGAATTTAGCGGTTCCTCATAGTGCATCCAAGCAGGCATTGCTAGGTGAAAAAGTTGAGAAAGCCGATTTAAAAAGGGGCGATCTTGTTTTCTTCCAAAGGAATAATAAAATCGTGCATGTCGGACTTTATCGCGGAGATGGAACGTTTATTCATGCGTGCGCCCATGAGACCGGAAGGCCCGCGGTTAGGATAAATAGGCTTGATGAGCCTATCTGGGAAGAATTATTTGCGACAGCCCGAAGATTATGAATTTATTTCACACTCTCGCCATGTTTTTCTTTGATTTCGCGCCATTTTTTCATGATATGGGCAGCCATGGGCGCAGCCTCCTTGCCGTAGCCTCCATAGCGAAGATAGACAACAACGACGAGTTCAGGCTTACGGTGCGCTTCATCCTCAAAACCAATTCCTCCAAACCAAACGTGCGTATAAAGAGGCCTTTCATTCGGCTCGTCTAGATCAAGCCTCTCAATGCTTTCCGCGGTAGATGTTTTCCCTACAAGATAAGGCTTCATTTCTATAAAGCTAGACATGATTTCAGGATGATGATTATAGGCTTTTGATAGAAGAAATAAGCTGTCGCTAAGTGTGCGAGTGACAACTCTTCTCATCCCTTCAAGGAGCATTTTCCTTATTCCATCAGGCAAGTAAAGCTGCCGTCTTACTTCAGGTCTTGTCACAATTACAGGCTCTTTTAATTCAGGATCCAAAAGCGGTGTGAAAAGAGGGAAATCAACGCCAAGCAGATTTAAAGGAGCATCTAAAGGATAATTAGTAAGGTGCGGGATCTCATCCCATTCGGCTTTTTCTCTTCCCGCTTTGCATTTTATAATTTGCGGCTTCATGACAGCTCCTTTATTAGCAAGGGCCGATAGCATAACGGATGTTTGTAGAGGAGTTACAACTAAAGTGTGCTGGCCAATCGAGGTCGCAAAAAGACCTGTAGGATTAGTATCAAGATCTTTTGGAAGGTTGCCGGCAATTTCTCCGGGAAGCGCGATTCCGGTTTTTTCGCCAAATGAAAAGGCTTTGGCAGAATCTATCAAATCGGAGGGTTTATCAATGACATCCATTGCCAAGAGAGCAAAGTAGGGATTGGAGGATTTTTCAATGGCGGTAAGAAGGTCCACATCGCCCATTTGATTGTGGCTTGATCGAGGGATTCTTCCACCTTTATAAAGCTGCGGAATTGGCTTTCCGTTCCTGTCATAACCCACATATACTTGCGATCCGATTTTAAATAATTGATCTTTGATTTCAGGAAGAGACTGCTTTCCCTGTTTTAAAGCCGTATAGGCGGTCACAAGTTTAAAAATGGAGCCTTGAGTCGCGGCTTGCCTGTAGGCAAATGAACGTAAAAACCCATAGCCGTAATGCGGATAGAACGCTTTCGCTAAATCGCTTAGGGTCTTTTCCTTCTTTCCTTTTAATCTCCAGGGGGCTTTTAAAGGCTCATCGCGTTCATCAAGCGTTCTAAAAGTCTTAAGATAAGCGCGCGCTTCATCAAAAGAGAGTTTTTGAAAGAAGGGTTCAATAAGGCTAAAGGGTTTTGCAAGATAATGTTCTAAATGCGCCCCTCTTTTAAATTCTTCCGCTAAAACCTGCAGGGTTTCAGTATATTCATCTTTAAGGGTTGGACTTTTTAAAAAAGCGAGGATCAAGGGCTCTTTTTGTCCATTCCAAAAATTTTCAAATTGCTTTCGCTCTTCTTCATCCAAATAGTCTAGATAGGGCTTTGGAAAGATCTTATGTTCTTTTTCATACGATCGTTTTTCGGCTATGAATTTTTTTTCGTTTTTTTCGCGCCATTTTTTAAAGTCGATATCGCGGAATAATATCTTCGATTTTTCACGAACACCTTCTTCAATTAAGTTATAAGCCTGTTCGTGGCTTCGATAATCATTTAAAGTAATTTTTCCTAATTTTTTTCTTAAGTCAGGCGAAAATCTTTCGGGCGCCACATTCAGCCGAATGAGATCGTAGACATAAGGATTCAACTGCGCTTTGTTGAGCGCTTTTATGGCATGATCAAGCGTCTGTATTTCATTTATTAGGGCTTTAACTTCGCCCGATGGCTTCAAGATAAGTTCGAGATAAAGATTCCATGTTAAAGGAATGTCCTCTTCCATGATCGTGTCTGTTTTAGTATGGAAGTGCTCTTTCTTTAAAGGGATGAGGCCGTCCCATATGGCTTTTACCGTTTTTGCATCTTCAAGATAGCCGATAATTTCGAGGTTATGGCTTCTTTTGTCGTCGCCTGAAATGTAGTGGTTGGGATCAAAACGGGGATAGCTTGCCATCGCGAGTATTTCTGCTGTGTTTGGATCAATCGCGATAATGGCGCCTCCTTTTATAAAAGGGGCTTTATCGGCCTTTACAGTAGGCTTGTCATCAATTTTTACTTTTGTTTCACGGCTTTCTTCGCTAATGACAAGGAGTTTTTCGGCTTCTTCTTGCAGATCCTTCGAAATACTTAAAAGAAGACGTTTGCCCGCTTTTGGTTCGCGAGAACCGGGATAATCTTTGATTAAATGGCCCTTATTATCGTAAAGGGTCGTTTTTTTCCCTTGATAGCCTCGTAAAGATTCTTCAAATTTGGCTTCAATTCCCATTTTGCCAACGGTTTCACCAGAAGTATAAGCAAGCTCATTCAACTCTCTAATTCTTTTTTTAACGGCATTTAATGAGTCGTATCCTTCAGGCAGAGGTAAGTCCGCGCCTAGATCAAGTCCTTCTAAAAAGAGGCGCAGCTCTTCGCGTTCGAGAAGTCGCGCTTCATATTCATTTTTTGAAATAAGGCCGAGGGTTCCAATGATATGCGACGCTGTTTTACCATGCGGATAAGTGCGGAATGATTCACGTCTAACTTTTAATCCCGGCCAGAAAAAGGATAGCGCTTTTAATTCAAGATACTGCTCCTCTGTTAAATTGGATTTAACAGGATAGGGCAGCGCGTTAAATAGGGCGGCTTTGGCGTGAATTTCATCCTCAAGGCGGTCAGGGTCAATTCCTGTTTTTTTGTGCAGCAGCCTAGTAAGTTGTTTGATATAATTTTTTCTTGCGGAGATTTTTACTTTTTTGCCGTCAGGACCTGTTTTCCAGAGGGTTGAGGGGATAGTTCGTAGTTCGCTGTAAACAACTGCTAAATCATAATTTAATTTATTAATAGCGAGAGGCTCATTAAATCGATCTCGGATGGTAGCCCTTTTTGATGCGATAATCTCTGTTTTCTTCCCGGGCTTTTTTGATTCGATCACCTTCTCATCATGCTGGAAGACCGATAAAATCCATAATTTTAGACCATAAGCAAGGAAGATGAAAAGGATTGTATATAAGATTTTGTTCGCTTTATCCGGTATGCTCTTTAATTTGTTATCATTCACGCTTGATAAATATCCTTCTCGACCCGCATAATACCACTAACGCGCCTGTAGTTCAATGGTAGAACAGTAGCCTTCCAAGCTACCAGTGTCAGTTCGATTCTGATCAGGCGCTCCAATTTTAATAACCAAGACCGAAATCTCCCACAATTGTAAAGCCGATTTACATCATCAGGGTTGCGATATAGGGAGATGCCGTCGTCAACAAAGGGACAAGGCTTTGGCGCAAACTCAAGTCACAATTAAAGAACTGCTAGAAGCAGGGGCTCACTTCGGCCACCAAACACACCGATGGAACCCGAAAATGAAACGTTTCATTTTCGAAGAAAGAAATGGTCTTTACATCATAGACCTCGCAAAAACTCTCCAACAGCTAAGAGACGCAATCGATGTAGTCGTTGATACTGTATCGAAACATAAGTCGATTCTTTTCGTTGGTACAAAAAAACAAGCAAAGATCGTTGTTAAAGAACTTGCTGAAGCTTGCGGCGAATTCTATGTCTGCGAAAGATGGCTCGGCGGAATGCTCACCAACTTGAATACCGTTAGAAAATCGGTGAAAAAGCTCGAGAAAATTGAGCGCGACATCACGAACGTAAATGATGTCTACACGAAGAAAGAACTAAGCCTTATGGGCAAAGATCAAATTAAGCTCGACAAAAACCTTTCAGGCGTTCGCTCGATGAGAAAGCCTCCTGGCCTTCTGATCGTTGTTGATCCTATGAAAGAGCATATTGCAGTGGCTGAAGCAAATAAGCTTGGCATTCCTGTAATGGCCCTTGTCGATACTAACTGCGATCCGGATCCGATCCAACATATCATCGCTTGCAACGACGACGCATTGAAGAGCGTAAAGCTTATCTTGAGCGCCCTTGCACAAGCGGTTATCGACAAAAAGAATGAATTAAAAGTTGCTCAATCTAAAGGCGATGAAGACTATGAAGAAGAGTCTGAATCGGTTGAGTTGAGTGAAGAAGAGGCTCAAAAAGCGAACGAGGGAGCATAAGTATGGCCGAAATTACTTCTCAGATGATTAAAGAACTCCGCGAAAGAACGGGCGTAGGCGTTGCAAAATGCAAAGAAACGCTTGAAAAAACGAACGGAAATCTTGATCAGGCTATCGAAGATCTTCGCAAGGCCGGTATGGCGTCTGCAATTAAAAAAGCGGAGCGCGATACAAAAGAGGGACAGATTGCCTTCTTTGAAAATGGTCCTGTTATTGGTATCGTCGAAGTAAATGCTGAGACCGATTTCGTTGTACGCAACGATCGTTTCCAAGATTTCTTGAAGAACATCGCGGAAGAAGTTGCTAAAAGTGAACCTAAATCCTTAGAAGCTTTTTTAAGCCAAAAGTATTCGAAAGATCCAGCCTTGACGATCGATCAGTATAGAGCTACGATCGTTCAGGTTATCGGTGAAAACATCCAGATTAAAAGGGTGCTTACGCTGAGAAAGAATCCAAACAGTTCGATCGGTCTTTACTCCCATATGGGCGGAAAGATTGTGACAGCAGTTGAGATTGACGGCGCAGCTGGCGAAGAAGACTTAGCTAAGGGTATTGCGATGCATGTCGCCGCAACCGATCCTAACTACCTCAATCCTAGCAAAGTGCCGCAAGAGATCATTGATCAGGAAAGAGATATTGCTCGCACCCAGATGAAGGGCAAGCCGGATAATATCATTGAGAAAATCCTGACAGGTAAGATCGAATCTTACTATGATCAAGTTTGCTTAAACCGTCAAAATTACATCCGCGATGACTCGAAAACGATCGATGCGGTTGTGGCTGAACGGGCAAAAGCAATCGGCAAGTCGCTTGCCCTTGCTAATTTCATCCGCTGGAAAGTCGGACAATAATCATTTTAAACCTACCAAATAGAAATATTTGGTAGGTTTTTCTCCCTATTGCTATTCTCTAAACAACATTATGAAAAGAATTCTTCTGAAACTTTCAGGCGAAATGCTGCTTGGAAGCAATCCTATGGGAATTGATCCCATTGCGCTCAAAAAAACCGCTTCCAACCTCATACAAGTTAAAAATGAGGGATATGAATTAGCTGTTGTCATTGGAGGCGGAAATATTTTTCGTGGCCTTCACTTGGCAGATAATGGAATGAACCGCACGCAAGCAGACCATATGGGAATGCTGGCCACTTTAATCAACGGCGTGGCTTTAAAGGCAGAGCTTGAAAAGCAAGGAACAAAAACCACTCTTTTTTCGGCATTAGAATGTCCACGTGTCGCGGAAAGTTATCAATACGATAAAGTAATAGACGCCTTAAAACGAGGCGATCTTATTGTTTTTGTTGGAGGAACAGGAAATCCTCTCTTTACAACGGATACCGCCGCCGCTTTAAGGGCATCCGAGATCGGAGCTGATTTGCTTGTTAAAGCAACAAAAGTAGATGGCGTTTATGATAAGGATCCTTTGAAAGGAGGCGCGAATAAATTCGATACCCTTTCTTATGCCGAATACCTTAACAAAAAGCTGGGTGTGATGGACCTTACAGCCATTACTCTTTGCATGAACAATAAAGTGCCTGTATTTGTCATGAATATGAATGAATTGGGCATAAATCAACTTCAAAATTTAATTTCACATAAAAAAGGTACTATAATTAACCATGGCAACGATAGCTGACGAAACAAAAGAAAAAATGAACGGGACGCTCGAGCATTTTAAAGTTGAGCTTAAGACAATACGAACAGGCCGGGCCAATACAGGAATGCTTGACGGGGTTATGGTAGAAGTATATGGTTCTCCTACAAGATTGAAGGAAGTGGCATCCATTAATGCCCCAGAAGCAAGACAGCTTGTTGTTACGCCTTTCGATCCTAAAAATGTAAATGTTATCGCAAAAGCTATCGAAAAAGCGAATTTAGGCGTATCGCCAATCGCAGACGGAAATGTGGTTAGAATAAAGATTCCACCGATGGATGAAGCGAAGCGTAAAGAGATGGTAAAAATTATTCATAAAATGTGCGAAGAGGCTAAAGTTAAAATTAGAAACATTCGCCGCGATATGAATGAAAAGGCCCGTAAGCAGAAGCAAGAATGGATTTTGCCGGAAGATCAGTTAAAAAAAATTGAGAAAACGATTCAAGAACATACAGACAAATTTTGCTCTTTGGCAGATGAAGCTACTGTTCAAAAAGAAAAAGAGATCATGACGGTTTGATATTCTTGATTAAAAATCGGAAAATCCAGTACGATGGAGCCACTTTCAAAACGGCAACGTGATGAAAGTAGGTAGATTAGCTAATAATCTGGCCCCATCGTCTAGCCTGGTCCAGGACACCGGATTTTCATTCCGATAACAGGGGTTCGAATCCCCTTGGGGTCAACAGTTTGTGCCGAGTCTTTAGCTCAGTCGGTAGAGCACCTCACTTTTAATGAGGGAGTCGATGGTTCGAGTCCATCAAGACTCATTTTATTTCTCTATTTTTTCCCTTTTACTCTATTTCAATTCGTCCTACCATAAGAATATGGTAGAGAATTTTTTAGATAAGTCAGCCGATAGACCCCTTGAATGCACAGATTGCAAAAAGCCTCCAGCTGTTCTCTATACTGAGATCGTAGGAGATCAGGTCACTCATATGACTATGTGTGCCGACTGTCCCGAACTATATCGTAGACTGCATGGCGAAAACGCCCTTACTCCATTTGCTGCAGGAGAGGGAGGCGGTCTTGCGTGTGGAAATTGCGGTACCTCTTTTGAATCCGTTCGT
Organism: uncultured bacterium; assembly: GCA_964483465.1. Taxonomy (GTDB): domain Bacteria; phylum Chlamydiota; class Chlamydiia; order Chlamydiales; family Parachlamydiaceae; genus CAZABG01. The sequence continues at coordinate 10,789 of CAZABG010000007.1, forward strand.
ATGGGCCACCCTCTTGGATGCTCCGTCTGTTACGATATTTTTGATGAAGTCGTATTTCAGGAGCTTGCCCATCAATCAAAGATGCCTCCTCGTTTATCGCAATTTAGAAAAACTATACCTGTCCATATTGGAAGAAAGCCGGGCGAATCCAAAGAGCTCAATTTATCGGCAAAATTACTTGCATTGAACGAAGCTTTATCAGAGACATTAAAAGCTGAAGATTACGAACAAGCCGCATTACTACGCGATCAAATCCGTGAACTTACTGAAAGAAATCCTGAATTGAAGATGAAAAACAATGACATACAGAAATGATCAGCTTCTAAAGCAAAAGAGTCCTTGGTTTAATGATTACAATCCAATTTGGGTTGCATCCAATATTGCTTTGAGACGAAACATTGATAAATTTAAATTTCCGGCTAAACTTTCGACAGATAGACGAAAGCAAATCATATCGCTGCTTTCAAAAGAGCTGCTTTCACATAAAGATCTAATTCGCCCTTATTTATTGAATGGAGAAGAAATAGGACCTCTTGAAAAAGAGTTCCTTATGGAACACTACCTCTCTTCAGAATCATTTCAGCAAGCGCATGCGGGAGAAGCATTTATTGTTGATGATACGGGAGAATTTTTAGCATCGTTTAATCTTAAGGACCATCTTCACATCCAAATTATCGACATTAAAGGAGATTTGGAAGGATCTTGGAATCGACTCTATAAATTGGAAGAAGCGTTAAGCCAGGCAATTCCTTTTGCCTATTCTCATCAATTTGGATTTCTTACAGCAGATCCTGCCGAAAGCGGGACGGCTCTTCATGTAACTACCTTTTTACAGCTGACTACATTAATGCAAACAGGGCAGATACATGAACTATTAAAAAAATACGAAGATGAAGCGATTGAAACAAGCTTCTTCCTTGGACAAGAGCATCCGATTGGCGATCTATTAATTGTGTCAAACCGCTTTACATTAGGAGTTAACGAGGAGTCAATTCTGCAATCGATCCGCGCCTATACTACCAAAATGATTGGAGCCGAATCGATTGCCCGTCAAAAAGCGTCTACCAATAATGATATGAAAGATAAAGTCTCCCGCGCCTATGGTGTTTTGAATCACTCGTATAACATGGATGCTCAAGAAGCCCTTAATGCGATCAGTCTATTAAAGCTCGGCTCTGAAATGAATTGGATTTCGGGCGTCACTGTTCCCCAGTTGAATGAGCTATTCTTCAACGTGAGAAGAAGCCATCTATTACGATTATTTCCTGAGAAAATATCTAATGAAGAGATTGCGCATAAACGATCAGAATTTATTCATACGACTTTAAAATCCTCAAAACTTCTGATCTAGCAACATTTAGCTTAATTATAAATTGCTTGAGTTCTTGGTTGCTATCGTAATTATTGGATGAAAGAATCGCCGCAAGCACGGGAAAATGAGTTAAGCGAATAGCTAATAGCTTTATTAAGGCGTCTTCATTATCAATTCCATATTCTTTGATTAAATCTTGAACTCTGCTTAAAGAATTTTCATTTAAATTGTCTAAGGCCATGTCCAATTTTTTAAGCGGGATATCTTTACCTAGTTCCTTTCGATATTTTAGGCGTAAAGCCGGTAAATTTTGATTTTTTCCGATTTCGACGCAATTTCTTTTCACGTTTTTGAAGTGAGCCCGATCCTTAGTTCTTGCTTTTAGGGTTTCTCTTAGTTTCTCTATCTCAGGAATTGTTTTAGCCAGATTTTTACGCGCATTAATATCTTTACTTTTCTCTCGTGAAAAAACCGACTTGAAATAGTCGCCGATCGATACGTTTGTATGTTCGATTAGACGTTTTGATAGATCTTTCAAGGCGGGAGTCAGTGTCCTTAACGCTGCGTTTGGGTTATCGCTTATTTTTTGATTCCATTCCTTTAGTTTTGTTGGAATAGAACCATAATCAAAAGTTTTAATGCTTCGTTCAAGGGTTTTATAGGAGGCAGGTTCCTCATATTTTTCACTATCTCCTTGAAAAAATAGGGAAATAAAAGCTTCGCGCACCGGGTGCGGCGGCTGGCTTTCAAAGGGAATTTTGAAGAGAACGGCGTAAATGAATTCAGGATCATCCGCCCCGATTAAACAAAGATTGGTAAAGTTTGACGCATGATGAGATTCAGGTAAAATCTTTATAGCTTTTAAGACCTTAACTTTTTCTTGCGGGGTTTCAGCCTGTTTAAAAGCCTCTTTAATAGCGAGCAGCTCTTTTCTTTCCTGAGGGCTTATTTTTTCGAGCTGATTTTTAATGGCAGGATCATCTGCAATCTCTTGAAAATTGGATAAAAAAACATCTACAATCGCCTTTCTTTTTTCTCCGTAAGTTATATCGTTATTATCGATAATATCTTTTAAAATTTCAGGGTTGAAAAGGCAGTTATGTCTGTCATATTTTATAGCGCTTAATATATCTTCAAAGCCGTTTGATGCGGTATTTAGAATCTCATACACGCGTGTTTGTACTTCCTGATTCAAGACTTTCATATCCTGAATTACTCTCTTTCTTTCTCGTAAAGAGAACAATGACCAAGCAGGAATTTTAGGAAGATTATCTCTTAGTTTCCAAAGATCGGTTCCTTTTACTTGCTCTACATTTTTACACTTGTCTAATTCAGCGTAATAAGAAATGAAAGTATTTGATTTAGGATTAATATCACGCGCCATACTATTAATTATAATTTATTAATTATAAAAATAATAAGGAGTGGAGGATAACTTTATCTTAAATTTATTTGGGAGAGAGTGGCCTTTATAACCTAAACGGTAACCTAACCATTTGGCTGTAAGAAGCATAAAGGTATAAGGAAGAAGCCAGGGCTTGCTTTTCAATCGTGTTAATAGGGTTTTGGCATAGGCCTGCCCCCTTTTCTCGTCTTGCTCGCGTCCGCCGATGAGCTTATTTAGTTTAGATCTTGCATAACCGGTGTCAAAGCTTCGCTTGAACTCTTCCAGAAGCGTGTAGTTATGGGAATGATAGACTTTTGCATCGGCCGTGTAGGCAATTTTTTTGCCGTTTTTGAGCAGGGTTGCGCAGGCATAGGTATCTTCTCCGAGTAAAACATCGGGAAAGCCTCCAATCGCATCTAATTCAGAGGAAATATAGGCCGCGCAGGAGTTAGAACAAAAAAAGGTATAAGCGCCGTATGCAGCAACATCTTCTATCGATCTCAGCTGCGACTGTTCAGGATAGTTATACTGCCTGTGAAAAGCTTCAAAAAATCCGGCTCCAGGGTAGGGAAGCTGCCTTGCATAGGAAAGCGCCGCTTTATTACTAACAAGCGGAGCCGTTAGTTTTTCGATTAAATATTCGTCTATAGGAAGCGCGTCTTGCGTCATAAAAACGACGATATCGGCATCAAGCGCTTTACGCGCTTTTTCCCGAGTTAAACCGTGATTAAATTCTTTTCGGGCAATCATCAATAGGGAAGCGCCATAACTTTTGGCGATCTCGACGGTTTGGTCTTTAGAATGAGAGTCGGCAACTAAAACTTTATGCGGAACGGTTTGTTTTTTAAGCGCCTCAAGGAGAGGAATCATGTAGCGCTCTGCATTCAAAGTTAAAATGACGATGCCGATTTTAGCCATAGGTCCTTAAATAGTAGTCGGCAAGATCTTTATAGAATCGATCGGAATCAAAAGGAAGCCTGATGGTATCGGTATTAATCCTTTCAAGAGGCTCTTTAAAATCGACTTGAGTTTGCACCTCAAAACGGCAGTCGCGGTGAAGGTGCGCCTTTAACCCTTGGCTAAAACGGGCTACAAACGCCTCTGTTCTTTCGGGTTTATAGCTTGGATTAAGTTGTTCGTTGTCCGAATCGACGAAATGCGCATAGCTTTCGGCAAGCAAATTAACGGGAATATTATCGCGTACATAATCAGGCTGGGTGACAACCGGAATTTCATTTTTAAGCCATTTTTGAGCAAGAAATGTTGTAAATCTTACCTCTTCAAAGGGGCCGAATGGATTGGGTATGACAAATTTTCTAAACTTCATTCCATAAAGAGGAACAAAATATCGATAATACTCTGAGGTAAACCCTTTGGATAGGCCGTAAGGTGAAACGGCTTTATCGCATGTGCCTTTGCCTTCGTAAGGCTCAAATACAGATCCCGTGAGAATAAAGTCGCGGCACCCTTTTTTTTCTAAAAGCTCAAGCGTTTTTTTTGCGTTATAGGTGTTGTTTTCAAGCGCTTTAAGAGGATTAAAATCGGGGCTTTTGTAATTTGTAACATCGGCTGCATGATGGCAAAAATGATCGATTGATCCGATTTCATTTAAAGCCTGATAAAAAGCATCAGAGCCAAAAGGCACATCATAAATAGGTGTTTTTAGTTGGTTTGCCCGTTCCTTTCTCAAGCCTTCATAATCGCCGATTTTTTTTTGCAAAAAGGGAAAAACTGTGTGGCCAAGGTCGCTCAATGCTTTGCAAAACCACATTCCGGTAAAAGAGCTTGCGCCAGTAAAAACGATCTTCATGGCATCTATGATACCTTATTTAGAATTTTAACAAATCTTTAATCAATCTTAATGAAGCTATTAGATATTACCGCCAAAACCAAGGAGACTTGAAATGGCATATACCCCACCCATTGGCGGAGGATCGCCTTATATAAATCACAGCGGAAATCCGCTTCGCCAGGCAAAAGCGGCGGCCCTTCCCTATCCCCAGCCGCAAGCCCCAGCGCAGGGTGTTCGCGCGCGCGATGTAGTCGCGGTTGTTCATCATACCGCTGCAGGCGATGTCGTTGAATATAATCAAGCGGCGCTTCCCGCTATCCAGAGGGCAAATGCACCCGCCCCCCACGGCGGCGGCACTTATAAATTTGCTAAAAGATAATTTCGAATTCCTTCTTTAACTACATATCCAGGCAAGCATCCCTTGCCTGGATAAAGTTTTTTCTTTTCTGTGAGAATAAAATCGCAGATCTTTAATCGTACATTCAGGGGCTACTTCAATATGATCCGCAAGTATTCCGGCTTCTCGCAATTCTTGTTTGGCCGCATTCTTTAAATCGTAGCAAAATGAGCCGGTAGGGTGTTCAAGCATAAAAGCGGGAGGATTTTCTTTAAATTCGAATGATTCAGCTCCGATTGAAGGCCCGATGCCTACAAGTAAATCGCTTGCTTCTGTTCCATAGCGCTCTTTCAGTTTATGAATGGTTTTCGTGTAGATTCTCTTCTCTTGCCCTCTCCAGCCCGCATGCACTACGGCTAAAACTAACTTGTTCGGATCAAAAAAAACAGCGGCCTGACAGTCTGCTGTCCTTATGAATAAGGGAATCATCGGTTTATTAGTGTGTATGCCGTCGCTATCTTTTAAATCATTCCATTCGCAAATTATGTCTCCATGCACTTGATGCACTTCATAAAACCTTTCAATATTAAATGCCTTTAAAAGGGCTGATCGATTGGAATCGCTACTATCGACATCATGGCTTAAGCTTAAATTTCCGTTTTCTTTAGTGAAGGAATAGCACTTTATGCGCGGCTGATTTGAAAACAGGGAAAAGGTCAAAACAGGTGTCGAATTTATTATCTCTTTTTTCATAAACTGCACATTTTAAAATAGGAGTTGATAGTTATGCAAGCTGCCTCAGCGTGTTGCTGTGAAATAAAATCTGAACCGGTAAAAAGTACCTTTTTAGAAACGTTAAAAAGTAAAAAATCGTATGAACTTGCTACGCAAGTTGCAAGAGCTGCCATTGCTGTCTTTGGCTTACTGCTGTCTCCCGTTACTTTTGTCGCATCATTTGCTGTAGGTACAATAGCCGGTGCTTTATATTATCGGCATAATAAAGAGATCCCTGAAGCCTTAGAAACTCAGCCCATTTGCGCAAGAGGATATGCCGAAATGCTGGGTCAGGCGAAATTTCCGTCCATTGTAAATCTTGGGATTACCTCTATTACGATCCTGGCGTGCATTTCTTGCCATACCGCCTTCTACGCCCCGTTTGCAGGGTTTTTTGTCGGCTTTTACCTCGGTCAAAAAGGGGGAGAACAAATATTTAGCGTTCAAGAATCGGGAGTGCCAGTTATAAAGCCTTTCGTTGTTGATTTTAGTAAGATTTAGTAATTGTTTTGATATATTAATTCGGGCATAATATTATTATGCCCGTTGAGTTAAAAAAATTAATTGTCGATATTGGCGATAGAATCGATACGTCTCCTTATTGTCCCGATCATTGGCACAGCGTCGTTGTTAAGGATGAAAGGGTGCAAGTCGATCTTACTCCTGGATGCGGTAACAAAAAACGCTTAATTTATGTCTTCCGCAACAAAGAAGACGGCAAGCTTTTGATTGGCCAGACCGATACGACGGCAAGAAAACGGCTTTATAGCTATCATACGACTTTCAATACAAAGCGTTCCGAGGGAAAGAAATTATTTCCTGCCGCTGTTCGAAAAAATCCCGATAAATTTGAGTGGGCTGTTTTAAAAGAACTAAAGTCCGACGAAAGCCTTGATAATTGGGAAAGAGCATTTATCATCGCATTAAAAACTATCGCGCATGGCTACAATCAAAACATAGGCGGCGGCGGCGGTGCTTGCGTTCCCAAAAAAGAAGTAAAATCCGATGCTGAAAACAAAGCGCCGGAAAGTCCTGTTAAAAAGGCGGAAGAACTTCTTGAAAGTTCTCGCATATATGATTTTTACAAAGACAAGGAAGGATTCTTTCACGCAGATTGGTCGCCTACCGCGAAAAAAGTAGGCTCAAAAATCTACGGTATTCTTCTAAAAAGAGATTTCATTTATATCGGCAAAACCGATCAGGAATTGCGTAAAAGATCTTATCAACATTTTTCAAATTCCAGATCTGATACAGAGAAAAAAGACCTGCCTCTTTATTCGGAAATGGCTAAGTCTGACGAAGGAAAAGTTCTTCTCGTGGAAAATGATGTGAATAGCCCTGAGAGAAAAGAAGGAAAGGTTAGAAAAGCCTTCGAAGACGCAGGTTATACAGTCGCAAATGTAGCCGGAACCGGCGGCGGCGGCGCATCTAAAATAAGAAGAGTCTTATTTCCGACGGATGGCGGCGCACCCTCTCCCAAAAAACTTAGACCTTCAACGGATTAATCCCATATAGCCCCCGTCCAATCCCTTTTCATCGGGAAGGATCGTTTTTGAAAAGGCGGCTTTTTGCGGCATCTCATTTTCTTCATCGAGAATGGAGCAGGTCATATAGCAAACGTTTTTCCCAAGTTTTTGCCCTTTTTCAAAAAGCTTGATTTGCAGCTCGTGCATTTTCATAACAGATTCTTTTGTCAAGCGATGGCGCGCTTCGGGACGCTTGTTTAAAACGCCGGAATTAGAGCAAGGGGCGTCAATTATGACTAAATCAAATTGTTTATCTTCCGGATATTCTAGAGCGCTTCCTTGTGTGAAATGGGCTTTAATTCCGAGACGATTGAAATTTTGAAACATTTCACGCCCCTCTTTCAAATCATTTACGTAAAATTCGCTATTTGGAAAAAATTCACTAAGCGCGATCGTCTTTCCTCCAGGATTTGCGCATAGGTCAAGAATCGTTTTTGGAGGATCGATTTCGTGAACGAGCGCTTCTATTAAATAAAACGGGGTAGGGTTTTGTACATAATACCGATCTGAATCAAGGTAAGGGGAAAGCTTTTCGACCTCTATAAATTTCTTATCCAACCTGTCCCTTACAAAAAGCCTAGCAGGCTGATTCATAGCTAAATAAATCTCTTCCGTAAACCGGCCTTTTAATAAAGAGGGATAAGCGTCTTCCTCTTTATACTCCAACCTACTATTCAAGTTTCTTAGGTAGTGGTTAAAGAATTTAACAAATAATGGGTGGCAAACCTTTTTGCTGACTTCTATCCATTCATTTTGCGCAGCAAAGGCAGGTGTTTTCATAAAGAAGCGTTCATAAAGGGCTAAATAAAGAAGCGTTCTTTCTTTTAGTTTTTTAGGACGATTCTTTTTTATAAAAGAATCTAAAACCAAGAGGTATTGACAAGTGCCATAGGCTAAACTTTTGGCAAATGGATCAAGCTCGGCGCTATTTAGGAAGGCCCCTTCTTTTAAAAAGGCGTTTAAGGCATTAAATGCGATTTCGCGGGAACGAGAAGGGTTTTTGATGTCCATTTTTGAATCCAGGCCGATAGTTTGGCTTCTGCTTTATCTTGAAAAGGATGATCTTCAAGTATATCGCAGAGCTCATTTAAAGAAAGAGCCTTTTCAAAAAGGGATAAAATCCGGAATTCGGCTTCGTCGACCTCTTGCCAGGCGAGGTCGTAGTTTTGATTTCTATAAAAAATAAAGTAATAAGGACGTCCTTTATTCAACGTGGGAAAGGGATTGTCGAGCCAGTAATCTGCCTCTTGCTTTAATGCTTCACGTCGAAAGGAGAAGAGATCGTAGGGCATTTCAAATAAGAAAAGCGAGGGCGAATGCACCAATTTTTCGTCTAAATCATAAGAGGAGGGTTTAAAGTCTTTGGCTAAAAAGGATGAAATATAGGCCCAGTCAATTTTAGCTGCGTTTAAAACGAGCGCTTTATCGTTTTCTTGATAAGCCTCTTCAATCCATTTAGGGAATTTTTCCCCTAATAAATTGATATTCCAGTCGTAGGGTTTATATTTTCTTATAAAGGGTATAGCAAGCTGTTCATTAAAAGGGGTTGTTCCAAATAAAGCGAGAACGAGAGGAAAGTGCTCCTGCATCGTATTAATTAAACGCCACCAGTACTGCTGATTATAAATTTCAATTCGTTCATGGGGTTCAAGCGTGGGGCTTTTTTTAATATATAAAGGCGCCTCTTCTTGAATATTTATCGCGGCAATAGTCTGGTCATCATTTAAAGGGGTTGCGATTTGCTTTGTAAACCAGGCTTGCATCTCTTTTAATTTCATTTTGCCGCAAGCTCGCGTTGATAATTTTTAGCTTTTAATGCCTCGTTCCATGTTTCGTGGAAGGGGATGAAGTTATCGTCCCATTCAAGCAGCGTAGACGCGGGGCGTAATGGATAAATTTTGCCGTAAAGCTCCCAGACCGCATCGCAAACATAGTTATCATGGGTGTCAAGGCAGTGGGTGCCTTTATCGGTATGTCCTGCCAGATGGTACTGAATAACTCTTTCTAAAGGTATTTTTGTAATATAGTCCATGGGATCAAACCCATGATTTCTTGAAGAAACGTAGACATTGTTGACGTCGAGCATCATTTTAACGTCGGCTTTTTCTGCAATGGCACCATAAAATTCCCATTCAGGCATTTGATCGTCGTTAAAGGCAACATAAGAGGAGAGATTTTCAAGGGCAAACGGGAGTTCTAGAAAGTCTTGGACGATGCGCGCGCGCTCCGCTACATAATCGATCACTTCTTTTGTATAAGGTAATGGCAAAAGATCGTGATAATGGGCGCCTTCCAATTTACCCCAGCATAGATGATCCGAAATCCAAGGAGTCTTGGTTCTTCTTGCTAAGGCTTTCAATTTTTTTAGATAATCAAAATCGAGAGGATCTACCGATCCAATAGCAAGAGAAACCCCATGCTGAACGACAGGGTATTTTTCACAAATGGAGTCGAGTATGGCCATCGGCCTTCCTCCATCCCCCATGAAATTTTCACTGATGATTTCAAACCAGTCGATTTTAGGCCATTCCGTTAGAATAGTCGAGTAATGGTCAGGCCTAAGACCAATCCCGATACCTAGATTTTTCACTCTGGATAAAGGCTCTTTATTTAGTTAGATTGTCGCGTTTTTCTTTCATTAGCTTGTCGTAGACGACTTTAACAGCTAAATCCTTATTGGAAAATCCGCATTTGCTCGTCCCTTTGCATTTACCTTGCCCTGCGCATTTATTGTCATCAGTTGCGCAAGCGTTCAAGCCTTTGCATTCATTCGTTTTAGCGCAGCGCTGGGAGGCGACTTTTCGGGCGAGCGCTTTTCCTTCTTCATCAAGAGAGTTATAAAGCTTCAACCCTTCTTGACTTAATTCTAATTTGATGTCGTCATCGGTCATGAGATGATAATTCATGTTGCCGTACGCCGCATCTTGAGCTTCCGGAGCTTTAGTATCTTTCGCGTCTGCCGCATTAAGCGAAAACGCTGCCGATAAACCTATGAGAATCAACTTTTTATAGTGTTGTTTTTTCATGATTCAAACTCCTTTTAGTTGATGAAAGCTCCCCCTCATGGAGAGGGGGATATAAAAACTAATTAAGCCAATAATTTTTGACGGTTAGTTTCGTTGTTCTTGTCTTTACCGCAACCGCAGCCGCCGGCTAGGATATGACCGCATGATCCGCCGTTTTTCTTTTTAATGTCTTGTGGTTGGTTTGGATTGTTTGTTGTATTTGGGTTGTTAGGCTGTGTGGTTGTGTTTGGCTGTTGTTTGTGGCCGCAAGATCCGCCGCCGCATGATCCGCCAGCGAGCATCATTTGCGTTTCATCAACTTGCTCTTCATCAGCATGAGCTGGAGCTGCGACAACTAGGCCGAGCAAAAGAGCTGATAATGCTAATGCTTTGAAATTTCTTTTTTTCATGGTGTTCTCCTATTAAACCCATTTTTGTAATTTTGTTTTTACATTAAAAAAACTAGAAAATCAAGTGAAGCTTTTTTTTAACCTAAGCCATTAATGTTAGATAATTATTTGAAATAACTTAACTTTTAATGTCATATATAATAGAATCTTTACTATCTTACCCATGCAAGAAAATGAATAGTTTCTTTTCGGCGCCTATTTTTAGTTTACTAATACTCTGTGTTTTCCATTTTTTGGTCGATTTTATGATTGGAATATGGCCTGTATTTAAGACACTTAATAATCTCGATGTAGCTCTTGCTGGACTTATTTGGGCGATCGGGGCTTCTTGCGGCGAAGGGATGCAAGTGGTGTTTGGACGCCTCTCCGATTCAGGCCACCGTAAAGCTTTGATTCTCTTTGGTGTGCTGGTAAGTGCGTCAGGGGCATTTTTTGCCTATACAACCAGTTACCCTCTCTTTGGATTCTTGTTTTGGCTAGTATGTTTAGGATCTGGCGCCTTTCATCCGGCAGCCGTTGGCATGGTGGGAAGGCTTAATGAAAAGAGACGGTCAACCTACATAACAATATTTGCTATGTTTGGAGCGCTAGGCCTTGCCATGAGCCAAATTACCTATTCCTGGGTATATCTCGCTACAAACGCGAATACTTTTTATCTTATTATTCCCGCCTTCTTGCTAGTTGTATTTTCATTAAAGAGCGCAGTTCTTCCTGCAACCGATAATATAAAGAAGAAGCGCCCTCCCTTTTTAAGCTTTCTTAAATTTTTTAAGAACCGATCCCTTCGCCTTTTGTACATCTCTCAGGTTTGCAATCAAGCCCTTGCCTGGGGGCTTATTTTCTTATTGCCGGACTTGTTAAAATCGAGAGGGTATGAGCCTTGGCTTGTTTATGGCGGGGGGCATTTGGCGTACGTCCTTGGGGGAGTGTTTTTACTTATACCAAGCGGGTTTCTTGCGGATAAATATTCTTCTAAGTCGGTTATTTGGATTTCTTCATTAATTGGAACACTTGCTCTTTATTCCATACTTTTTATGCCTGAGCTAGAAGAAGGCCAAATCATTCCGCTTCTTTTTATAACGGGCGCTGCCATTGCAGTGGTAAATCCTGTTTCAGTATCCCTTGGAAACAAGATTTCTCCTAGTAATCCAGGCATGGTTTCGGCCTTCCTTATGGGATGCGTTTGGTGTGTAGCTGAGTTTATAGGGCCGGGAGGAGGCTCTCTTTTAACAAAATTATTTGAAGAAGACGCTTATGCCAGGGCATTAATGCTCTTGGGTCTTATTTCATTTGCAGGAATTATAGCCGCCTACAGTCTTCCGGCCGAAGCGGACGAGCTTGCCGTTGATAATCTAATTGATTGACTCTAGGGTTATAATTTATAATTTCTGCTACATGTATTATCTAATCTTATTTTTATCATTCTTATCACTTCAGGCGGAAATTGAGCCTGTCTCCGTTCTCAAGCAAAAGCAGCCTTATTGGCATAACAAAGTTATAGAGAAAGGCGAAGGCGGTAAACAAACTGTTCTTCTTTTTGATGGCGATGAGCCTGTGAAAGAGCTTTCATTTGACATTGAAGGGCGGTTAAAAAACGAAACCGATGTCAAACGCGTTAACGGTATTGTTTTAGCTCATGGTCCAAGCGTCCTTTACAGCGAGAGCTCGAAGATTGAGAGCATGGCTCTTTATTATGAAGGCAAACTTCATGGTGAAATGAGCTCTTTTTATCCAAATGGTTTGATTGAACATACCGTCTACTATGTAATGGGTAGAAAATCGGGTGAAGAAAAAGGGTATTACGATAATGGAAAAATTGCCTTTAAGAGGCACTATAAAGACGGCCTCCCTTCAGGTGAATGGGAGACCTATTTTGAAAAAGGCGGACGTCAAAGTTTAAAAAGTTTTGAAAAGGGAATTCTTCAGGGGCTTAAAGAAGAATGGAATGATAAGGGCGAGCTTGTCGAATCGATTTATTATCTTAATGGACTTCCTCATTCGCAAAAAAAAGTAAAAGCTCTCTCTCGATATTATGAAGGAGGAAGAGTTCGAGAAACGCAAGAATTTCTTTTCGGCCTTCCTCATGGGGATTGGATTCAATATTATCCGGATGGCGCAGTTAGTTTTGAGGCCTACTATGTGATGGGCGAGATGAAAGGATTGAAAAAAAGCTACTACCCATCGGGAAAGTTAAAGTCGAAAGTCGATGAGACAGGCTTAAGAGTCGACTTTGATGAAAACGGGACCGTTGTCCTAAAGGAAGACAGGCAATCCGGTGAAATATATAGTGAAAAAGGGCAAAAGATTGCTGAATACGGCTTAAAGAACGGATCGTTAAACGGTCCTTATAAAGAATGGTATGCGAACGGCAATTTAAAACGCGCTTATAATTATGCTGACGGTTTATTTGAAGGTCCCCAGATTGATTTTTTTGATAACGGGCAAGTCAGAACAAAAGCAAATTACGTCGATCATCTAAAATCGGGCGTTTATGAAGAATTTTTCGATAATGGAAAGCCCTATCTTAAATACGCCTTTACCCAAGGAAAGCCCACAGGCGTTTTCTACGAATGGGATAAAAACGGATCTCTTATAAAAACGGGCCAATATGAAAACGGCATCGAAACAGGCGTCTTCAAAGAATCTCATTCTTCGGGAAAACCCTATCTAAATATTTCTTTCAAAGAGGGTAAAAAGAACGGTCCTTATCAAGAATGGAATGAAGCAGGCGTTCTTGTTTTTGACGGCCGCTTTCTTGATGATGAGCCTCATCTAGAACTTAAAGAGTGGTATGACAACGGAACCTTGCAGCATACCGCCAGGTATCTAAAAGGGAAAAAAGAAGGCGAAGAGAAAAAGTACTATCCATCAGGAAAACTCTTTTCTCAAGCATTTTATAAAGAGGGATTAATTGACGGAGAGTTTATCTCTTATTTTGAAAATGGAGAGATAAAAGAAAAGGGGACATTTTTAAATGGCGAACCCGATGGGGAGCATCTTTCCTTTTACGAAAATAAAATACCCGCTAAGCGTATGCACTTTAATCAGGGGCTTTTAGACGGAGAGCAGCTTAGATTTTTTCCGACTGGAAAAAAACAAGTGGTGATGAATTATAAAGCAGGCAAGCTCCATGGCAAAAGAAGCTTATTTGATGAAGAAGGAGAGCCTCTTGAAGAAGCAACTTACGTAGATGGCAATCTGGATGGTCTTTTCTATTTAAAGAAAAATACGGGCGAAGAGCTTGTTTATCACTATAAAGACAATAAACTTCATGGAATTGCCCAAGTCTTTTATCCCGTACATGAAATGTTTGGAAAAGTTAAATCTTTTGAAGCGGCTTATGTAGAGGGTTTAATCGACGGCGAGGTATCGGAATATAACGAGGCGGGAACAAAAATCTCTTCCACCCTTTATAGTAAAGGGAAAAAAGAGGGGCTTGCGACCGTTTATTCAAATGAAGGAAAAGTTCTAGTAACAGCTAGCTTTAAAGATGATTGTCAAAATGGCAAGGCATGCGAATATTATCCTACCGGACAAATCAAAAAGACCGTCTTTTTCCTCAATGACAATCCTGAGGGAGAAGAAAAAAGCTATTATGAAGATGGAGTGCAAAAATCTTTAAAAACGTTTAAAAGCGGCATGCTGGATGGCCCCTTTAAAGAGTGGAATGAAGATGGAGTGCTTGTCTTTTCCGCAGAATATAAAGACGGCAAGAAACATGGCAAGTGGTTAAAATACAATCCGGATGGTAGTTTAAGGGTTGAAATGGAATTTGAAAATAATAAGCAGATAAAAAAGGTTCGCGCATGAAAGTCTGCTACAAATGCGGAGCGGGCCTCCCTGAATTTGAATGGGGAAAAATAGGGTTTAGAGCTACTTGCGAAGTCTGCCATGCCGATTTGCACGTCTGCAAAAACTGTGTCTTTTATCAGGTCGGCAAGCCCAATGACTGTCTCGTTCCTGGAACGGAATATGTAGCCGATAGGGAGAAAGCCAATCTCTGCGAAAGTTTTAAACTGCTTGGGAAAAAGGAAAGCGGCGGATCGTCTAAAGACGATATCGAAAAAAAGCTATTTGGGTAATTCTCTATTCCACCTTGCGACGTTTCCTTTAATTTCCGTATTTAAGTCGTTCGCAAGAGCCTTAAAGGCGGGGTCGCTATGCTTTTTCTCGAGATCTGCAACAAGAAGCACATAGCGCGGACCTCTTTGAACGGGAGCGATAATATTTTGATTTAGCATGACTTTATTTTCTGCATCCTTACTTTTGTCAATTATCGCCTTATTCTTTTCCATGTTGAAAACGACCTTATCCATCGCTTTCCCATAAGAAGAGTCTTTATTGAGAGTTATATGCTCTTTTAAGAGCAGTAGTTTTTCAGCATCCGAAATGGAGCTATTTCCGATATTTTCTAGCGCTTTGATATTCTTTGAAAGTTCCATCTCTAAGGATTTGTATTCTTCTTTCATCCGGGCAAGTTCATTCTTTGGAACTTTGGGATCGTTTTCTAGTTTTTCAAGACCGCTTAGAATGTTCTTAATGTTGTTATGGAACGATTTTTCGGTAGATAGCGTCTCTTTCATAATGTTATCGACTTTGCTTTCGTTTTGAATGCCATTTTTCAAAGCTTCTACCATATCATTTCTATAAGCCATTTTTACGTTCGGAGGTAATTTGTCATAGGCGCTGCTAAATTCCTTTAAAGCGATGGCCTTATCTTCCTTCGATGCATTTGGATTATTCATAACGTCATTGAATTTGGCATTCTTATCGATGAAGGAGTAAAAAACATTTTGCGACTTTCTTGTTTCGGCCCTTGAGGCTCTTGTATCGATTTCGACTTTGGTTTTTTGTTCGGTGTTTTTTTGACCGATCGTATCTGTCGCTTTATCTTTTGCTAACCCTACCTTGTTTGTAACCGATTTGAAAAATCCGATAGTTGCGCGTCCGGCGGCGGTTACCGTATTTGTTGCCGTTTCAGCCGCTCGATACATTTTTTCGGCGCCTACCGCCATGCTTTTGCGATCGATCTCTTTTTGTTTGGGCGCACTAGTCTGTTGAGTCTGAGTAGTTTGAGTAGTTTGAATGGTTGATGCTCGAACAGAATCGGTCATTATTTCACCTTTATTTGATGAAAAGGTTTATAAATTAAATTATAGAGGTGCATCCTCTTTTAATTGTAACTAAGGTGGCGCATATGAATAATTATAACAAATACGTGGCCTATTCATTAGGCTTATTATCTATTGTGGGAGTGAGCAATTTACGTGCCGGTGACGCGTCGATGATCCAATCAGATCAACCAAAAGTGGAAAATGCAGTGCAAGCTCCTGATTCTATGATGGTTCCAAAGAGTCCATCTAGTGAAAGTGTGGCTGATGTTTCAAAACAAAACCTGGAATTATCAACCTTTATTAAGGCTTTAAATGCAGCCGATCTATCAAATGAGCTTGCTTCGCATAAAGAAGTAACGATTTTCGCTCCTTCCAATAGTGCATTTGAAAAACTGCCGCGAGGGACTGTCGAAGAGCTTTTAAAGCCTGAAAATAAAGATAAGCTTAAAGCTCTGCTTTTATTTCATATCATACCCGGAAAATACATGGCGGCAGATGCGAAATCAGGGACAGTTAAAACGTTGAATGGCAAATCGGTTGAAATCGTTGTTAAAGACGGCAAAATTACCGTTAACGGCGCAAATGTAGTTTCAGGCGATATTGTAGGTCAGAACGGTGTTATCCACATTATTGACCAGGTCATTCAACCTTGAAGGGCTTTGATAACAAGCTTAGGCAGAAAGGGAGTTAATTTCCCTTTCTGCTTAATAATTTCCCTAATAAATCTTCCCTCTATAGCTGGATGTGATGAGCACAAAATCAAAGTATCAATTCCTGTTTGATCTCGATTTAAGGCCGCCATAGTCTCTTCAAACTCAAAATCAGAACCATTGCGAGCCCCGCGGATTATCCAATCAAAGTTGTTCTTTTTAAGATATTCTGCGCTAAGTCCTTTGATGATGATGACTTCAAGTCCTGTCAACTCTTCTAAAAGCTTCTTTCTTGTGGCTATAGGCAGGAAGGCTTTCTTTTCTGGGTTTTCTCCTATGCCGATAACTAATTGAAAGGGCAGTTTTTTAGCTCTTTCAATTATATCCAGATGGCCAAGCGTTGGAGGATCAAAGCTGCCTGTCAGGCATGCTTTTGCTATATTCGTAGAGCCATGTCGAGCCATAGATCCTCTCATCCGTCTTTGTTAAAGTTTTTAACTCTTTATTTAGCTCAAATGGGCCACCTTCTTCAATAAGGAGAATGCCATTTGGGGCGATTAAATCGCTTTCATCGAAGAATTCAATCAACTGCTCTATAAACAGCTTATGAGGTTTTTTAAGTCCTTTAGTCAATTGATAGGGAGGATCTGCATAAATAAATTCAAACGGATTGCCTTTTAATTTGGGCAGAGCCGTGAAGAAATCGGCTTGAATCACTTGTGTCTCATTATTCACTCCGAGGCTTTGAATATTGGCTTTTAAAGCATCAATCGCAAAACGGTTGCTATCTATAAAGACAGCCTTTTTAGCGCCTCGGCTTAGGGCCTCTAAGCCTACCGCTCCAGATCCTGCAAAGAGATCGAGGACGTTCGCGTCAATGATGGTGTTTTGGTGGCGGTTAAATAAAGCTCCCCGCAATTTCGATGAGGTTGGCCTTGTTTCCACGCCCTTAGGGGACTTTAAAACGCGTCCTTTGAATTTACCCGCGATAATCTGCATAAGACCCTATTATGACAGCGAGAGCCGAGAGAAGCAACATGAGAAGAGCGGAAGGCTTATGTGTCTTAAAAATTTAACAGGATTTCCGAAGCTTAGATTAGGAGATCCTGTTAAAAAGTTTGTTGTATAGAATTCTTATTCGATAGTGAAGCTGGAGCTGATTTCAGCTCCGTTGCTGCCTTGAGCGATGATTTTATAATCTCCTGGAGGCCATCCCGATTCGGGACCTGTAAAGTAAAAGAAGGAAATATAAGAAATGGCGTCAGTATCTGACACATGGTCAACCGGCGCTGATTTGAGTTTCAGCTTCTCGTTAACAAGCATGACGGTAATTTTATCCCCTTTACGCACATTTTCTACAAAAACATTAACGTAGATATCGCGAGGAGGGCTTGTTAGATGATCGGTGGGGTCGATTATTTCATTATTGTCATTTTTCTTTGTGCCCACTTCTATCGACTTGAAAGAAAGAGAATCCTTTTCAGGCATTTTAAATATTAGAACCTGTTCAATTTTCCAGGTGTCTTCTGAAGGAACTAGGTCGAATTGCGCCGTTCTTGCGTCATTAGAACCATCTTTAAGAACGGCGATTACAGTACCCACTTTCCCTTTTAGGGAGGTCTTCTTAAACTCGAGCGATTCATTGTGGATGAAGGAGTTATATCCTTTTATAGTATTGGTGAAGACCTCTAAAGAAGTTGCGCTCTTGAAATTTTCAGTGGTAAGCCCTTCATAGGCTTTTTCAATTTCGCCTTTTTTAATCAAATCAACGAAATTAGTAACCTGATCGGAAAGGTGCGAAGGATCGACTGCCGCGGTTTTTTCATCGATAGGTTCAACATCATCAGGAAGAAGCTCGATTCCTCGAACTTTCCATTTGTTGCCTTCTTTTGCTAAAGTGTAGTCGAGGATATTGCGGTTGCCCTGATCATCGCTAATCCAGAATTTAATTTTCTTAACGCCTTTCGTGTCGCTAAAAGCGCCATGCTTTTTTGAACTGAAGTCTTTTAGGATAGGATGAGATTGAACAAATTCCTTAAACGCTTTTAATGAAGTCGCTTTTTTAAAATCTTTAGTAACATAATCGTTATAAGCGGCATCAATTTTGTCAGCCTTTATGGCGTCTAGTTGATTTTCAATGGTTTCTATCGGATTATTTGCAGGATCTGCCGAAGGTTCTTCTATTGGTTTTGGAGCCTCAGCTAGTTTAAAGAAAACAATTTTCCATTCATCATCTTCTTTAACAAGCCCGTAGTCCATCTTGAAAGTCTGATTATCGTCGCTATCAAGGGTCGCTTTGATGGATTCTTGATCGTCGCTTTCTTCTTTTTCGTCGATAGAGATGCTGTTAACCTGTGACAATAGAGGGAAAGATTTAACTACTTCTTTAAATTTTTCAAGAGAGGTCGATTTTTGAAAATCTTTTGATGTGTACTGATAGTACGCCTCTGTGAGTTTTCCTGTTTTTAGAGCGTTCAATTGATTTTTGATTGTTTCTTCGGAGTCGGATTTTTTGAATTGAACGACAAGCGCAATCAGAGCTCCAAGAATTAATAGGCCAAATAAGGCTTTTAGCCAACCAGGAAACCTTTTTGCAGGCTCTTCGCTTAGCCGGTTGCCGCATGCAGGGCAAAATAGATGATGCCCTTCTACCTTGGATCCGCAGTGTTTGCAGTACATAAGGTCACATTATTATATCATTATTAAAATTGAAATGATTTTAGAAGCTCATCACTTTGTTTTAGGTCTATCGACTTTAAGGTTTCATAAGTCTTAAATCCTAAAGCGCTTCTGCCAGAGTTAAAGTAGAGCTGCCCAACTCTTAGCATAGGTTCCGATTTTTTAGGGTCGAGTTTAAGCCATTTTTCAAGAACGGCGATTTCCCCCTCTACGTCATTCAATTCTTTATAGATAAAAGCAAGACGCTCCAAGGGATAGGTGTCCTGAGGATTGAGGTCGCTTAAAATTTTTAATGATTCCGCGCTCTTCAGCAAGCTTTCCTTTTCATCTTTCTTCTTTCCGAGGCTTTTATAGAATGTGGCAAGAGAAAGATAAGCAGAAGATAGGTCTGAGTGTTTTTCAGAGAAGGCAGGGTTTAGTTTAAGAGACTCTATTCTATTTTGAATGGCCCTTTTTAAAAGGCCCTCTTTTAATGTTTGAGGGCCAATATCTAAATACTTTAGGAAGTAATCCTCAAGAATATTGGGAAGAAAAGGTAAATTTATTGTCGCTTTAATAGGAAGAATGTCCGCGAATTCAAGAAAGGCATTCGCTACTTCACCCTTCTTAATATCAAGGCTTGCATTTGGAGATTTTTCTAAAACTACCTGGCTTCCATATCGATCAATCAAGTGTTTGATTTCTTCAAGAAAGGCGGTCTCGCGATAAGATTTGATGCTTAGATAGCCGAATAAAGTGACCATCAAGGCTGCAAGCGTAAGCGCTACGATCCCCGACCTTGCAAGAAATGGAAGTAAGAGAACAAGCAGGGCAAATTCAAGCAAAAAAGCCCCTAAAAACATAAGGTGAAAGGAATAGTACTTGTTCAGCTTCTCAGAAAATTCACTTAAAATATGTTTGTAGTCCATGGAGATATAGGTTGTTATATCAAGACGAGCTATTTCTTCGGAAGAGGCACGAGAGCTATTTCTTCCTGATAGAAAATCATCAGTCCTGAAAAGACGATCGCGGCGGATAAATAAAAGGGCAAATCAATCGTCTCTCCAAGGAAATACCAGCCGAAAAAGGCTGAAAAAATCGGGGTCAAAAATCCTGAGAATGAAAGAAATGTGGCGCTGAAGCTTTTTAATAGCCAGCCGTAAAGGTTATAGCACAAAAAGTTCGAGATGAGGAGAAGAGCGCCAAACCCAAAAAGGAATGTGGAATAGTCTGAAACGGGAATGGGAGCCCATGTTTCGGTTGCAAAGGAGTGAATTAAGGCAATAAATCCACCGATCGCCATTGAATAGCCGTTTGCCGCAAGAAAAGGAACTTTTTCTTCGCTTACAAGCTGTTTTAAGAGAATCCAGCCGTAGACAGAAGTGAGCGCTGCCATCGCAACCGAGATTTCAGCCCAGGACAAATTAAACAGCGTTCCCGCCTTAAGTTCTTCGTCAGAATGAGAAATAAAAAGAGGGATAAAGCCCGAAAAACCAATAAGAAGGCCAAGCCATTTTTTGTTCGTCATTCTTTCAGAAAACAGAAAATAGGAAAGCAAGGCGGATGCAAATGGCGATAATGAATAAATAAAGCAAGTTTTGAAGGAGGTCAGATATTTGAGGCCCCAAAATTCAAAAGCATTGGTCAAATAGATATTCAAAGCGCCTAAGGCAAAAGCCAGTTTTAAAGCATTTCGACTTAGTTTAAGCGCTTTTCTATCTGTTATGGCTAAATATCCTAAAAGGAGCGCGCCCGCTAACAACATTCTTGATCCGATCAAAAAGAAGGGCTCCGAAACGCCAAGAGCTAGTTTTGAAAAAGTAAAAACCGATGCAAAACCGGCGTAAAGAACAATGATCCAGCCCATTATTTATTCCAAAAGTCAAAGTATTTATCGGATAGATTAGATAGATTCGTGTTAAAAGTTCGCTCTTCAATAAACTGAAGATGATCTTTTGTAAACGCTCTAACGGTAAAGATGAAGAGATAGAAATATTGCAGATTAGAGGTATAGGTGGATGAGGTGTTAAATAGTGACGATTCGATGTGATCCAAAGCTGAAATAACGGTAATCGCAAGAATGTGAATCACCTGAAGAGATATATCGATAATTGAAATAGCGGAAGATAATAGGACTCTTACCGTTTTTCCTCCATAATTCAGCGCGCTTTCTAAAGCAGACGCTGGAGTATAATTATCGAAATAAAACCCTTCGGCTAATGCTTGCATCTATAAAATATTAAATTAATTAAAATAAGTACTAGATTGTAACTTTTATTTAATTAATTCATCAAGCTTATTCTTCTCGCGCGGAGAAAGCCTTAATAAAGGATCTGATAGTAATTTTTTTAATCTTCCCTTGGCTTTTTCATTTCCTGGGTCAAGCGCAATAATCTTCGTAATAGACTGTATTGCCGATTCCGGGTTATTGAGGTTTTCAGCAAGGTCTGCAAGAGCAAAATAGGCTTTAGAGTCGCGAGGCTTTAATTTTAAATAGTTTTGCCAGGCATTTCTTGCTTCTAAGAGGTGGTTTGCTTCTTGATGGATAATGGCAAGCGTTGACCAAAGAAAGGGGTCGTTCGGGTTCTTTTTGATGGCCTCTTCAAGCGTCTTGATAGCGTCTTTAGTATTGTCATCTTCAGCCAGGGCTATCGCTTTAAAACGGAACAGTTCAGGCGAAGTTATGGCAAGGTCGATTCCTGTATTCAGAGGCTTAAGGGATTCTGCCGCTTTATTTAAAAGGATATAGGTTTGCCCTTGGTTGAGGTAAATGACAGGTGCATCGGGCATAGCTTTAATTATATTAGAAAATAAGAGCTGCGCCTTTTCCCAAGGGAAAAAATAGTAGCTTTCTTTATTTTCAGATTGTCTTGCGATTCCCTCAGTGAGGTATAATCTACCAAGCAAGACTTGAGAGGAGATTGAACTTTCAGGCTTTTCCGTTTCAGATTTGAGCTCAGCGGTTTGTTTTTCAATATCTCCAAGAGACCGTGGATAGGAATATACAGCCGTAAGAAGCTCTAAACTTTGGGGATTTAAGGCGAGCGCATTTTTTAAAGCTTCGAGCGCTTCGTTATTTTGACTTGTTCTATCATAAAAAAGGGCTAGAGCTCGATAGGATTCTAAGGTTTTTTCATCTTTGATTATATCTACAAGAGGTGTTGCTGTTTTAAAATCCCCGATAGTTGCGTATATCTCGAGCTTTGCGGCATTAGATTTCAATTCGTTCGTTATCTTTTTTGCTTCATAAAATAAGCCCTTATCAAAATAGATAAGTGCGATTTCTTTTTTCTGATCATCGTTTAAAGCAGCAAGCGCATCCGATGTGATGCTTACGCGGTCTTCTTCATTTGAAAGATAATGATTCAGCTTAAACCGATAAAAAGTCTTTAAAGGGCTATCTTTCAGTCTATCGGTTAATTTTTTTGCAATATCATAGCGTTCAATCTTAAAGGCGGTTTCGATTCGAGGAATTAAATCCTCCAGGCTTTCATTATTTAGATCATTAAAGCGTTTGAAATGCAGGAAGGCATCCAAGTATTGCTTTCTTTCATAAAAAATCAAACCGTAGAGACGCTCAAAAAGAGCGTCTTCTTCAGGAGAGGCGCTGGATGTTTTTAGCTTTACCGCATTGATAATAGAGGTATAAGCCTCATTAATTTTCCCCATATCAAGATAGAGCTTTGTTTTATCGAGTTCAGTCTTGAATGTAGAGGGGACGTTTTCGAGTTCTTTTAGGGCAAGTTCGGGATTATTTGATTTAATGTGTAATTGTCCTAAAGCAAGAGATAGCGAAACTTCCTTTTCAAGCGCATCAAAGAAGGGATCGTAAAGGGTATTGTCTCTTGAAATAAGAGGCGCCCTTAGAGCGGTTTCTAGGGCTTCTTTTTCTTTTCCAAGTTGTAATAAGGAATATACTTCTATTGTTTTTATAGCTTTAGTTTGTTGAAAAGATTCAGGAAGCGATTTTATTTTAGATAAAGCCTCTTCATATTCATTTTGCTTAAACTTAATAAGAGCATAAAGGGCATCGTCGTAATAGTAAGAATTTTTTAGCTGCTGAAGTTGATTTACGGCGCCGTTTAAATCGTTATGATTTAAATGATCGATCGCGAGTTCTCGATGGGATCTATCGTCGGTAATAGGTTGAATTTTTCTTAGTTCGTCTACCCCTTTATCTTTATTGCCTTTCCAAATGTATGCTAAAGCACGTTTTTCATTGATAGAGGGATCGTTGATGGCATTTATCTCATGGATAAAAGCGTCATAATATTCCTGATCATATAAGGCTGCAGCGTATGCTAGAGAGGGGTCTGTTAAATAGGGGTCCGTGCGGCTTAAGAGTTCAAGAGATAAAAGGCCTTCTTCGAAATTATTGCTGAGAAAGGCTGCTTGCGCTTCATAAAAAAGGGAGGCGGTATCAAGGGTTGGGTTTAAACTTAAGCCCGATTTTGAGGCATAGGAAAGGTATTGGTTTAAATCGGCTTTGCTATCTGTTTCAATAAGCAGGGCAAGAATTTCTTCTCGGCTCTCGGGATGGAGTTCCAAAAGAGCGAGCGCTTTAGATGGCTTATCGTTAAAGTAGGCGCTAAATCGCGATAGGAGAGCTCTTCTCTGTTTTATCTCTTCGGCATTAAAGAGTTCTTCACCCTGGCTTAAGAGATCTTTAGTATGCGTTAATTGATCGTCATCTAATAGGGCAAATAGGGCTAATAATTCATCAAAGGCCTGTTTTATCTCGGGAGCGTTAACATTTGCGGCAACCAGGGTTTTTCGTTCTTTAAGGGCTTTTACATTGCGTAATACAAGCGCATTTGCCACTTTTTGTTGCTGCTCAGGATCTTGCGGAAGCTTATCGAAGGCTATTTTCAAGTTTTCAATGTCTTGAGGATTATTTTTGTGGATTGCGTTTAGAAGAGAAAGGTATATTTTTTTTCTAAGAGCAATTTTATCCTCATTGGATAGCGTATGAACCGAGTCCTTCAACGCCGAATAATCACGCCGCTTTAAATGCGTAGCTGATTGATTTGGAGGAGGTTGCGGTATTGGCTCTGCCTTTTTTGGCGGAGCTATCTCTTTACTTCTTTCCACAGGAAAGAAATAGAAGTAAGCATATAATGCTATTAGGAAAGTGAGTATAAGTGTGATAAGACGCATTGTTCTTTAATAAACGTTTTTGGTATTCATATCATTGTATGAGGTTTTATGCAAAAGACCCGTTTACTTTTAATTGAAGATGAAGAGGATATCGCGGCTTTAATCAAGCTTCAAGCCGAGATGTCCGGATATAAATTACATGTGGAAGTCGATGGCCTTAACGGGTATTTGGCTGTAGAGCGGGAAAAGCCCGACCTCGTAATTTTAGATATTATGCTGCCTGGACAAAGCGGCCTTGATGTCTGCAGAAAAATGAAGCATCATCCTGAGCTTAAAGACATTCCGGTTATATTAATATCTGCGAAAAGCGAAGAACTGGATGTTATTTTAGGCCTTGAGCTTGGAGCTGATGATTATGTAACAAAGCCGTTCTCTCCTAAAGTTTTATTTTCTCGGGTAAAAGCGGTGCTTCGTAGAAAAAGCGAGCCTGTTAAAGAGCCAAAAATTATTAATTTCGGCCCGTTTAGCATGGATGTTGATCGCTATACTTTAAAGAAAAAGGATAAAGCGATCACGCTTACCCTTTCAGAATTCGGTATTTTGAAGCGGCTTCTCTTAAGCCGAGGCAAAGTTCTTACACGCAACCAGCTTTTAGACGATCTTCAAAACGACGATGCCTTTGTTGTCGATCGTAATATCGACGTACATATTGCAGCTATTCGTAAAAAGCTCGGTCCTAATTTCGATTCGATCGATACCGTACGTGGCGTAGGCTATCGTTTTAAGGATATCGACGAATAATTAGATTTTAAATGACTGCCTTTTCATAATTCTTCATTTCTTCCTACCGGCTTGAATGAAAAATTTATTTTTTCAATTTGAACACTCTTTTTAAGGATTATTATGGTTTACGGGATACAAAATGTTATAGATTGCAGAGCTTCTAACAGAGATGTCTCTTTAAAAGATGCGGTTATTGCGGCGCATAGAAGAGTTTGGCATGGACAGACGCCCGATAAAATTATTGTGGATAGAAGATATTCAGATAACTCATGTGATATCAGAGCAATAGTTTTAAACACGAACGACTTACCCCAAGTTACCGTGTTTCACGTTAGCGCGAATCATTATGTTTCGAGGCTTTAATTAGCTTAAGGCCGAGTAAAAAACTTCACCCGGTTTTTTGCCTCTTTTTAAGTTTTTAACGTAGGCTTTTGCCACTTCAAGAATTTTATTTTTAGCCTTGCTGTATTGCAGGGCTAATTTTTCGGCTTCTTTGATTGTTTCACGATCAATTTCTCTTCCTTTCACAGCCCGAATAATGACATGCGCACCTTTTTCATGCAGGACATGGAGCCATAGATCCGATCCTCTTGCTAGTTTGAAGGTTAAAATGTCATTATCTTTTGCGGATCTGCCCACCCATATTTTAAAACCGGTTTGCGAGATAAACTCCATATACGGCTTTCTTTCATCATTTAGTTTTTTTTCCGGCAGGGGCTTTTCCCACTTGGCTTTCAATGTCTCAAGAAGACTTTTAAGCCTTCTTGCTTCTTTTAAATGCTTTTCAAGATAGTTTTCGGGCGTCATTTGCCGCGGTAAATTAAGTCGCTCCTCTTCGCCAATCAGTTGAAGGCTATGGCTTTTCTTGTCGTAGCTATATAATGAGGCCTGTATCAATTTAGCCCTTTCCATTTTTTCAGGCCATTTTTCAGCCTTTTTAATATCTCGTTCAATCTTTTCACGGGCTTTATGAATTGCCGCTTCCCTTTCTTCCCTTTCATTTTTTGCGAGCTTTTCCAAGTATGCCTTCTCAAGCTCTTTCGAAGTCGCAAGGCTTTCTTCTTGATGCGGCTGTTGTTTGGGAGGTGAGTGTTTGACAGGATTCAAGCTTATCCCTTTATGGATCAAATTAGGATTGCGAGGGATTAACTGTAAAACGAGCTCTTCTCCTTCAAAATCAAAGGTCACAATTCGATCCGAGGGATCTAGGCTAACCGCGCTCAATTTTTTTCCCTTAAAGGCCTTTTCAATCTTATTTGCGAATGGATCTGGTTTAAATGGATGCTCTATTTGTGTTTCATATAACCTTAAATCAGGCTCTTCTAAGGACAATAGAACCTGTCTTTTTCCAAAAACAGCAATGTAGGTTCGTTTTGAAGTTAGGTAAAAAGAACTCAGCTTCTGTGGAAGAAGGCTTTTAAGCTCGTTCACAATAGATTTAAGATCATTGTAGCGCATATAAGCATGGTATCAATTTACGAAATTTCCACGATGGAGTTTAATTAAAAGAAAATTGATGGGATTAACATGGCAAGTCAAGCGCTAACAATTGGAGTTCAGGCAGTAGCAATAGGCTCTCAGCTTTTAATTAAGAATTTAAAGCCCGATCAAAGCATTCATGGTTTAACAGCATTATTTGCTTTAGCGGTTTATTCTCGGTCAATTGCAGATTCAAGAATTAGTATTAAATGCGGCAAAATTTCAATTCAGCCTCCGGGAGTATGGACGAATGGTGTAATGAGACCTTTTGTTAATCATGATGCTAGGCAAGACTTATTAAACTTATGCGAACCAATTGATAATGTTTGTAAAATATGGACATTAGAAGAATATCCTTTTCTAAAACCTATCTATGAAGCCGCAAAAGTAGGCCTTGAAAGACTAGAAAAACTTCCAAAATGGGATCCTGATCTTCTAAAGCCTTTTCACCAGGTTTTGGTAAATGTCGAAACGGCTTTACAGTCCCGAGAGCAGACGGAAAAAGCTCAAAAGGAGAGCATAAAGGCGTCTTTGATCGCTAATAAATTATTAGAGGGAAAGGAAGAAGCTGAAATCCATAAAATTGTTAACGATATCTTCCAAGCTTCAAGAAAACCAAAATCAGACGATCAGAATATCGAAAAATACAAATCCGTATGGTCTCTTGAACGATTGAAAGCGGCTGTAATAGATTTCGCGGAAAATGATGCAAAAGTAGATGAAGCGATCATGCTTAAGCTGGATGCAAGAGAACGCGGCTTTAATTCCGTCATTAAATCGATGACTTCAATTAATCCTACTTAAATAAATCGGTACGGTCGAGTTTTTCCCAAGGGACGTCGCTTCTGCCGAAATGGCCGCCGAAAGCGGTTTTTTGATAGATGGGACGTCTTAAATCAAGATAAGAGATTATTCCGCGAGGGCTTAAATCAAAATTTTTACGGATAATATCTTCGAGCTTTCGGTCGTCAGCTTCGCCAAAAGTATTGACGCGGAGGGCGACAGGATCTTTTAAGCCGATGGCGTAAGCGATCTGAATTTCGCAAGTATAGGCAATATTCGCTCCGACAATTTGTTTTGCGAGATAGCGGGCGAAGTACGCCGCCGAACGATCAACTTTTGTAGGGTCTTTGCCTGAAAATGCGCCGCCTCCGTGCCTTGCGTACGCGCCGTAAGTATCGACGATGATTTTACGGCCGGTGAGGCCTGTGTCGCCTTGCGGACCGCCAATTACAAAGCGCCCGGAAGGATTTATAATAAGGCGCGGCTCCTTTTCAAATGGAATGAACGATTTTATGTAGGGAGTAAGTAGATGGCGCAGCTCTTCTAACGAAATTTTTTCATCATGCTGAACGGAAAGAACCACAGATTCAACATGCTTTGGTCTTCCATTTTCGTAGACGACAGTCACTTGGCTTTTACCATCAGGACGTAGAAAGAACGCCTCCTTTCGAAAAGGGACAAGCCCTCTCATAATGCTTTGGGCTATATCCATTGCCATCGGCATTAAGCAAGGCGTTTCTTTTGTCGCATAGCCAAACATCAGCCCCTGATCACCTGCTCCCTCGTCGCCGATGCCTTGCGCTATGTCAGGGGATTGAGAATGAATTTTTACGAGCACTTTCGCTTTGTCGGGATCAAAGCCTTTTTCTTTTGAGTCGTATCCGATACCGCGTATGGTATCGCGCGCAATTTTTTCGTAATCGACGTTCGCTTTGGTTGTTACTTCCCCTGCAAGAACAACTAAATCGGAGGTTATGAGCGTTTCAACCGCTACGCGCGCAAGAGGATCTTGCGTCAAACATTGATCCAAAATATGATCGGATATTTGATCGGCCACTTTATCTGGATGGCCTATCGCAACCGATTCGGATGTAAATGTATAAGTCATGTTTTTTACTTTTATTCGTTCTCTTTCTTAATAGCAGGGAAATAGCTCTTAATGAGCTTAACACGATTATAGAAGGTGAGGAAATCACCATCAAAGGTTATCTTCTTAAGCGAAAGGAAGGCTTTGTTCTATCAGGAGTTCCGGCAATTAAATCTTGCTGCCCCATAACCGGGCCTTCTTTAAAGATAGAAGGGGAATTTTCCTTCTCGCCTTATCAAGTCGTTAAATTAAAAGGGGTTATTCAAAAGGGCGCTCTTTTTAACGCCACGCCGGTTCCATAACCGATTCAACTGTCTCGATCGGCTCGCCATAAAAGAAAGGACCCAAATCTTTAAATTTACCGGGATCATCCGAAACAAAAAATCGAATCTCCTGGCTATTTTCATCACTTGCTAAATCAAGCTCATTTAGTTTTAACTTAACATGCTCTGCGCAAGTGGTCGCGGAATCTACGATTTGCACATCTGGGCCTATGACTTTCTGAATTAAAGGCTTTAAGACAGGATAATGAGTGCATCCTAATAATAAAGTGTCAATGGACGTCCCTTGAAGGGGTTTTAAATACTCTCGTACGATAAGTTCCATGGCTTCATGATTTAAAAAACGCTCTTCTACCATCGGAACAAAAAGGGGACAAGGGATCGCAAAAACTTGCGCGCCTTGAACTAAGCTTTGGATTTTTTTCTGATAGCTTCCGGATAAAATAGTCGCTTTTGTCCCAAGAACCGCAATTTTTTTATTCTTTGTGGAACGGACGGCTTTTTCAGCGCCCGGCGCGATCACATCGATTATAGGGATGTTGAATATGCCCTTTAATTTATCAATCGCGAAAGCGGACGCCGTATTGCAGGCGATAACAAGCATTTTTATGTCTTGTTCCATCAAAAAAATGCCGTTTTCAACCGAATAGCGAATGATCGTTTCAGGGCTTTTGCCGCCATAAGGTACACGGGCCGTATCGCCAAAATAGACAAGATTTTCTCTTGGGCATGCAGCTTTCATTGCCTTCATAACGGTGAGTCCGCCAAGGCCAGAATCGAATATCCCAATACGGTTGCGCTTTTTCATTCAGCTAACTTTAGTATTTGATTAACTCTAATTTGATTTTGCTCGGGCGCCATGTTGTTCAAGCGCCTGATATCTTTTATAGATACGCCATTCTGCTTCGCAATTTTTTCAAGCGAATCACCCGGCTTTACTCGATAAGTCTTTCCGCCGGCAGCTGCAGGGACGCTTCCAGCTTCGAGCTTAATCGCATCAAGAACGGTATTTAAAGCCTGTTCTAGTAATTTCATGTTGCTATTAAGCGCCTTAATGTGGTCTTCAAGCTGAGAAATTCTATCTTTAAAGGCTTTAAGCGTATCTTGCGATTCATTAAAACTATTTCGGATTTGTTTTACGTCGGAAGTGATGCCTTTAGAGCTAGTTTCAAGCGATCCAATTTTCATTTCGAGATTACCGAGATTATTCTTGGTTATCTCTTTTTGCGCTTGATGAGTTTCTTTAAGCTCAGAACGTATTGAATCAAGAGTGCCGTCAATCGACTGGCTTCTTTCTTCAATCGCTTTCATTTCGATTTCGTGATTACGGACTTCACGTTTGAGGTCTTCTAACGTGTCGCGTATTTCACGGATTTGTATTTGTGTGTCCTCTTCATAGCGGCGAAGCGCTTCTAAAGAGCCCGTCCCAAATATTAGGACGGGCAGGAGAAATAGCCAAAACATTATCTTTGATAAACTTTAAATTCAGCTCTGCGGTTTTTGCTCCAGGCCTCTTCATGCGATTCCATTACAAGAGGACGTTCTTTACCGTAGGAAATGGTAAAGACGTTATCAGGATTGACGCCGTTTGAAAGAAGCTCGTTTCTTACAGCATTAGATCTTCTTGATCCAAGAGCCAGGTTGAATGCCTCTGCGCCTCGTTCGTCGCAATGTCCTTCCACAAATATGTAGGTGTTAGGATGGCTGTTCATGTAGTTAGAAACATTTCTTAAGATTTGAGCGTTATCTTCCCCTTTTACAAGGTAGCTGTTGTAATCAAATTGAACGTTTCTAAATGTCCCTGCAAGTTCAGGAATCGTAGCCGGATCGCGGAACGATTCAATGCCAGGAATATTTGATCCTGGATCGCCTGGAATTTGACTTGGTTGTCTTGCTACGAAATCGGCCATTGCCACTTCGTCGCCCATAGGTTGATCGGAAATTGGAACAAAATCTTGTCCACCCGACATAGGAACGAGGTTGCCGTTTTCATCATAGCAATAAAATTCGGATGGATCGGTAACGGAGCGAGAATCGCCGCATTTTCCGCCAAACGACTTAATGCCTCTTGATATGTGTCTCGAACCGCTTTTTGTATCTTCCCAAACATCGTCTGTCGTTCTGCGACAGCCCGACATCAAGGTTAGAGCAACCAGACAGCCGAGGAGGATGTGAAATTTTGCATTCTGCATATATTTCCCCAGAAAAATCGATTATTAGATTGATAACATATCACGGTTTCTAAAATTGGGAAAAGGAGTCTTTTAAAAGACTAATCTTCAAGTCTTTAACTTCGCGGCTCCCAAGATGGAAATCGTTTTTCTCCCGGTCCCGATGTAATTTTTACCGCTTCAGCCTGATTCAAATTCACCATATAGAGTTCTGCGCGGTTTGAATCGGTTGTGTTGAACATGATGTGCATGCTGTTCGGCGCCCAGGTAGGATTTTCTTTGTTGCCGCTTCCTTTTGTAAGCTGCCACTCTTTTCTTTTAACAAGATCGTAAATCCAAATCTGCCTTGTCCCATTAGTAAGAGCTGTGTAGGCAATCTTCGTTCCATCTGGAGACCAGCAGGGAGCCGTATTTTCTTTATTGAAGCGGGTCAGGAGTTCGGCTTTAATGTCTTTTAAGGATACTCCAGGCTTAGGTATTGCCATTTTATAGATGCGCGGAGAGCCGTCTTTATTTGATACAAACGCCACTTCTTTTCCATCCGGAGAAAAAGTAGGCGTGCCTTGTGTTGCGCGGTGCGTTGCGAAAATTTGGCTTGGTTTGCCAATCGGAGTTCCATCAGCGCTTACAGGCTGCATAAAGAGATCGGGATTACCGGTTATATCGCAGATAAGGCAAACTTTATCGCGCTGTCTTGAAATTGCCGGCATTAACTGATTTCCTTTTAAGAGCGAGAAGCGGATAGGTTTAAATTCAGATAAGGAAGAGAAAAATATTTTGGGTTGGCCGTTCTTATAAGACACATATAAGAAGCTTCCTACCTTGTTTCCTGGTTTTGGAGGGACATAAGCAGGAGTAACCACATATCCTGCGTCTTTCGTTACCGCGCGCAAGTTATGCCCGTCATAATCGCTTTCATATACTTCTGAAACCCCATGTCCTTGGGCGTTTTTAGATTTGATGGTAAAAAGGATTTTAGTGCTGGCTATTCCCTCTTCGCCAAAAAGCTCTTTAAAAATCCTGTCCGCAACAAAGTGAACTTGTCTTCTGTCGTTTTGTATATTTCCTGTTAAATCGATTCCGTCTAAAGCTTTAACCGCGCCATTATTCAAAACAATTAGGCGCAAGTTGAGCTTTTTCCCAACAATTTTCCCTTTTAAAATAAAATACGCGTTCCAGCTCTTTAATTCGTTTAAATCGCCTCTTTCATCAAAGCCGAGTTCGCGCAAACGTTTATCTTTTGATGCTTCTCTATCCATAACGGACGTCATGCCGTTATAGTTCATATCAAAGGCAAAGACTTTTCTGATTTTTTCACCATAGGAAGGTTCAAAATCACCATCGTTGATGGGTCCAAGATAAAGAGGAAGCAAGCTTGATTCGGTTTCTAAAGTGACGACAATTTCGGCCTCTTCCGCTATGCAGGAGACCGAAATTAAGATGAAAGCAAGGAAGCGTTTAAACATAGGTACTACCTGAATAAAAACTCTATTATTCAGAGTTTAGCGTAATTTGGAAAGTGTAAGTCTCATGACCGATAAAATTATCTCCGAAAGAAGGAAAGGTGATGCCAGGTAATGTTTTTCTAATATGCGCTTTGTTAACGGCACTTTCTGATTGAAGGATATTAACGTCAGTCACTTTACCTGAACGGCTTAGAGTCAATTTAAGTTTTACGACCCCATATTCAGGAAGTTTTAATGTTAGAATTAGACGACGAGCAAGCTCGTCACGATAACCGCTTTCTTTTACCGTTAAAGAATCTGCTGTTGATATAGTGTCGATTTTTAACTCGCCTAATTGAGAAGGAATATTAATCTTTTCAAGGCTTGTTCCTCCCTTCAATCGACTTGCATTGGTGTCGACTTTTGAAGAGAAAGACCTGGCCTGATCAATAAGCGCTCTCTTTTTTTGTTTTAAAGCTTCCGCTTGAGGGTCCACTTTTGGCGCTTCAATCACCGGTTCTTTTTTAATTTCCTTTTTAGGAGCGGGTTTTGGCAAAGGCGCTTCTTTCTTTACCGGAGCAAGATCCTTCTTTTTGGGCGCAGGTTTGGGGGCGGGCTTTTTAATTGTAGGCGCAGGTTTTGGTTTTGGAATAGTTTTTGGCACAGGTTTAGGAGGGGTCGGAGCAGGTTCCGGCGGCGCCGCTTTAACTTCCGGCTCGGCCTGTTTTTCTATTACGGGCTCCTCTTTGGCAGGAATAATCGGCTCAGGCTCGCTTTCAATAACGGGAGCGGGTTCAGGTTCTGCGATTATGGGTTCATCCATCACAGGAGCGGGAGCAGAAATAGGCGCGCTTGCTGTTTTTGGAGGAGATAGTTTTACTGTTTTTACTACGAGCTTTTCTCTTTTTGGAGGGGTAAAAACGGCGGGTTGAAAAAACTGGCTTGAATAGAAAATCAGCAGTAGGTGAATGGAAACGACAATCAGCGTGATGAGCTTAAGATTCGGTTTTGCGTAGGCTTGCGTCATTTTTTTAAGCCGGTTTTAAAACGATATCGACTTCTTTAAATCCCGCTTCTTCAAGCGCATTCTTAACTCCTTGATAAGTGCCGAAATGGGCCTTTTTATCGTGAAAAAGCTGAGGTCTTGCGGTTGGGTAAAGCTGTTTTGCTTTTTTAAGCTTAGAAGCAAGTTCGCTTATCGAAACTCGATGCTTATTAAGCCAGACGGAGTTGTCGCTTTGCACATGAAGAGAAATTTTGCTTGTCTCTTGGACAGACATATTATTTTCATGCGAAACTTTAGGCGCGTCAGCAAGCTCAACTCTATCTAGTTCAAGAAGAGGCGCGATCAGAATAAACATGATCAAAACGACGAAGACAACGTCGATCAACGCTGTTAAATTTATCGTCGGCTCTTCTATCGGCGGTTTGCTTAATTTAAACGCGAAGGGTCTTGCCATTAGTTGATGTCCACTTGTCTATATTGAAGTTCAACTGCCGCAATCATCTCGTTTGAAAAGCTTTGCATATCGGTTTCAAAATCGCGCGACGCATTTTTTAAATAGTT
This sequence comes from uncultured bacterium, assembly GCA_964483465.1. Taxonomy (GTDB): domain Bacteria; phylum Chlamydiota; class Chlamydiia; order Chlamydiales; family Parachlamydiaceae; genus CAZABG01. The sequence goes on from CAZABG010000007.1 coordinate 44,447, forward strand.
ATAACCAATTAAAGCGGGTATCGCATCGAGCAGGCCTAAAACGGTTGTAGCAAGCGCAAGCGAAAGCCCTGATAGGACCGATTGGGAGCCGGCGCTAGATACAGCCTGCATCTCAGAAAATGAGTTTAAAATCCCCCATACTGTCCCAAGCAAGCCGAGAAATGGGGCCAATGTGACGATGGTTGAGAGTATAAATAAATTTTTCTCTATATCCTTAGTTGAATTTGAAACTTGAGTCATCAATTGAGCCTGGATAAAGTCGATATCGGTGGGGGAAAGATAGGCAGAATTTTCCTCTTTTCCTTTAAAGGTTCTATTTTTTTGTAATATCTCTAAAGTATTTTTTTTAAGCGCTAAATAAAGTTCTTGAAAAGGGCTGTTTTTGTTTTTAAGTTTCGTATTATCCATTTCTAAGCTTAAAGGATTAAGCCTTTGGACTTGAAAAGTCTCCCAAAACTGTTGTGAGAGCTTTCTTGCTTGTTGTGTAATCCAGAATTTATGTATTAAAATAACCCAACTTATAATTGATAATGATACTAATAATATAAAAATTAATTTACCAAGATAATCAGATTGATAATAAGCATCAAAAAAAGGGTTGCCAACTAATATAAAATAATTTAAACTCATTTAAAATCCTGAATTTAAGAAAGTATAAAGAATATACCTAATGGAATACCGTAAATTTTCGCTATTTGTCAAGGGACTCATGCTCTTCTTAGCAGTTTTCCTGTACGCAGCAGAGCCGGTAGATTTAGCTCTGAAGTCGGAACATTTTGAAGTAAAGCCCGGGGATAAGTTCTGGGTAGCGCTTCAAGTAGATATTGAGCCGGGATATCATTTTTATTGGAAAAATCCAGGGGGAGCAGGCATGCAGCCCCAGCTCAAGTGGGCCCTTCCTGACGGATTCGAGGTAAGCGCCATAGAATGGCCGGTACCGACGAAGTATACTGTCGCCGGGATTGAAACTTTCGGATACGAAAAATCCACTACTCTTCTTGCCCAAATCACCACGCAGCCAACATTAAAGCCGAATGGCGATAAAGAGCTCGAGCTTGAACTTAACTGGGTCGTTTGCAATGACGAAACTTGCTTGCCGGGAAGTTCAAAAGAAGCATTTAAAGTAAAGCTGTCTCAAGAAACGGATAAGGCAAACGATTCTTCTTATTTTGATAATGTGCGCGCGAAATTGCCGGTCCCGACAAAGACAATCGAATCGATTAAGAATGAACGTATTATTAACAGCGTTGTTTCAGCCGAAGGGGTAAAAGCTGACGCGCTTGCTCGCACCGAATTCTTCCCTGAAGAGCAAGGCAGCGTTGTTCCAAAATTCAGTTTGAAATCAGGAAAGGAAGGGCAGATTGAGTTTGCCTTTGAAGCGGAAACTTTTACCGATGACCTTAAAGGGGTTTTAGTAATCGGAGATATTGGGTACGCGATCCAGGTTGACGCGCCTCAAGATGATGAACTTGCTGTGGTAGATAATGTTCAGCCTGCAAAATATGCGGCAGCTCCTGATGAAGTTAATTCAACTTGGGTGGCAATAGGCTTTGCGTTTATTGGCGGCCTTATTTTGAATTTGATGCCATGCGTTCTTCCGGTTGTATCTTTAAAATTATTATCGTTTGTGAAGATGGCAGGCTCAAGCCGCATTACCATTGTTAAACATGGCGTTACTTTTGCGCTCGGCGTCTTGCTGTCCTTTTGGGCTCTTGCCATAATGCTGATCGCCTTAAAAAGTTATGGGAATGTAGTTGGCTGGGGATTCCAGCTTCAAAGCCCGCTTTTTGTCGCATTCTTCGCGATCATCATGCTGATGCTCGCCTTAAACCTTTTCGGTGTATTCGAAGCGGGCATGGGTATGGCGTCCTGGGCCGGTGAAAAGCAGGCCAAAAATCAAAATGGACTTTTAGGATCCTTTTTAAGCGGAGTGCTCGCGACGGTAGTTGCGGCTCCTTGCACAGGTCCATTTTTAGGTTCAGCGCTTGGCTATGCCTTTACAAGGCCTTCTTATGAAACGCTTGCCATTTTTACATCTCTTGGCCTTGGCATGGCCTCTCCTTATCTCTTGTTATCTGCGGTTCCTTCCCTTGTCCGCTTTATTCCAAAGCCTGGCGCCTGGATGGAAAGTTTAAAGCAGTTCATGGGCTTCATGATGCTGTTTGCCGTACTGTGGCTGACATGGGTCTTTATGGGGCAAACGGGCGAAGGCGATGCTATTTTGCTGCTCTTATCTTTCATCTTAGTTGGATTCGCCTGCTGGATTTATGGAAAGTGGGCAACCCCGTTTAACTCAAAACAAGTTCGCACGGCAGCCTTAATGGTTATCTTGCTTACTTTATTTGCGAGCTACAAAGTGGTTGATTTTGCGACAACCGATAAAGGACACGCTACCGCTCAGACAGTAACTGCGGGATGGGAGCCTTTTTCGCTTGAAAGGCTCGAAGAGTTGAAAAAAGCAGGAACGCCTGTTTTTGTAGACTTCACCGCGAAATGGTGTTTGATTTGCCAGACGAATCATGCCGTTTTATCGACAAGCGAAGTGGAAAAGCAGATGGAGTTGAAAGGGGTCGTGAAAATGAAGGCCGATTGGACGAAAAACGATCCTGTCATCACCGAAGAGCTAAGAAAGTTCGGACGCTCCGGGGTTCCTCTTTATCTTCTATATGGAACGGAAAAAAATGAACCGCAAATCTTGCCTCAAGTTTTGACGCCTGATATCCTTATATCCGCTATTGATGATATTTGAAAATCTATGATCGACTCCCATGCCCACCTTACCTCCTCTGATCTTTATGGTCAGGTGGAGGACATATTAGCCCGTACAGATAAGCTTAAAAATATCGTCAATATCGCGACCGATATGGATAGCTTATTGAAAGGGATAGAACTTAAGAAAAAGCACCCTAAAATTTTCAACACCTGCGCCACAACGCCTCATGATGTTAAGGGTAATTGGGTAAAACCCGAAGAGCTTGAACCTTTTCAAAACGATATCGTCGCAATTGGCGAGACGGGACTTGATTATTACTATGAACATTCTCCAAAAGAGATGCAAAAGCAAGTTTTCATCGCATATCTTGAACTCGCAAAAAAATGGAACAAGCCGGTTGTCATTCATTGTAGAGATGCCTTTGTTGATCTTTTTGACATTATGGATAGGCATTTTTCAGGAGGAAGAGCGATTCTTCATTGCTTTACTGGAACATTAGACGAGGCCAAAGAAGGGATGAAGCGCGGCTATCTTATTTCTTTCAGCGGTATCGTTACTTTTAAAAAAAGTTTTGAGTTGCAGGCTGTCGCAAAAGAAGTGCCGCTAAAATCAATGCTGATTGAAACCGATTGTCCTTATCTTGCGCCTCAGCCTTATCGGGGGCAGCGGAACGAACCGATGTTTTTGGAAGCAACTTGCGCGTTTCTCGCTCAGCTTAAAGAAATTTCTTTTGATGAAATGGCTTTTGAGACTGCCCGCAACGCTGAAAATATCTTCGCCTTTCATTAAATTAGCCTCTCTTCTAAAATCTTTTTATTTAAAGTCTTTTAAGGAAGAGTATGATCCGCTTCATCCAAAAGTATCAGTGGTATTTTTACATTGTCATCACGACCATGATTGTTATTTCGTTCTCTTTCTTCGGAACATATGGTTCGCTTCAAAATTCAGGAAGCTATGATCAAGTCGCGTTTACAACCGTAAATGGCGAAAATGTTACGCGCGGCGAGCTTGAGCAGTTTGCCTATTTTATTTCGAGCGATAGCTTGGATAAAATGATGGCAGGCCCTCAGCCTGGCTATAACTTCTTAAATGACGGCGTCATTAGAAAGAACTTTTTAGAAACAGGGCTTGGCGTTGAACTGATTACAGCTTTCGCTCCCGATTTGAAAAAAGATCTCGATTCCAAAATGGCGAGAGAAAAAAGCTATAAGCCCTATCAAAATCCAAAAGCTCCTTTTATTTCATCCGAGATGGCATGGAGTTATTTTGCCCCTTCCATTAAACAAGACTTAGAGTTTTTGAAGGCAAGCGTAAATCCGCTTGATCATTCCGCTCTTCAGGCAAGGATCAATCTTTATCTCGCAGAAAAACAATTTCCTGCGCCTATGCTTTCAAGAGTCTTGCGCTACCAGGAAAATCAATATGGCTGGCTTGAACCCGATCCCTTTCTTAATCAAGCTGATTTGAGTTTATTCGGTTATCATACGATTGATGATTGGTTCGGACCCCGTTTTACGAGGCTGGTTGCCGAGTTTATCTATAATGCCGCCGCGATGGCTGAGTCAAAAGGGTATAAAGTTTCTACAGAAGAGGCTTTTGCTGATTTAGCGAAAAATGCTGAAAAGAGTTTTCAAGAACTTAAAAGCCAGAAGATGATGCCTTACGCTACAAGTCAAGCGTACATGAACGATCAAATCCGTCGTATGGGACTTGAGCCGAAAAGAGCCGTGAAAATTTGGCAAAAGGTGCTTTTATTCAGACGTTTATTTGGCGATGTCGCGAATATTCAGATTGTTGACGCTAAAACAAGCGAGCCTTTCTTTAAATATGCCGATCAGATGGTAGAAGGTAATTTATATCGTTTACCTGAAGCGCTTCGCTTTAATGAATTTAAAGACCTATATTTCTTCGAAACGTATCTTGCACTGACATCGGGTAAAAAAGCGGGGGACTTGAACCTCCCGAAAACCCCAAAATCGGTTGATCAACTCAAGCAAGATGCGCCTGAGCTGCTTCAAAAAAGATACCTTGTTGAAGTTAAGCAAGCTAGCGAGAAGGGGCTTGAAGGTCGTATTACTTTAAAAGATACGCTGGCATGGCAGACCGCCCACTATGCGGATTTACAGAAAGAATTCCCGGATTTGGGCATTAAGCCGGCGGATACGCTTGAAGGAAAACTGGAAGCCCTCGATCAGCTTGATGACAAAATGAGAGCAAAAGTTGATCAATTTGCAAGATCTAAAATTGTCGCGGAACATCCGGAGTGGATGACGAATTCGCTAGAGCTCGCTGAGCCTCAGGTTAAATTGGTGACGGTCGCTTTGAAAGGAGGAAAAGATCCTCTTCCCGGCATTACCGATCGTGATGCGTTTATGCAAAAGTTAGATAAATCCGATGCGATCGACTCCTACACGCAAGATTCAAAGTACGTATACTCTATTAAAGTGCTGGATAGATCTCCCGGTTTTGAAGTAATGAATTATAGCGAAGCCGAATCGCTGATGCCTGAACTTACTAAAAAAACCTTAGAGCCTTACTACATTAAAAATAAAGAAGGCAAAGATTCATTCAAGACAGATAAAGGGTTTAAGCCTTACGACGAAGTGCAAAACGAAGTTGCGGCTCTTTATTATGAATCAACATTGAACGCGATAAAAGAAAATGTGAAGGCATCCTTGAAAGACAAGGCGCCTCAAAACATGATTCCTGATATCGCGGCTTCCTTTAGATTTTATAATAGTGCGGAAGAAGTTAAAAAGAATCCGTCTCTTGTAAAAAGTGAGGAGCTTAAGAATGTGGAAGGCAAATTGCCTGAGAGAGCTTCTTATCAGGATCAGTTTGGATGGAAAAAAGAGCCTGTTAAAATAACTCGCTCTCAAAAAAGCGAGCTCTTCCAAAAAGAGTCTCTTTTTAAATTGAAGCCGAAGGAGTGGTCGCAGATTTTAACTCCTCCTAATGGAGATATTGCCCTTTTTGAGCTTGTTCACATGGGACAGGTGGAGCAAGAACAGTTAAAATTTGATGAAACGTTTGAGCTTTCGCGCGCTCTTGGCAGTGAAGCCAATAGAAATCAGCTGAAAGCCATGATTCCTTATCTTAAGGAAAAGAATGCGATCAGCTTTGAATATCTTGAGCAGGAAGTCGAAGAAGTCGCACCTCTTCCCCCTATGGTTGATGATGTTTGAAGATGGCTTTCTTCCTCTATCGCCCCTTAATTTTTTTGAGCTGGGCTTGCCTTGCCATGAAATAAAAAAAGCAGGGGCGATTGAGGAAAAAAAGTACCGACTTCCCTCGACCGATTGGTTAAGCGGCGAGGACAATCCTTTTATATTTCATTTAGGGTGGGCTCCTGATGGAATCACCTTTTATTGCGAAACGGACGAGACCTTTGATGAACCCAATTTTCCGGCTCTTGTGCAAGGGGATTCAATCGAGCTATTCATCGATACGCGGGATATGAAAAACGTGGGAACTTTAACTAAGTTTTGCCATCACTTTTATTTTCTTCCCTCAGCGGTTGAAGGTCATCAAAAGGGGGAAATCACCCGATTCAGAGGGGAAGATGCTCATGAACTTTCAGATCCGCATGACCTTGAGTTTCATGTGAAAAAGAAAGGACGCACGACAAAGATGACCGGGTTCATCCCTAAAAAAGCGCTCTTTGGTTTCGACCCCTCGCAATTTACTCGTCTTGGTTTTACTTATCGCATCAATCAGCGCTATTCTAATTCCTTACATTTTTCGGTAAAGACCGATGAATTCAATCTTGAGCAAGATTCTGCTCTTTGGGCTTCTCTTAATTTAATATCTTAAATTACATTTCGCAGTCATGAAGACTCCTCTTTATGACCATCATGTTAAATTAAACAGCCGCTTAATCGACTTTAATGGATGGGAGCTTCCCCTTCAATATAGCGGCATTCTGGATGAATATTGGGCTGTGCGAAAGCAATCGGGACTGTTCGATGTTTCACATATGCTGCGCATCGATATTGAAGGAAAAAATAGCTTTCCCTTTTTAGATTGGCTTACTACCAATACGTTAAATCGCCCTATCACCTACACACTTCTCCCAAATGAAAGGGGGGGAATTGTTGACGATACCCTTATAT
>CAZABG010000008.1:0-5948 GCA_964483465.1 uncultured bacterium
CATCAATGTATATGGTTATAAAAATCTTGTTCAAATCATCGATACGAATCCCGTGCAGCATTATTTTTATGAAAGAGTAAATAACGAGTTACTCACTTATCCAGTTATTGAAAGAGGCGATAGCGTCGGTTATAAAAAAGAGGGCCGCTGGGTAGAACTTTTTAGGAAGGCAGAATGATGAAGGCAGAAGGAGGAAGGCAGAAGGAGGAAGGAGGAAGGCAGAATAGCAACATAACGGGCGCGCATAAATGCGCGCTTGCATAATTAAAAGCGCCAAGGGCGCCCGATCTGCCGAAGGCAATCTTTCTATCCGCTGAAAGCGTCACAATCTGTGGCTATTCCGCCTTCTGCCTTCCTCCTTCCTCCTTCTGCCTTCCTCCTTCCTCCTTCTGCCTTCCTCCTTCTGCCTTCCTCCTTCTGCCTTCCTCCTTCTGCCTTCCTCCTTCCTCCTTCTGCCTTCCTCCTTTAAATTAGTTATCTGATATATGTGTTAGCATGTTCATTAAGCGAAGCTTGCCGCCGTTACTCGTTTCGTGTCAAAGGGTTTGGGATTATGGCGATCATAACGCCTTTACCGATTTGCTATTCGCGTTCGGTAGATTTTATCTCGCATTTAGAGAGTCTGATAAGCATGAAAAAGGGCAAAATGGAATCATTCGTATTTTAACGTCTTTAGAAGGAACGGCTTGGGAAATGAGCGCCTCTCTTGAGGTGGAAGGTCTTGATTTGAGAGATCCCAAACTAAGCGTTATGCCCGATGGAAAACTTATGCTGCTTTGCGGAGGGGTTAAATGGGATAAGGAGGGCAATAAGCTTTTTATTGATTCTCTTGTCGCCTTTGCCAATGAAAGGCTCGAATTCAGCCCTTTTACGCAGGTTCTCGAAAGAAACGATTGGCTTTGGCAGATTACATGGCATCAAGGGATCGGATATGGGGTCTCTTATCAAACCGCAAAAGAGGCCGATAAACAAATTCAACTATGGGAAACCGAGGATGGATTAACCTATAAGCGGCTGAATGTGTTTAAACATCCAGGAAAACCCAATGAAACCGTGACTAGAGTTCTTCCAAACGGCACCATGGTGCTTTTGAATAGAAGAAATGAACCGGCCGCCGTTTCGGCTCTTTTGGGCGCCGCGATTTTTCCTTATCAGGATTTTATCTGGAAGCCGATAGGGTATTATCTCGGCGGGCCTAATTTTCTTATTTTTTCCGACAATGATATGTGGGCGGCAGGGAGGCTTGTCTATTTAAGTCCTTATCATTACACGACTAAAACAGCATTAATTAGAAGCGCGTCGGATGGTTTTAAACGAGAACTAATATTGCCAAGCAGCGGCGATACAGGGTATCCGGGGCTTGTTTATCACGATGGTTATTTGTGGATAAGCTACTACTCTTCGCACGAAGACAAAGCCGCCATCTATGTCGCAAAAGTCATGCTCACAAATTTGAAGGCAGAAGGCTGAAGGCGGAATATTGAAGGCAGAAGGCAGAAGGCGGAAGGCAGAATAGCCACAGATCGTGCGCCTTTGGCGCTTTTAATTATGCAAGCGCGCATAAGCGCGCCCATTCTGTTGCTATTCTGCCTTCCGCCTTCTGCCTTCAAATATTCTGCCTTCTGCCTTCATCCTTCCACTTAGGTTGACATTATCTTACTAAAATTTTAAGTTGTTTTTCTTTTAGGAGAATCTATGTCATGCGTTACGGAAGTCGCGACTCTTGTACATAATCGGGCTAATACACTTGATGAATTTAAAGGCGCGATAGAGGGGATTCGATCTTACATCGTTACCCGTAATGGCGGAAACTCGTTTTCAAAGAAGCTTGCCGATCAAAAGTGGCGCGATGAGCAAATAGGCGATCTTTTTTCAAAAGTGCAATCCGGAAAGCGATTCTTTGAATTAACCGATCATCCTCTTTTAAGAAAGTTGGTCAAAAGGAAGGGGAAAAACGAAGATAAGCTCGCCTACATTCGTGAACATATTGTTCCTTGTTTTTTAGATTCTATAAAAGCCGAACCGCATGAAAAAATCGTAGAATGGCTATCTTCTTTAAACGCGGCCTATATCGACCCGGCCAATTTGCAGCATCAAATGGTAATTGCGAACTCTCTGCCGCCTGAATTTGCTGATAGGCTTTTAAAAGGGAAGCAAACGATCAGTATGGGCGTTTGGAATTTAGCGAACGATCGTATTTTTTCCCAAAACGATATTTTGGTTATTGTCGCTCTAATTAATAAGGGCCTTGGCGTAATAAGGTCCATAGCCCCAAGTTATTTTGCGGTGCTTGCTTATGAAAGGAAATGTATAACAGTAGATGCGAAAGAGGCTCTAATATTAAGTCTTCAAGGGGCGCCCTTTAATATATCTCAATTAGCCGATAAGGATACCTGTGAAGCGATAAGCGCGATAACCGATGAGTTTCGTGAGATATGTTCAAAAGATTGGCTGGGTGCCGATAGTATTCCTTTAATCGCAAAGGCGATAGATGAAATGAGCATGCCTCTTAAATCTCAGCGAAGAGAGTATTTTGCGTTTCAGTACTTGAGATTGATTCATAGCAACGCGCCCTATCAGTCGCAATTTTATGAAAGCACAGTGTTTGGTCTTCAAAAGTTAAGCCAGGATCCAAGAATCGTAAAGCCTTAAAGATTTAGGGGAAATAAAAAAGGTCCGGGATCCGAAGATCCCGAACCTTAAGAAGAGATATTACTTAGAAGGGCAAGGTGTGTTGCAGTTGTCTTTACCGCAAACATGTTTCCAGTAGTATTTTGGAACATATTTAACGTGTTGGTCTGTAACCCACTTGTTGCAAGTCTTAGTTTCTTCTACATCATAGTACTCGTTTTCATATTTGCAGGCAGTTTCACAGTAGTACTCTGGAACCATTCTGCATTTTTTTACTTCGTAGTACTTAGGTACTTTACGGCAGCATCTCTTTTTGCAAGGATAGCACTCTTGAACGCAACGCTTTGTGCAATAAGTGCATGGTTCATAATGCACATATAAGCACCAGCAGTCATTCAATGGTTGGTCAGCAGGGCAATCTGCTGGGCAACAGTTTTGAGCTGGAGCGGGAGCGGCACAAGCGCCTTGAGCGCAGCTGCTTCCGTAGTTGTTGTAGTTGCTAACATAGTTAGCATTGTCCTGAGCGACAGGTGCATAATCTTCTGCATAACCATATGTCATGAGAAGACAGGCTGCAATTGCGCCTAATTTGATTAATTTGTTCATAACCTTCTCCTATATAGGTAACCAAGTCCTTATTTCCCTTAATTAATTTTTCGTTAATTATTATCAAGACAATTTAATAATATATTTACATATATAAGCACTTAATTTGCTGAAGATAGGAGGTTTATGAATTAAAAGATAAGAACGCAAAAAAATAGCGAAAGTAGCTTTTTTTGGGAAAAAGCCCTTTTAAATCAATTTTTAGGGAAAGCTAAACCAATTCGTTTAAGACTATAGACTAAATCAACCTTTCCAATTTCATCTCGTACGATTGCAGAACCGGATAACAAGCCATCAGATACTTGTTTCTTTTCGACTTCTCCGATTTCAGTGCAGCCTCCTTCATAAGCTCTTTGTAAGATAGCTCTATTTTTCGCAACAATTTCAGGAGTGATTCCTTTCATTAGATTGAGCGTATGAAGCGATGCGAAAAATCCGAAAATATCTTCTTCGCTATCCATTTCAACTTGGTTTTCTTTGATGATTTTTTTCATCGATTCAAGATCCTTATCGACGATCTTAATATCTTTTATTATCTCTTTAAGTTGTTTGTATTTTGTGGCAAAAGAGTCGAGAGCCAAGACAATTTTGCGTTTGTCATCGGTTTCTTCGATTATTTTAACGTCAGCAGCAAGCTCTTTTTTTAAAGAGATAAAATCAGGATTTTCTAAAATTCGTTTAATCTGTTCCGCATTCTTAGCTTCAAAAATAAGCTCCATTTGCTGTCTTGATTCCTGGGTGATAAAGCTGGAATGAACAAGGTTATCAACCTCTAAAATTAATGATTTTAGATTTGTTTCAGGAGACTGTAATTGCTTTTTAAAATCATCTATTGCCCACTTGTTCCATTCAGCAAGACAGGTTGCAAATCTTTTTGATTTTTGCAAATCAGTTTTGGATAGCCTTGTCAATAGTGCAATAATACCCTCTTTATAAAACTTAGAGGCTTCGAGAATAGATTCAGATTTATCAAGCTTAAATACAATCGAAAAGAAAAAGTTGTAGAAGAATGAATGATTAAAATTTTGATAGATTTCGGGCGTCCAGTTTTTAAGGGGAAATACATAAGGAAAGAACATTTTTGTATTTGCATCCGTATGTTTAACTAACCTATTAGGCTCAAGATCCCACAGGTCTCTGCCCCTTAACATGAATGTTTTTCTCTCTAAATGCTGCAATCGGCTAAAAGCATGTATGTAATTATCGTGAGTCATTTTAGGTCCAGTTTTGATCCAGACATCGAACTGCTTGTTCGACATCTTATCGCAATACAAGAACCACTTAGAAGAAGGGTAATCCTTTGGACTAAAATTGAATAGCGCTCCCAAATAAACATGAGCCTGATTTTCTCCATCCCAATTATTTGCGAGCCTTTCTCTTATTCCATCAATCGCAATTAAGCCGTCAAGACCCGCTTCAGGTATCTGCTTTATATAAGTTAAGTCGCTATCAAAGTTAATAAGTTCGGATTTGTATTTATCGTAAAAGGTATAAAATATATTTTCTTTTGTAGCTTGATTAGGAGAGTTTTTTAAATAATGAAGGACTTGGGCACACGTTAAATTCAGTTCGCTAAGCCTTCCTTTATAGGTATCAATTAATTCAAAAAGATAATCATCAAGAAACTTTTCAGGATACTTTTGAAACAAATCAGGATGTTTGAAAGCGAGTAAATAGAGATTTTTCGGATCAATATTGTTTAGAACAAGATCTGGAGCAAAAACGCAATTTTTGATTATGGCTGCATGCAATTGAGGGCAATGATTCCAAATGGATTGAAATACTTGGGGAGAACATTCATTCAGAAATAAATAATATTTAGGCCCTAAAAGATCACACAAAGCAAAAGCATTATTTCCGCCAAGTTTTACAAATTGGGGATGCGTTATATGGGGCGCTATTTCTTTGGCAAGATAGTCCCAAAGATAATTTATCTTACTTGTAGTTAAGGTTGAAAGAATCTGTATGGCTTGAGGTTTATTTTGATGGAGATTTCGCCGGAGCGTTTCGATCACCTCGGTATCAAAAAAGCCTTCGTTCAAAGGCAAATAATTTAAAAAATTGAAGTCCCCATAACTTAAAGAGCTTTTGATAAAAGATCGAATATCTTCTTTTTGCGGGTCTGTGAGTTTCGTAGTTGAGAGTTCCCAGATCTTTTCAATCATTGTATTGTCAATTAGATATAGTCGGCTTAAGGTATGCAAATTCAGTTTCGAAATGAACGAGTTTGCTATTTCAGGAGTGATATGCTCCATTTTCATTGTACTTAGATAGGGGAGAATTCTCTGAAGAGGTTGATTCATGATAAGATTAAGATAATCAAGGGAACTCATCTCTTTCGAAAAGAATCCAAATTCAAATCCTTTTGTAATGATTTCCGATCTTCTTTGAGGGTTATCCTTTAGGACCGTTAGTAGGTGGTCGCACGCAAATCTTTCACTAATCCGTCCGGTCGAAAACAGTTTGTAAATTTTATTAACGCTAAATGAAGCGATCTTGGATTCATCATATTTTAATTCTAAGATCTGACCCTTTGATAGTTTAGCTGCAACATGCTTCCATTGCGATTCGTTGTTCATTACTCTTTTCAAACGAGTGTAGTTCAGCGCTTTGGTTTGTGCTTTTGTTATGGTTTCAAGATTGGCTATACAAAAATTACGATTTGACCAGCTATTCATCCGAGAAATAGTGATATCTGAAATTTTAACGCC
>CAZABG010000008.1:5958-39550 GCA_964483465.1 uncultured bacterium
GCGAAAATAGGCATCAGTTCTAAAGTTGTCAAAATATCCGAGTACTCTATCTTTAAGTTGGAGAAAAATCATTTCGTTAATCTTGTGTAATTTTTTTAAAAATAGTAAATATTGCTTCTAAATCCGGATCGCCATTAGGTTTGGCAACATATAATGCGAAGTCTTTTAGATCGCCAATTGTTACAATATTATTCTTTTCGACGGCTTTTAAAATGCTTTCATTTTCAAGTTTTGTTTTTTTGGAAACGAGCTTTGGATCAATATAATTTACGAAGAGTGAAAATAAAAATTCCTCATCGGCTTCATTTAGCTTATCCCATCTTTTTTTGAGGGCGTCCATTTTTTCTCCCTGAATGGGGCATTCTTCTAATTCTTTAGAAAAGGCGCTTTTAGCCTTCTTGTAATCCGATACTTTATAGACTTCAAGTTTTGCTAAATCGTTCTCTAACTGTTGAATCTTATCTTTGTTTTTTAAATCATCTTTCGTAATCGAAACTTCTTTCGGCAGTTGCTCTAAGCTAATATTTCTATCAATGAAAGCTTGAACAACCGCTTGAGGAATTCGTTTTACTTCTTTGAGGTGATTCTTGCAGAGTAACAATGGATCTCTTGCAACAAGAATTTTAAGATCTTCATCTTCGATAGCGGGAACATCGATTTTATCGAGCATTTCCTTTAAATCATATTTTTGTAAAAACTGCTTCTTAAGAAAATTGTCGGATTCAAAAATCGACTTTAATGCGCCGGGATTTCCTTTAATAAATTCGAAAAACCGATCGTCTCCTAAAATTTCAAATAGACTTGATGAGTAACTTTTTGAAAGATAATCAAACAAACGCTGATCGATCATCATTTTAATCGCATGCTTTATCTTTTTTGATCCCTTTTCCCATACATGAGCGAAAATGATATCGGATAAAGGAAAGTTGAATTTTTTAAATGGATAATAAACGAGATAGTCTTCAAGGATTGAAACTAATACATTCATTAATGTTGTATGACGGTGTTTATGGATGCAATCAAATCGTTCGCTGAATACATCTTCTCTTAAAAAATCTTTACACAGTTCCAATTGGCAAGACATTTTGCCGGCTTCATATAATTTATTTCTTGCCGAGTCATCCATAATAGTATGGAGGATTGAAATATTCGTTAGATTGATGAGGTCCGCCATAAAATCACCAAGCTCAGGCGTTACCATTTCAGGCTTTAAATGCTTGATTATCGTTAAATCGCGTTTCAAAAGTTGGATGTATTCAAAAGTACTCAGCTCTGAAAAATTGCTGATTATATTTGGCGAAACAAGGGGGAATAGGCTATCTCTTTTTTCAGTGTCGGTTTTGAAGTTATTCCAGGCAAAGCTTACAAAATGATCATTAACAACCTTTCTTGAAATTACGAGCTTATAAACTTTTGAGGGTTTAAAATAAGGAACAAATTCTGGTTTATCTTTTAAAAGGGAAATCTGTCTTTTTGAAAGATTTGAAAGATGAGGCTTTATTCGATCATCGCTCCACAGCTTTATTCTCTCGCCAAAATCTTGCACATGATCTTTTGAAAAATTTGCTGTATTTACCAATAAAAAATGACGATCTGTCCATCCCTGAATGCGGCTCGCTGAATAGTTCAAAAGGGAGCTTGCATCTAAGTCTAAAAAGTAGGCATCTGATCGCAGGTTGTCAAAATAACCCTTACATCTGTCTATAAGATAGGTAAACATGATTTCTCGTTAATTTATGACTAAATTGTAATGGAGACATGTTAAAAAATGATTAAGAACTGACATTTTCCTCTTAACAATCCCTTAACTTGCGGTAGGTATAATAGTACTAAATATAAATTAATAACATGACTGTAAGAAGTTTTAGCGAAATTGATAATAGTTCAATCTCTTTAAAGAAAGCTCGAAGTCCGGCTGGGCAGCTTGAGCAATTAAATGGATTTGAATTTTTAGAAGCTGTCTCAAAGCTGGATACATCTCAAATTCAAGCTTTAGATAAAACAAGAATTACCTTTATTTTCAATCAATTGAATATCTGCATTAAAAAATCAAGCACACGCTCGCGCGCTTTCCAGGTCTCATTTTTTGTTTTAATATCCTTAAAATCGCATTTTGATGAACAAGAGGCGCTTTGTAAATCATTAATGGAGCAAAAAGCCGATAGAGGGGTTGAAAAGGAACTCATTGAATTATCCAATCGCCTATTTTTAAGCGGAAATAATTTATTTAAGATTTTTTTTGAATTGCCAGGTGTGACTTACGGCAAGGTGTATGAGGCCATCTGCTCAAAAAATGATGAACTTGCCTTAATATTTTTGCAGCAGCCATTAAATTTCCAAGAAAAGCAGCATGATGACTACACCCTTTTTGATTTGGCGTGCAGCCATCTAAGTTATGAGGTCATATGCGCCTTTCTGCAAAAAAATCCCTATATTACGTCAAATGCCTATAGATATATTCTTCATAATTCAAAACTAACAAGCGATCAAAAATTAGACCTTTTTGTTCAGCTTACTGAGAGAAGAATTGATCCAAATGTTAAAAATGATTTAGGCAATTCAGCGATTGATTATGCGATTAAAAGTAAAGAAACCACCCTTTTTAATTTTCTTTTAGGACAAATAAGTAGCACGTCCGATTTCGATAGATTAATACAAAAGGCTATTCAAGCCAATTTTAAGGAAGTAATTTTAATATTATCAAAACTTGCACCTATTAAACGGGAGTACGTTTTTGAGGCTATTTCGCAAAACAAAATGGAAATCGTTTTGATTCTAGTTAAAGCTGCGAGATTTAAATGGGATTTCAGTGGTGAAGCTATGCGTGTTAAGGCGCCCTCTTTAAATTCGCTTTCACAAGAAGAGGTTGAGCTGATACTTAACGACTCCTCTACAGATGCTTATGAAAAGGTTAATGAGTATCCGGATTTATATTCGATGGAAAACTTTACTTTGTTAAGAGCTGATTCCAAGACTCATTATAAAAGACTTGTAAAACACGTTGCACATGCTTGGGGTTTGGATGAGATTTATCCAATAGATCCGCTTGAGAGAAAACCGATTGACTCAGGGGGCAACCATCCTTTGAGATCACTCTTAGATTGGATTTCATTCTTAACAAAACAGCAAGACATATCCATAGTTGCAGAACTGTTAAAAGAGCTTAGACAAGTTTATCACGAAAAATCAACAAGCTCCGAATTGGACAAGATTGGCGATCGATTAAATAAAAACGAATTAATTGTTTGTTCTACAGGTTACGCGACTCATACGACGTATGCCTTATTTCGCAGAGCTATTGTTCTCTATGCAAATCGGGGGCGTGATGCCATCAAACCAGGAGGATCTGTCTATATAGCACGAAACAAAAATCTTGCGCCCCTCATACGAAAAGCAGTCAAGCAGCAGATTATGCCACGGGATTCGTACTTCTCAGAAAGGAAGATGATTGATGAATCAAAGCTTGAATTTATTCAAACTACAAAACAGGCTAAGCAATCAGGTGGGTTTTGTACGCTTGCATCCCTTAAAGCGGCGTCTTTCGGCATTATGAATATTAAATCAATTGATCCTAAAAAACACGGCAGCAGAACGGCATGGAAACAAGCGGCTATCGCAAATAAACCTGATTATAAAATTCTTACAACGAGATATAGGCTTTACGTATTGAATGGACTCCTATTTGAAATTGATGACATGTTCCAGCATGAGCCCAATAAAGCCGCTTTCGCGCCCTTTTATTATCATCTGCTGTTGTCGATCAAGCTCAAAGTTGATGCGTCAAAAAGGTTTAGTCAAGAACAGAAAGGCGAATTAAATAAGTTAATATGTAGTTATTTAAATTATTTAGTTGATGTTATGTAAATTGGCTCGTTGAAAATTTCTTCAATATTATTAAAAAATCCTTTATAATTTTTATTATTTAATATTAATGGAATCCACATGAATGTAAATGCCTATAAATTTGGTGATAATGTTGTAGATTTAGAAAAAGTGCCTCCTTTATCTGAACCGGCCGTAAATTATTTAAGAAGATTAGAAAAGGTAGATAATGTCAAAACCGGGCATTTAACCTATATTCAAGTAGATGTTATCGCAGCATGTTTAAAAAAGTACGCCGATGACCTCGCTTATATAAAAAACCATCCGGTAGCAAATGTGGTATCGGCAATCACTCGATCGGTGTTGACCGCAGCGATTGTTGGAGCGGGTGTTTTGGGGGTTCTTTACACGAGTTTTCCGATCCTATGCGGACTTGGCGCGGGATTAGTTTATTTTATCGCGGCAGGAGAAAATTCATCTCGCGAACATATTATAATTAATTTTAATGTGTGGGATATTGCGCTTCTAGTTATTGGGGGGCCTGTTTTTCCTTTTGTTGGACTTTTCAACAAAAAAGAGCGCCTTGAAGGGCTTACTAATCTTGACAGAAAATTTCTTAATATCCACCTCAAACAAAGAGAAACTCTGTTTAAAGCCGATTTCACGAATACCATTAAAAATCTTCAGGCGGATGTGGAATTTCCTGGGTGCGGTAAAGAGGCTACGTCAATCGCAATGAACACTTTAAATGAAATTAAAGCTAATATCGCCTTTTTCTCTCCCAAAACGGTCTAATTTCTTATAAGAGGCGGGACAAACCCGCTTCTTATTTTCTTGCTTTCAATTTTAAAATTTTAATTATTCTGATATTTTAAATTATTAATAAATATACCTATTTTTTTATTTATAAACATATTATTATATTCATAATTAAAAATTAAAATCAGTGCAATTATGAATACAATACCGATTAAGATGGATGGTAAGACTGTTGATGTAAATCCCTTTCAAATATCTTTCCCTTATAATGACGTTATCCATGAGTTTGGAGAAAAAGTGTGGGATACTGCGTCTTTCGCAAAAAGTTATTTCGATAGGAAAAAAATAATTGAATCTGATGGGTGTCTTGCTCATCGCTACATACAATATGGCTCTTTATCTTTAAGTATCGTTTCAGGAATTGCTTTTATTGGATCATTTGTTTTGTTTGCATTTGAGATACCGATGATTGCTCTTGTGGCGATAATTGGTTCAATGATTTTATGCGTGTTCTTTGGAATTACAGCTCACTCAAGCGGCAGTGTGAGAGAGCTTCTTCAGTCATTTCCTGAAACCAAAAAGCATATGGAATCAATGATGTTAGACAATGTTGCCTTCTTAAGAAAGGATAAATCGGAACTAAATAGTAAAATTCAAGAACGAATTCAAAAAATTGACGTCGTGATAAAAGATATGGGGCATTCCTATGCTAATGAATTTATTAATAAAAAAGATCAATACATAAGGCTTCGGGAACATATCAAAGTCGCGCGAAAGTATCTCTTAGATATTGGAATAGTTTAAAAAGTTAGTTAAGAGTAAAAATTACGTGCTTTCTATAATAAATTTAATCCTGTCTTAATCAAATCTTAATGTTATTTTAGTATAATTTTTTTAAATTTATTATGAACGTAAGACCTTTATCTACCCTTGATAATATTCCCTCACCCACAAAAAAGGCGCAGCGTCTTCCTGCAAGCAAATTGGAAGAGTTGAGGGGATTTGAATTCTTAGAGGAAGTTACAAGGCTTTCAGAACCCCAGATTGAAGCTCTTGATGCAACCCGCGTGACTTTTATTTTAAACCAGCTCGAAAGTTTAATTAAAAATCCGCAAATGTCTTTGCCCGCAGTTAAAACGGCGTGCAGGGTTATTGCAGCTTCAAATACGGTTTGCTTAAAAGAGAAGAAAAGTCTTTGCAAAGTGATGGCAATAGATGCAGATGCGACGCGCGCAGCCAGTTTAAAAGCGTTTATCGATCATCTTTTTTTAAGCGGAAATCCGTTATTTAAACAATTTAGCTCAATTCCTTTTCTTCATTCTTATGCTCAAATGTATCAGGCAATTGTTAGTAATAATGAAGCGGTGGTAGAGCAGCTATTGTCCGAGCCTATAGATTTCAGGGTTAAGCAAGATAGCTATTATGTTTTATTTGATACCGCATGTTTAAATCAGTCTTACGAAATTCTTTCCTTATTTTTGCTTAAAAATCCTTACATAACTTCGAATGCGTATATTCATATCATTTTAAATAGAAAGCTTACTAGTTCTCAAAAACTTTCTTTGTTTTATGAGCTAAGCCAAAAACAGATTAATCCGGATCTACCCGATGATACAGGTTGGACGCCCTTAGTTTATGTTATTGTTCACAACGATGTAAGGCTTTTAAAATTTTTAATAGGCAAAGTAAATTTACAGAGAATCATATCCGGTTCAAGCTATATTGAAAGAGCGATTAAGGCGAAATTTACAGAAGGCGCTTTACTGCTCGCAAGACTTTGCAGTCCGACTGGCGATCTGTTAAAATTAGCTATAGATGAAGGGGAGATTAGAGTCGCTGTTGAAATCGCAAAATTGCTTCAATATAAATGGGAGAACGTTCCTGAATTTTTAGTTCAGGTGGATGAAGTCGAGCCCTCTTTAAGGGAAAAGGCGATAAAGGCATTCAAAGGCACGCTTGTAGAAATTTATAAAGAAACTTGTCTAGATCCAAACGTGTCTGCGATGGAAACCCTAACCGCAATTCGCAATCAAAATCCTTTTCATTATTTGACCTTTATTAAAACGGTCTCTCATGCCTGGGGAATTAAAATCGATTCTATTCATCCCGAAACAGGAAAAGTGCTTGATAGTGGAGGAAACTCTCCATTTAAAAGCCTAGCTATCTGGCTTTCTTTTTTAAATAAGATGAAAGAAACCGTGCCCGAAGCGCATTTTCTATTAAATCATTTTAGTAGGGTATTTCATTATAAGATGGAACCTGACGAGATTGAAAAGGCAGACGCCATGCTTGATAAAGGCGATACAGTAGTATGTCTTACAGGTTACAACACCCATACGGCATATGCCCTTTTTAAATATGATTATAGCTTGTACGCTAATAGAGGCGCCGATCGCGAAAAAAGCGGCGTTTCCGTTTATGCCATTCCTTTTACTGAAGACATCATTACATCGGTTAAGAATCTTGTTTTTGATAAGAAATTAGATAGAGAACAATACTACCGCGAAGCCGATATGCTTATAGATCTCGATCTTGAATACATTTGTACGTTAGATCTTCAAAATCAAAAACATCCCCATTGCACCCTTAATTCTTTAAAAGCGGCCTCGCTTGGCAGCATGGTTTTGGAATTAATGAAGGATGGCCACGATGATGATGCAGATTGGCTATCTGCTTTAGAGAAAGTAAAGCCTACTTATAAAGTCCTAACAACAGAATATCGTGTGAGTGTTCTTAATGGGGTTTTAAATGAGATTGAAGAGATTTTGAAGGTAGGCGCGCTTAAGTCAAATTATGCTTCGCTATATTATCAAATTCTGCTCGCGCTTTTAGTCAAAATAGAATCTACTACACGCTTTGACGCTGCGCACAAGAAAATGTACGGAAATCAGATTAAAGCCTATTTGAATCGCTTAGTCGATCATCTCTAACTTAATCTTATAATATCGATTTTTTAGCTCATTCCATGTTTCTTTTGATAATTACCTCTATTTGTTAAGATTGACGAATTAATTTTTCAAGCACTTGGCGTTAAAATGAATATCAACAAGTACGAATTTAAGAATACAATCATAAATTTAGAGAATGTGCCTATTTTATCAGGGACATCGATTCAATTTTTAAAAAATACCAGCTCTGATTATAAGTTTGTGCTTTTGAGAGATTTACAAATTGATTCTGCTGCTAGGCAGCTTAAAAAACTTTCCGATGATTTGGAATTTAGAAAAAATCATCCCATTAAAAAAGTTGTATACTCCATCTCGTATTCTTTAATGACAACCGCCGTATTTGCTGCCGGCCTTTTTGGTGTGCTGCACACTAGCTTGCCCATCCTCTGCGGTATCGCAGCGGCAACGCTTTACTGTTCATTAGGAATATTATGCCTTAAAAGCGATTCTACTTTCACGCATGCAAATATATGGGAATATGCTCTTTTTGCGCTTGGAGGCGGTATCGGTCTGCCCCTTTTTGACCTCATATTTAATAAACGTTCACACAGCTTCACGTTTGACAGTTTAAAAAGTCAAATCAACGATCAGTTAGCATTTAGAGCAAAGGCTTTCAAATCCGATTATTTCAAATTAATAGAGAAAATCGATTTAGATTCAAATTTAAGAAAAGAATTTGATTCCAATGTTCAATTCTATACCAAGCTGTAGCACACTTCAAAAAGTGTGGTATCATAATTAGCTTTAGCTGAAAAAACTTCGACTTCAATACTAAATTGAAATCAGCTTAATAAGGGACCGTCACCCAATTCAGGCAAATACAGAAACGCGATAATTATCAGCTTCACTTAGAATAGCAGGATGTCCTTTTAAACATAGATTCGTTAATCAAGCGTGTGGGATTATATAAACACAAAGAAGCAACAGAAGGCTCGAAGTCACAAAGGTATAACAAAATGTCATCTTTGTGCCTTTGAGACTTCTGTTGCTTCTTTGTGTTAGTATAATCACGAACGTAACTGAGCTAACTTAAGGCTTTAAGTTTTTCTCCTGCCCATAGCTAACAAATCTTAAATGTACGATTTTATTTAACATGATCTCCTTAAGCTTCGCTATGGATCGCCTGCGGCGATATAAAAAAGATACATCTAACTATTTTATGTCGACCGTATGGTCGACCCATTTTTAGCCGATAGGCAGACCCTATATCGTCGATTGCTTCAGCTTGAGAAGATCATGTTATAAATCTTGTTACATTATAGATAGGGTAAGGCTTAGTCTTCCATCTACTCACTGGTATTAGTTTTCAGAAATCTGAATATTAGTTTTACAGAAATGAGAAAATAACTTTGATTTCAAGGGCAAGGGCAAGGGCAAGGGCAAGGGCAGTTATTCACAGGGATCTAGAGTTTCTTCGTCTTTATAGTGAGGCTCTGTCCATTTGCCGCCGATCGCTTTCGCGATATTGATTACAGCACGGTACTGTTGAAAGACGGTGCTGACTTCGTCCGATTGCGCTTGCAGAAGATCTCTTTCGGCGTCAACGACATCTAGGTAATTGATTAAACCATTCAAGTATCTATCGCGGGCGAGATTGCGTGTTAAATCGGCATTTTCTATCGACTGACGAATAGAGGTTAGTTCAAGCGCGCTCAATCTTTTTAATACCAGTCCGTTTTCGACTTCTTCAAATGCCTGCAGAACGGTTTCAATATAGTCATCGACGTTTTGACGGAAGACGGCTTTTGACGCGTCGATATCTTCAAATTTACGACCAAAATCGTAGATTGTTTGGCTAGCTTCAATCATCCACTGCCATAAACGCGCTCTCCAGCTGAACAGCTCTGATGAATCGGGTGAGAATAAGCCAAGCGTACCTGTCACAATAAAAGTAGGGAAGAGAGCGGCCTTTCTTGCTTTAACGGTATCGGCTTGCGCTTGCATATTGAAATAGGCTTCAATAATGTCAGGGCGGTTAAGAAGAAGTTCAGAGGGGATTCCGGCCGTTAGGGACGGAGGATCGTTATCAATAGCATTGGCTTCAATATTAAACTCGGAAGGATATTCTCCGATAAGGAAGGCTAAGTGGTTGATATCGGTTAAAATATTTTCATCGCTGCGCTGATAGGCGGTAAGGGCGCGGCTAACTTCAAGCGCTGCACGCGAGACATCCAGATAATTAATCAAACCCGCCTTATAACGCGATTCATTGATCTCTAAAGCATCGCGGCGAACTTTTAATGTTTCTTCGAGGATCTTTTTAAGCCGGATATTAGCTCTCAAATCAAAGTAAGTAGTGGCAATTTCCGCCGTTAAAGAAAGCCTTACCCCCCAAAATGCGGCTTTTTGGGCCTGGAAAGTGTTAAATGCCGAATCGGCCTGGTAGCCCAATCTTCCAAAAAGATCGACTTCCCAGTTCAAGTCGACAGGAATATAGTATTGTCTTTGATGAAAGCGCGTTGTGCCGAGTCCGCCGAAAGAAAAAGGCTGAAGCGATCCTGTTTGCTGATCGGAAGGATCGAACGTAATATTCGGCCAAAGATCGGCATACGTTCTTCCATAGATGGCTTGCGCTTCAAGAACTCGAGAGATAGCTAAATCAAGGGTAGGGCTGTTATCAAGCGCCCTATCCATTAATTCATTTAATTGTGAATCTTCAAATATTTCCCACCAATTCATCACGCACCAGCTCGGTCCGTCGTTTTCTTCTTTGAATTGGCTCGGAACCTGTTCGCATTCTACTTTTGTAGACACTTTAGAGGTACAGCCAAAGCTGAGTAAAAGCGCGAGGGCTATTGTGTTAACGAGCTTCAATGAACGCATCAACCTGCTGCCCTACATAAAGTTTAAAATTTTCGGGCTGCTCAAACGTGTAGATGACTTGTAAAACACGCGTGTCAACACGTTCATCCGATGCGCCTGTAAGCGATTTCTTAGGGATAACATAAGGTTCGATATGATCGAATTGCAAAGGGATTTTAAGATCGGTATTATTCTTAGGAAAGGCAAATGCGGGGCTGCTCGGGTCAAAGCGGGAGGCATTTTGCTCGTCGATATCAAGCCTTACCTGCATTTTGTCTAAATTTCCCAGCACAATGCCTGTTTGGTTGGGCTGCACATATTCACCCGCTCTTAAGTTAATTTGAAGAATGACTCCATCGCGCGGCGCACGAACAGTTAATCGATCTATTAGCGCTTCGGTTTTTTTAGTCTGCTCAATTGATTTTGCAAGCTGCGTTTCTGAAACATGCACATCATTTTTTCTTGTTTTAACTTCATCCACGGAAATCGCTCTTGGATCTTTTACAGATTCAAGACGGGCAAGTTGGTCTTTTAATCTATTTACAGTGGCTTTTTGAACTTCAATGTCCGCTTTTTGCACGAGAAGGTCGGCGTCAAGTTCGCGTGTATCAAGCTTAAAGAGGGGATCGCCTATTTTAACTTTGTTTCCTACCACCACATATATTTCTAACACAAGACCCGCTGTTGGAGCGCCTAGAAGGACGTTTTCTTGCAACGCTTCAACAATGCCCGATGCGGCGATAGATTTTGCATAAGGGTTTACGGCCGGATTTTCAGGCGGGGGCGGAGCGGGTGTTGTGGAAGCGATTATTTTAATAAGGATTAAGCTAGAAAGGATGCCAATCGCAGCTATAGCTATTAGGAAGTTTCTAAGGTGCATACTCCATCATCCATTTTTGCGACTTTATCCGCGTAGTGAAAGATACGGGCATCGTGAGTTACGATGATCGCTAGCCTTCCAGGTTTTTTTACCATACTCGTAATTAGATCCATAATTTTTGTTCCGGTCTCATGATCGAGCGCAGCTGTCGGCTCGTCGCAAATGACCAGTTTCGGCTCGTGAACAAGCGCACGCGCGATGGCAACTCTTTGCTGTTGTCCGCCGGATAATTTTTGAGGTTTTTCATATTCCCGGCCTTTAAGCCCCACTTTCTCGATTATTTCTTTGGCTTTTTCTTCCGCTATAGCTGGAGGGATGTCATTCAGCAAAAGGGGAATAGAAACATTTTCAATAACATTTAGTGTGGGAATAAGGTTGAACTGCTGAAAGATAAATCCCACATCCACTTTTCGAAATTGGGTAACTTGCTCTTCGGGTAAAGATTCAAGCTCGTAATCAAAAACTCTAACGGTTCCGCGATCGGGTTTTAAAGTGCCGGCGATGATCGAGATCAGCGTTGTTTTTCCCGAACCTGAGGGTCCGACAATCATTAATATCTCTTCTTCATTCGCAGTTAGATCAACCTCTTTCAAAGCGAGAACTTTTACTTCGCCCTCGCCAAAATGTTTGCTGACATTTTTTACGATGACGGCATGATTAGCCACGGAATACCTCGGCAGCTTCCAGTTTCTTTACTCTCCTAATGCCTATCCAGGCTGAGAAAGAGCAGATAATCAATATGGCTATAAATGACGCAAAAAGTGCGGATGCAGGTAGATAGAATGGAGGTTGTTGAAGTCTAATCGCGACGATTCCAAAAATACTTGCAAGTCCAACACCTAAACCAAAACCAATAAATCCGACTAGAAAAGCTTGCAAGAGGACCATTCGGGTTAACAGTTTATTCGATGCTCCCATGGCTTTTAACGCTCCTAAGTAGCGCATGTTTTCGAGAATAAACATATAAAAGGTTTGTCCGCAAACGGCGGCGCCTACAATAAAGCCAAGAGTGATTGTGGTGCCGAAAGAAACGGGAATTCCGGTATTTCTTACAAACCACCAAATCGTGCTCCAGAAAAACTCATCTTCAGTATACGCCTTTAATCCTGTTTCTTTTTCAATCCTACGCGCAAGTATTTCGGGTTTTATACCTTCGGCTGGCTCAACTAATACGAACCCGAGGTTCTTTCTTTGTTTAGGAGCAAATTCAATGGCGCGTTCATAGGTTGTGTAAACGTAGGGATATCCAAAAAAGGACCTTTCCGTTCTTGCGATACCTACTATTCTTGCTTCGTTGTCATTAATTTCGAAAGAATCGCCAAGACCGATAGGCTTTTTAGGGTCCGGACTTAGGCGCTGAACGCCGAGTTCATCAATAATGACGCTTTGTGATTGCCACAGATCGGATAGTTTTCCTTGAACCATAACAGGAGGCGCGCCGATTAGGGTTGTTGAATCGAGACCTACAAATAATATAGATTTGAAGGTTCCGTCATTCAAACGAGCTTGTTGAATCGATTGATATAGGGGGACAGCCCACTTTACTCCTTGAACAGACCTTACTCGAGCAACATCCGTATCGCGCATCGGTTTTATTTCGTTTAACTGTTCGACCTTAGGATCGACTACCCATACTTTAACTTGCGTATTTCGAAGCGTCGCTGTCGTCCAGCGCATAAGTCCAAGAAAGACAGCCACTTGCTGTGTCATCAGTAAAGAGGCAATCGTAAGGGCGGATATAAGCATCAGGAATTTTGCCCGATCGCCCATCAGCATCTTTATCGCGATATCGTACATAGCGTGGACTATAAACAAATAAATGATTATACAAGTAAAAAAAGGTAAATTTTATGGGAAGAATTGCCGCGTTAATCGCTCTGATAGTCATTTTGCTGGGATTATTATTCATTTTTAATAAGCCTCATAATACGGAAACAGCTGTGCCAAAAGCTGTACAATCAAACTTTGCGGATTGGCACTTGTATACTTCGCCATCAGAGAGTTTCAAAGTATTTTTCCCAAGCCTTCCTCAAAACGCCTCATCCACACTAACCGATAAAGAAACGAAGGCGCCCAAAACATACAATACTTATGTATCGCAAAAACCGGATGGAACGGCTTTCATCATCAACGTCATAACTATCTCTGATGATAAGGGTAATGATGAAAAGCTCTTGTCCGATTTAGTAAATGATCTTGTCCATGCCAACAAAGACAACCAGCTACAAGACATCAAAAATGGCGAGTTCAGAAAGTACAAAGCGGTTGATTTTACGATCAACAACCAGGATGTAACCATTCATGGCAAGGCAATCAAAAAAGGGCGTCATATCTACTTGATTAGCATGATGAAAAAAGGGGAACAGCCTGACCCGAATGAATACCTTTTCTTTATTAATTCTTTTGAAGTTACGGAAAAATAGGAGATTTTTTTAATGTTTTGGCTCCCACTATTATTAATTCAATCGCTTGCGGCAAATGAAGCGCAAGTGGTGACACCGACACCCGCAGCGACGGATACATCAAGTGTATTTAACCCAACTACCGAACTCAATGTTTATACTCATCCCGGCATTGTGATTAATCAGGGGGGGCGTTTTGTAGGATCGGATCATTTACTGAATTTATCGAAGCATATCGATATCGCGTCTGAGATTTTAAAGCCGGCAGATACTGAAATTCCTCTCACAACTCAGACGGTAGATGATTACATTTATGACAAGTTCGTGAAGAAAGGGCTCGAGTCCAATAAAGGATCGGCAAGCTCTATCCCGTTTTTTAATATGCTTTTAGTCATCTATCCTGTTGAACAAGGATATGTTGCTCTCGTTGACGGAAGATTGATCGAATCTGTCGATCCGAAAAGGGTAAAGCTTGATAGAGATACTCAGTTTCAGGCTATCACCTGGGAAAAGAAAGTTCTCCTCGTTACCCCAAAAGATGACTTCAAAGCGAGCATCTTTAAAACGATCGACGATATTTTAAACACTTTCTTTGAACGCTACGATTATTTTGATCGCTTAAGACAGAAGATGGAAGTCAATACCGACACCGAGAGAATGAGATAGTTTTCAAAATGGGGGATTTTCATCCCCCATTTATTTCAAATAAAAATTATAAATCAATTCGGTAAAATTGTGAAAATTTATCCTACATAATTTCTAACGTCGAGTTATAATATATGTATGATTCACGCAATTTCTACTTTTAAAAGCTTATTTTCTTGCTTCAACCCTGCATTAAATGTTCTCACCGGCCTTTTTAAGAAAATCTTCTGCTGCGGTGGAAGAAAACCCGTTCAACCTCTGAATCCTGATAGGGTGAAAGCAATCAGCCCTGAAGAGCAAAAACCCTCTCCAAAACCTTTAGGTGATGAACCTTTAGCCCGTGATGCTAATCCTATCCCTAAAAATATCGTATCTGATCGAGTGAAAGATAGTTACAAGAGAAATAGAGAGGTGGTTCCTTCAGGCTTAGATGCAAATGTCTTTTGCGGAGTAACGCACCCAAGCGAAAGAACTTTCAATCTTGAATCGGAAAAGCGCAAAAAAGTTTTAGAAAAAATTCAAAAAGCCAAAAATGAGCCCGAGGAATTTAGGAAAAAGTTCGAAATCAATGCGGAGAATGAAAGAAAAGTCCACTTAGAGCAAGTCAAAAATTCTCGTAAACGCAATAAATTATTGGGAGATCTTAGTAAATTAAGAAATGGGCCGACTAACGAAGAGTGGCATGCTCAATACCAAGCAGAGGATATAAAAAGACAGCAGCGTAACAAGGAAATCAAAGAAGTCCATGCCAACATTAAGTTGAAAATCGAAAAAGAAATAAATGAAGCTCGCGATTTAGATCCCACGATGCCCGAAGTGGCTTATAACGAAAATGGATTCATCTATCTTCGTCAAAAACCTGAGGCAAGAAAAGATGTTTCTAAAGAATTGATTGAAGCTGGGTTTAAACGATTCAAAGAACATTGCAAAAAACATCAAATAACATCGATTGCGGCCGATATAGATTCTGAAGAAAGGAAGAATGAAATTGCACATGCCCATGCAAAAGTCTTAAGTTATATCGATAAGAAAAGAACATCAAGTAGCGCAAATTTTGCTCAAGTGATGCAAGGTATTGCTTTTCAGCCAAAACTTAAAGTTCTGACGGATAATCAAGTAAAAGCTTTGGAAGTTAAAAAGAAATTTCTCGAAGATTTACAAAGGTCATTGTCAAACAAAAAATCGTCCGATCCTTCAATCATCCTCCGCTATTTCGAAGCTGAATTTGACCAGACTAGATTACCTGTAATCAATGAGAAATTACGCGAATGGCGCATGAAATTGAATTCGCTCACAGCTGCTAAATTCGATCCTCTTAAAGAATCGATCTCCAAATTAATCACGCTTCAAGCCACTATTAATGAATTGCCTGAATATTCAATTAATACGCGCTATCCTATCCTGCTAGAGTCGCAAGCGTTGCTCCAAGAACTTAAAGTAAGAGTCAAAGGCGTCATAGATTTTCAAAGATTCGCCATTAATAGGACTTAGATTAGCGGTTTTGCGCGATTAAGATTCACTACAAAGACTTAAAAGATAGGTGAAATAATTGCTCAATTTGTGAGTTTCATCACTAAAAGTAAGTAAATAGTGCCGTAAGCAAGTTTCAGGTATTCGCTTGATGCCGCGAAAGGGGGTGGTTTGAAAGCGCCAGTTCTTATTAAAGTTGATCCACGTGATCTTGAAACAGGGGGGCAAAGTAGTTAAGCCTAGATCATTTAACACATCGGCCTGTCTATAGATTATTTTAATTCCGCCATAAAGGGGTATTATCGATCGAGATATTGGAAGAAAAGAGGCCGTATAAAGGCGGATTTGACACTTTTAACTAGCATTCATCAATATAAAAGGGTATATTTAAATTATGTCCTTGATCAAGCAATCTTGTCTTTCTTGTCCCACCTGCCTCATCTGTTCATGTTCGAACCGTTGTTTTGGTGTCCCAAGTTTTACGCAAGCTGCCGCCAAGGGCAATATCTGATTATTCAGATATGACTTAACCAATGGTAAATATAACATGAAGAAAAAATTATTTGTGGGCAATCTGCCCTGGAAAGCTACTGAAGACGGGCTTAGAACACTTTTTGCCGATCACGGCGAAGTCGTTTCAGTTAAGATCGTAATTGATCAATATACTGGCAAGTCGAAAGGGTTCGGTTTCATTGAGATGGCATCGGCTGAAGAGGCAGAAGCTGCATTGAATGCTCTTAACGAAAAACCCTTTATGGATCGCAATCTTCGCGTTTCCTTGGCTCAAGAACGTCCGCAAGGCGAACGTCCTCCGAGACAAGATCGTGGAGATCGTGGTAATGATCGTGGCGAAAGACGTTCTTACGGCGGCGATCGCGAAAGAAATCAGCGTTTCGCAAGATAAGCTTGATTGGGGATATAGGTCATCTGACCTATATCCCTTTTCCATTTCCTTCTTGTCCTTTCTTCTTTAGAAAATATCTTAAATTTAATTATGTAGTGTGTTATAATCTTTAAATTATGATTAATTCTACTAACAATTCGCATCCATTAAATCCTATTTTTATCTCAAAAGAGATTGATTATGTTATTGATTCTTTAGGGAATGCGGTAAATAATCAGCATGGTTTATATCAAACCTCGTACCTTTTACAAGCTATTCCTGTTATTGGAGCTATTCCTTCTGTGCCAACCGCTCTTATTTCCGGGATTATGGCGGTAGCAAAAGTTTCTCAAGCGGTTTTTTTAAATGCCAAAGAGGGGCTTCCATTTTTTCGATCGCCAGAGGATAAAAAAAGAATATATACTCAATACCCGATGGAAGATGCGATTGATCTAAGTATTATTTTTGTGAATAGTATATTGAATATTTTTACAATTGGTTTATTGAATAATTTCCTTGTGTTTTTGTTTACTCAAAAAATAAATTCAAGCGTACGATATGAAGTCAATACGATCAAAAAAGTCAAAAATGAAGAGGAACCCCTATGGGATTATTATAGGGATTATGCGAATCCTCTCCTTGAGCTAAACAAAAAAAGAGAATCATAGTTCCATCTAATTTAACAAAACACTTTTAGCCGATTTGTTAAATGCATTAAAGAAGGCTTAATTCCTATTTAAATATTGAGTCGAAGAGTTTTTTGGCGCCCTTTTGAAGCGATTCTGAAACGGGGTTGTCATAAGGATCCTTTTGATTATCCCCTTCCGCAACGGGGGCGTCCACTTCCCAAGGCAGCGGTTTCGTTGTCGGTTCAGGCACAGGATCAGTCATTGAGCCAGAAGCAAGATCGATCAGCGCGCCGACAATAATTCCTTGCGGGCCAGTCACCATCGCGGCAAGGCTTGATAGTTTCGCTGCGACCCGTGTCATGTCGAGGCGGGGATTCGATACGGGTCCTCTTAAAGGTAAATTCAGCATGTAGTTTCTAGGAAGCGGCAATGGGCCAAGCGAACCTACGATCGATCTGCCGGTTAGGCCTACTTGCATGTTCACATAATCTTCTAAAAAGTTAACCGATCCCCAGGTGGCAATAGGATATTGATCGGCGACAAGCATATCAAGACGATACAATTGAAATACCCCGTTCTCCATTTTGAAGTAAAGGGGAGTGAACCAAACCGAGAATTCATTTCCCGTTTTAAAATTTAATAGATTTAAAATCTGGGCAAGTTTTCCTTCTTTTGAAAAATAGATCCGATTGAGCTCGACCGATCCGGATGGAATTTGCGTATTTATAAGTGAGAAATCCTTAAGGGCGAGCTGGAAACCGGCGGGATTAATGGTAAGTCTAATCGGCTGCTCGGCGCGATTCGCGCTATTCAAAAGAGGAACGAAAGTATTTAAAATGGTATCGCCCACTTCTTTCGATAGATTTAAATTCGCGACAAGCGGCTTTGACAAGGTAAGAATCGTATTTCTAACCTGGCCATTGAGGTTTACGTCGAAATTCGTTCCTTTGATATTGGCTTGAACAGGACCGTTCATCTTTTGCACATTCGCTTTAATATCCGCATTAAATGAAGAGCCAAGAAGCGCATAAAGTTTTGGCTCCATCTCTTTTTCCGGCGGAAACGCCGCTGCCAAAATCGCGGTAGGAAAGTTTTGGGCATCCAGAGATAGCTGTAATCCAGGAGCATCAGTAAAGGTTTCAGTGATCACGCCTGTAATATCAAGTATTCCTAAGCCTTGGGCTTCATGAAGCGTAAAATCAACTCTATCAGCCAGATTTGCAGAATGGATATTTCCGTTAATGCTTTGAAGACTGAGGGTCCTTCCATCGTTCAGGTTTTTGATTTGGATAGGCTGCGAAGATAATTTTAGGGTAAAGGAGGATCCTTGGATGGGATTTGCGAGTTTTAGATTTTCGATCGTTGCGGTTGCCTGAAGCTTTCTATCGGATGTGATCCGTTTGCTTGAGAGCGTTTTTAGCCTTTCTGGAGTGATGTGCAAATTTAAAGTGATAGGCTCGCCGTTAAGCTCAAGCTCTGTCCAATTAGAAAATCTGATATTTGCTTTTAGATCGAGATCGGGAGTTGCGATACTTATTTTTGATTTGCCGAAGCCGTTAATATTGAAATCTGATTCGTTTGTGATAAAAGCTGTCGTATTGCCTAGTTCTTTTAAAGCAGGCGAAGCAGGGGAGAAAAGCATCGAAAGAGGGAATTCACTGACTTCAAAATTGGAAAGAACGTTTCCTTTCTTATATTTAACATCTCCTTTTAAAGGATATTGTGGAGAAAGTGTTCCTGTAACAGTCGCTGTACCCGATTCATTTTTCGAATCCCATTCAAAAGGAATTTGCAGGTTCTTGAGCTCGCCTTTTGCCGATTTGACCGATTCCGCCCGAATGTTGCCTTTAACCTGAATATTAGAAAAATCTCTTGGAAGCTCAGATGCAGTTGCGATTGTTAAATTGTGAAATTGAGTACCTTTTGCAACCCCGTTCAATGTAACTTCTACGCCCGAATGGCCGAATTGCCCGTTGCCGTCTATATTTAAATCGTAGCCCTGAAAGTTAAAAAGCGTTTTTCCGGATTGCTGATTCCACTTTTTAAAATTGAATTCATGATCAAAATCGACTTTAAGAGCGCCTGTCAAGGTGGGACCTTGCGCGTGTATTTCGGCTTTAAGAGGATTAAAGTCCGCGTTCAGCTCGGATAAGATTAGCCCATTTTCAAGTGTAATGCCTGTCCATTCGACATATCCTTTTATCCATTCATTAACAGGATGGATGTTGTCGATTTGAATATCGAGTTTTGAAGGTTTTGTAAGGAGCAGTTTACCCTCTGATAAAATTCTCGCAGCAGTTGGGGTAAGATTAAGGACAAAATGAGCCGGCTTTGTAAGAAGCCAGTCATCAGAGGCCATTTTGCCTTCGGCATTTCCCTGAAGATTGCCTGATTTTAAGTCCAGGCTCCAAAGGTTGTTTTCGGCTTTGGCGTTAACGGTAAGTTTTGGGCCTAAGAGGTCGATTAAAACTCCCTTGTATTTAGGATCGGCAAGCGTCGCTATTTGATCAAGAATGAGAGAGGGGAAATCATTAAATGAACCGTTTAATGAAAAGACTCTTCCATAGCTGCCATTTACGTGAAACGCTCCTTTAACCCCATTTTGAAAAGTGCTTCCTTGCGTCTCAAGCTGAATCGATTCTTTATTTATTTCGCTTTTTACATTTGTGCTAACTAGCTCGATCGGCGCAAGCTCTTCAGCGCGCGGCTTTTCAAAACTCGGCTGATAAAGAGCTCTTTCAAGATTAGTCGTTCCATTTTTATCGGCAATAATGGTGGCATTTAGATTTGTAACTTCGAGTACGGGTTCAGGATTTGGGCTTGTGAGAAGCTTCCAAAGAGAATTGAAAAGGGTGGCTTTTTCAACAAAAGCAAGTCTTTTTCCTTCGATATCTTTTAACTCAAGCTCATGAATTCGACTTTGAGAAAACCAATTCAAATCAAGAGATCCGATTTCCATTTTTCCTGGAATTCGTTTATTCAGAAAATCTACTGCAAACGTTTTGCCTTTCTGGGTAGAAAGGAGCGTAGGTATAGATAAAAGTACTAAAATAATTATCAGGAAAAAGAGGCCGAGAATTCTTAATAATCTCATAATCGCAATCTTATGGAATATTTATAGGTTAATGTTAACTAATCTTAAAGCTGCAGTCAAACTTTTCTTAAGAGCCAAATCCCTTTTCCAGGGCTTCCTAAATTTTTTCTTCAATGAGAGGTTTATCCTTAAAAAACCGGAACAAAATAGGGTTAAAAGCAATAGATACAAGCGATGCCGCAACGACAATATCATAGATATCATCAGGAAATATACCAAACTTCAAAGCCTCTTCAACTAGTATAAACGAAAATTCCCCAATTTGCGCTAACGCTACGCCTATCAATATCGATTTTGTAAGGGGAGTCCGTAGTATTTTGCATATAATTATGGCAGCAAGCGGTTTTAAAACCATGATGATAAATACCGTTCCCAAAAAAAGACCCAAGTTTTGCCAGATAATAACCGGATTAAAAAGCATCCCGACGGAAAGGAAAAACATCACGACAAAAGCATCTTTTAATGGCATGGCATTATTGGAAACTCTTTTTGCCATGGTTGTTTCGCCCATGACCATTCCGGAAATAAATGCGCCAAGCGCAATCGATGTGCCGAATAAATAAGCCGAGCCGGTTGCGATCAAGAATGTCAAAGCAAGTACGGTCAATGTGAAGAGTTCCGGATATTTAGTGTCGACAATTTTAGCCAATGCCCGAGAGATAAAATATCTACCTAGCGTAAACATCAATATGCCGAGAAGAGCGAATTTTAATGTTGAAATGATGATCGATTCGCCCAAACCATAAACAGATAATGTACCATTCTGAGCAAGATTGGCGAGAGTCGGAAGAAGAAGTAATATAAAAATAGTGATGATATCTTCAACAATGGTCCAGCCGACGGCGATATGTCCAAGAGGGGCGCTAAGCAGTTTATTATCTGATAATACTCGCACTATCACAACGGTACTTGCAACGCTTATTGCGAGTCCATATACTAAGCCGGCTTCAATTCCAAACCCGAGCGATAAAAGGAGAATGCAACCGGATATTGTGGCGACGATGACTTGGCCAATGCCTCCAGGAACCGCGAGTTTTTTAACTTGGGTTAAATCCTCGATTCTAAAATGCAGCCCCACGCCAAACATCATCAGGATAACCCCGATTTCCGCTAGTTCCTCAGCAACCTTAATATCTGCCACATAGCCTGGCGAATAGGGGCCGATCATATAGCCCGCTAATAGGTAGCCAAGAATGGGTGAAAATTTGAATTTTAAAGCAAAATAGCCGAGTAAGCTCGCTAAAGTAAGTCCTACAGTCAGAATGAGAACAATGTGCGCATCTACACCGACAGCCATGTCAATTTTTTAGTTTAATAAAGGAAATTAGTCAACTTTTTAGAGAAATTATGCTATACTAATTAGATGCAAAAAATTAATTTAAACGAAATCCATATTAAAGTTACTAATACGGAAGGATACGATATTTATATTAATGATATTGATAATTTGAAGTATCGCGTTATTAGGGCGGCTCATTCCATCCGTAATTTTTCTACCTCATTTACTACTTTTCACTGGAGTGACAAGGACGTTCCTGTAAATATACGTATAATAAAGTTCGATCAGAAAGATGTAGTTCTTTTAAAACCCGACCAACCTCCTTGCGTCAGATCTTTAATTATACAAGCCACTGCTTCGACAAAAAAAATCCGTGAATTCAGGATTAATGGACCTTTTAATGGAGGTTGCTACAAGAACCGTATTGAGTCCGCTATTACTAAACTAAAAGAAAAGCAAGCTGATATTGTCTCTTTACATGATGATTTAGATGATGCTTTATTGTATGCAGAAGAAACTTCCGAAGAAACCGAATTAGCTCGTAAAGACTTTCTAAATACGTATCGCGCAAAACATGGAGACGATTATAACTACGCCGTTTTGATCGCGAGGCTTTTTAAAAATTATATAACTCCTGCCGATTCACAAAAAATAAACGGTATTTTGATCGATGTTTTTGAATTATTAAATTCTGAAGCAATTTTTAATGACGAATTTAGGGCCGGTATTCCAAAAATAGCGGAAGAAGTTCGAAAAATTGTCGAAAAAAATCTTGTCCAAGATAATTTCACAAGTTTGAGGGCTCAATATCCCGACCATCCGGCTATCGCAAAAGCTGCTAAACAGGAATCGCTTTTTGATAAAATGTTTGACTTGCTTTTGGCTTTGGAAAATAAGCAAAAGCCTAAAAAAACTAAAAATGTTGTCTTTAGCGTTCAAGTTCTTGATATACGACTTTCGCGTGTAAGATCGATTTTGAACTTTTGCAAGCCTGAACTTGATGAAAAATCCAAACAATATCTTGAAAGTAACCCGAAACTTCAAGATGCATATAAGGCTAAGGCTGATGATGAGAAAGATATTGAGTCATATGTAAAAGCTATAGAAACCAATGAAGCTATAAACATTCTCGTCCATAGATTGTTTAAGAAGTTAGAAGCTAAAAGCGCAAACATTCTTTTGCATCAACTCCTTATAGGCCGAATCGTATTAGCGAAAAAGAAAAAAGATCTTTTTAAAGCGGCCTATCTAACTATGGATTTAAAAGCCCTGATAGAAAAATGGAATGAATCAAATGCAAGCCCTACAAAAGTCCCCGCGCTTCAAGTTTGATAGACCGGTCTATGATTTTGAGGCCTTAAAACCCCGTATTTTACGCGCAGCTTACGCTGTCCTTGCGAATACCGATGAAACCTTCTGGAAAGGAAAAAGTTACGTTACTTTTCAAGGCACCATTAGTTTTGAAGTCACATTTCCTAGAGGTTTTAGAAAGCCAAAGGGTGTAGATCCGCTCGAGATATTTAGGGCGCTAAATAGGCGGGGAGGGGAGCAATGCCTGCCCAATCCGGATATAGCTTTAGTCAATGAACGGCTTGAAGGCTACCTTAAGGTTAACGATTGGGTCAATTTTATTGACTACTTAGACGACTATATAATGCTTTTAAATGAGACTCTTGAAGAAAGAAATCGCTACTTCTATGGACTTTTGGTTAAGACTATAAACAGCCTTAAACAGGTTGAATATCCTGAACATTCATACATGGGCTCTATTGATTATAATAGTGCTGCAATCATTCGGAAGGTGCGTCTTGCAAAAATGCTAGATGCGGTGTGGATAACTTTTGAAAAAGTGAAGCTTTATCTTAGACAAGATAAAATTCCTTTAATAGAATCTAAGTTAAAACATGTTAACCATCTCATCATTGATACTACCTCAATTGAAACGATTGATCAATCAATTAAACAAATAGATGGGTTGATAAAAGATAATTTAGATCCAAAAACGGTCGATTGGCTTTTCGAAGAAGCTCAGAATGTTGCAGCAGATAAGATGAAATTAGTTCATGAGCGTTCAAAGCTTGTTTTTAGTAATTTTAGCGACCATGAAATTTATTTAAAGCTTGCGCTGCTTTATAAAAAAACCATTGAAGATGCAGAAAGATCTCAACTCGAACTTCGTCCCAAAATTAATGTGAAAGGCGATTATTCCTATAGAGTGGATCGTTTAAATGCTATTTTGTCATTTGTGACGCGGTTTTTAAGTAAATATCCGACAAAAGTCAGCGAAACAGATGCGGTAGATAATATTACAGCGCTCGAGCATTCTCTAATTGGTGATCCAGAAGTCGTCAAATTATTTCAAAGATCCATATCCCTTTTAACAAAAGGTGAACAAAAACTTGCGAGGACTAGATCGGCTCAATCGAGCTTGGTTGTTAATCTGAAAAATCAAAACGTTTTAAATGCTTATCGGAACGTTATTACTCTCTTTGAACGGTTGGCATGAATCAAGTTAATTTTAGCTTAACTTTTGATAAACGTCTTGCAAATGAAGAAAGCCACGTTCATAGAATTACGCAATTTTATAAACGAGCCGTTCTAGATCAAAAAGATAAGACTTGGGCACATTTTTTTTACATTGGAAGTAAAAAAGTTAATTTTACCATAAAGCCAAAGGCGGGTTTTTTTGAGTCTTCAAATCTTATGGTATCATCTGATTCTCGTTATGAAATGCTAAAAAATGCCGCTATGCGATCGAATTCAGTTTGTGTAAACAGACTTACTGAAATCCATAAGGATTTAGATAAATCCAATCGTGAGGGGGATTGGCTGCAGATTGTTGATCTATTAGATGATTTGGAGGACGTGATATTTGAAACAGAAGAAGAAAGATCGGCTTACACACAATCTCAAACGAATCGGTATATCAACACTTTTAATTTTATTAAAGTCAGCAAAATGCCGAACGATCAAGAGATCCAGGATGCGATTTCTCGATTAAATGAGTGCGCAAAATTTTATTATACAACCAATGTGATCATTCAAAAAGGGCGCTGCAAAAGAGCGATTGAGAAGGCAGAGAAAGCTATAAATCAACCCAGGTTAAATAAAGAAGAGCTATTGAGTAAAGTTCAAATTGTTGTTGAATTAGTTAAGGCATCGTTTACAAAGAAAAATTTGACAAGATCCATAAGAATGGTTGGCCATTTTGACCGCTCAATCCATATTGATGCTGAACAAGAAAAATGTTTAATACCAAATTCTTTTGATGACTCGGAAATTGATGCAGAATATGTCCAATCCATTTACAGGGAAATTGAAGAATTTAGCGGTAATAATATTTTAAGAACACGAAATGACTTCAAATTAAAATATGATAAGAAACATTGGGATGATATTCTAACAAATATTGAGAAAATAATTGATTTTGCAAATATTCCTTTAACAAATGAATTGGTAGTTCAACTCGAGGAATTGAGCTTTTTATTGACACAAGAACGCCCTGACAATGAAGCCTTGGACAATTTGACAAATCAAATCTTAGAAACCGTTATTCCTATGAGTACGAGCTTTATTATGGATTTCTATTTTGAATATAAGCGTTCTCCCTCTGCTTGTAAAAATAAAATTTCAACTATTGACGATCTAATTAGTAGTAATAATTTCCAAAGCGCATACGCTCGTATTATTGATTTAAAGAAAAAGTAATTTGTTTTATACTATTTATACTTAATTATTTAAGGTAATATGAATAGACTTTTAATTTTAACGCTCGTTTTGCTTTCAAGCTGTGCGACTATTATCAATGGACCCACTCAAAAAGTTCCTTTAACTTCTTATCCAGCCGGCGCAATGGTTGAAGTGGATGGTTGTTAATCAGAAAAATCTAAACGTAATTTTTTCTATTCATATTTTGCTCGCAATATACATCAAGAAATCGGTTTATCCCTTTTGAATAAAGAAGAAGAGAAACAGAATTAGAATAACATTAAATAACTAGAGGTAATATATTTATTAACAGTGAAAAAGTTATCGAATTTTGAGAAATTGATATTTGGATAAATGAACATAAAAAATTGATTTGTAAATTAAAATTTTAATATTTGTAATTGATAATCTTAATTATTTTTATTTGTGGAGTTATTCGATTCTTTATTGTATAGTTTTGAAAAGCAATTATTTGTGTCATCTGTTTTAAGATGATATTTTAGTGCAAAGTTTAATTCTAATTTTTTAAAATAATTAATGAAGTTTCTATGAACAAAAGAATTTACTCTATCTTAACTTGTATTGCATTATCTCTTGGATTAACTAGCTGTGCAGCTGGTGCAGCAACGGCAGCCTATTCTCTGAAAGCACAAACAGCGGATGGTCTTTCTGCGGAAGCAGAACAGCGTATTATTCAAAGAGCCAAAAATGAAGTGTTTTCAGAATTGAATAGTTCAAAATCTAGCATTTCTCAATGTCAGTAAGATATTAAAGAGGAATTAATTTTTTTCCAAAAAGGGACTTTCTATATGTCCCTTTTTTTATTATTCCAAATTTTTTGCGGATTATAGAGTGGCATTAGTGTATAACTTCTTTATGTAAAAAATTTGTTGGATTGATCGCAGTTATTTTGACATGAATTCTTTTATTAGTTTTTAGTTAAATTCGGTATTTGACAGTCTTTTCTTGAGCCTAATTTTAGATCGGATTAGTATTCTTGTGTTTTAAATTTAGGTATTCACATGATATTGATATTTCTTCTTCCTTTACTTCTCTTTCAAGCATGCGGCCCAATGCCCGAGAATGAGGCATATGTTATCGAAAATAAAACCTACGATAGCCCTCTTAAACCTTGTGCCTATGAATATCCCGATTTAAACGGGAATTTATGCGTGGTTGAAATCAACGATAAAAATGTATTGCCTAAGATTCAAGATATGAGTAGCAATCAAATGCTGATTGAATTTTCGAGAATGGCGGCAGTCAAACAGTGCGAAAGAAGCGGTGGTAAAAAAATAGGGGAAGAAATCATCGGTGATACCGTGATTCAAATTTGTTTCCATCCGAAAGAATATAAACAAGCGGATTGCTATAAGGGAACTTTAACTTGGATTTACGAAGGTCGAATAATCTGCTTATGCTATCTGGTTCCTTCGGTTGAAAATCCTTCTAATGAAATGATTAAATTAAAGCTCTTGGCTATGAAAGACACGCTCAAGAGCAATATGGAATATTATAAAGCGAGCGGCGGAAAGATGGCTCCGCATATCCCAGGTAGAGAATTAAAAGACGCGGAGGGAAATATTTGCGTAATCGAGTCGCGCGATGAGCATTTTTATCCAAGACCTCCTACCTCTACAAGGGAAGAATATGTCGCCTATCTTCTAAATTTACTTGCCGATATTCAATGCAAGCAGAAGCCAGGAAGTAAAAAACTTCACTCGGAAATGACCGAAGAAGGTTATTTTATGGCGCTTGAATTGCCAAAAGGGATGAATAATAAAGAGGATTGCACGAAAGGGGTTTTATCATTTTATGAAGGCAACTACATTTACCATATTTGTTATTTAGTTCCAGCCGAGAAGAAGACGAATGCAGAGATGCTTAAAACGAAACTCGCAGAATTGAAACGTGAAGTTTTGCAGGATAAGACTTAAAAACAATCTTTTACAGGAAATGGATCGTGATTCATCATGATCCATTCAATCTTGCTAATTAAATAGTAAAAACGGGCTTAATATTATCAGACGTTGACTTTTAGTGATTTTGCAAGATTTGTCTTTGAATTTACCTTAACCTTTAGTTTAAACTAGTTTTTATCCAAATATTTTACATAGTCCATACAATTTTAAAAATGAACAAAACTTTATGATCAAAGACGCATTTTTTCCACTTTGCCGTTACGGAGTCTATTTTGATGAGCGAGTATTAGACACCCAATCTCTTCTCGTAAGAATAAAAAAAGCGCTCCCTTTTCTTAAAAACAAATTTGAAACCACTGTAGTGTGCGGAAGCGCTAGAAGACCCGTTAAAATTCGAATTGTGGGTAGGGTAAAAGAAGGCTCTCACGAAAAACTGGTTCAACAATACAATCAATTAAGGGCAACCTTAAGCGCGGACCTTTTAGCCTCCAAAAGATTTCGAGAGCTTCATTGTCGTTTTACCTTATTTGCAAGAGATACGCTCAATGCGTTCGATGTGTTTGAAGAAGTGCGTGAAGAAGCTTCTACTGCAACGCTTGATCACTTTATGAATGAAGGGCTTGACTTAAGCTGCGAAAAAACTAACACCGCAGCTCCAACGGAAGAGGATTTAAAAACTGAGAAAATAATAGATACCTTAATCTCTTGTGAAAGCTCTATCGCTCGTCTTAATAAGGATATTCAAGAAGAAGCTTTAAAGCTCTACTATGAAACCAAGAAAATCACGCAAAAGTATCCCAAAAAGAGAAAAAAAGTAGTCGAAAACATTACTAGGCTCCAAACTCTTCTCGTTGAAAAAAATTTCGAAGTAAAAAAAAGAAGATTTCATTACACATCCGTACTTCAATTTCATCCAATTGTATATTCCCATGAAATTGAGAGAATAGGAGCCTTGCCAAAAAAATCACGACATCAGCTTGACAGACATCTAACACGCGCGAAAGAGTGCCTTAAAAGAAAAGCCTATGACGATGCATTCGAAATTTTGCAAGATCTGAAACCTTATCGAATTAAATACAAACCTTCCCAAACTTAAAATATCCAATGTTATGGATTTATGGCGGTGACTTTAACGTCTATCCGCTTGCCGTTTCTGATAATATTTAGCGTGACGGTATCGCCAGGATAAACATTCAACAATTGCGTTAGATAGTTATCCTGCGTTCTATCAATTCCATTAATTCCTAATATTTCATCATTTAATTGTACGCCATTTGCTTTTGCGTCAGGATCAAAACCGATAACGATATAATCATTTGACGTGATGATGCCGAGGCTGGAGGGGAGGAAAGCCCACGCGAAGTAGGATTTGAATTCGGGCGTTTTTTGTCTTGGATAATAACTCGAAGCGGAACGGGATAGCGCGGCCTGGGATCCGTATTTTTTAAGTTCATTTCTAGAAATATAGCGACCTTTGCCGTTATGCTGATAATAGGTATCAGAAACAGGCAGGACGGTTATGTAATCCGCGCCAAGTTCTCTTGTCCTTGCATAGGAGTCGGTATTCAGTTTGTTTCCAAAAATACTTCCACCGATTTTGCGTAAGTAAAGTGAGGCGCATCGCGGAGGATTAGGATAACACTCGATATTATCAGACGTTGGCTTTTGCTGCAGTTTTGCAAGATTTGCCTTTGAAAGATGTACAAACTTTTAAAAATGAACGAAACTTTATGATCAGAGACGCTTTTTTTCATCTTTGCCATTATGGGATCTATTTTGATGAGCGAGTATTAGACACCCAATCTCTTCTTGTAAGGATAAAAAAAAGCGCTCCCTGTGAGAATGATCTTGTTCCTATGTTTTAAGCTTTGAGGAATTTTCTTATCGCAATGCGATGATCGACGACATCCTTTTCATCAAGCTGCATTTTGTCTGAAGGCGGCTCATAAACAGATAGAAGTTTTCGCATTAAATGCTGCGCTTGCTCAGGAGTATCGAAATCGAGTTGAATGCCATTTGGATCAAGGATATAACCGCTTTGACCTTCTATGACTAGCGTAATCGCATGGGCAGATGCACCGGTTTCAACGTCAATCGCGTAGACGCCGTCGCCTGCATCTGGATGATCCCATAAATTCATAAACCCTTTTAAGAAAGTATTGTCGCTTGCAAATAAGCTTGAAGAGCCTATGACCGATCCTAGGTTTTGTAATTTCAATTCACGCAATTCCGCAACAGCTCCATAAACTAAATCTTCTTTCATATCGCGATAGAGTGATTTTAAAATGTGCTGATGCTGGGGATCAGATACATTGTCAATATAGTCTTTCTCGATCTCTTTGGAAGGAAGAATGCTTTTTAATAAACTGAGCAATTCAGACAGTAATCCTTTAGGTTCTTCGACAACGGGAGCCGGTTTTCTAATTGCTTTATCTACTTCGATAAAGCTGATCAACCATCTAAGCTGCTTTAATGAATCGGTTCTGAATTTTAAAGCTTCCTGTGGATTGTCTCTAAGCTTGTCATTGTAGGCTGAATGAATCTTCGCTTCCATGGCCATTTGAAAGTCATGCAGGTTATCATATTTTCTATAATCATCAACCATACTCTCAAATTCCGAACCGCTAGAATTTAAAAGAGCTTTCGAAATATCGGGATCCGATTTTAATTTTCGATCGTGTTTGATAAAGGCTCTTAAAACAGCATTGAAATCGGTTCTAGCTTCACCAGTACCTGCTTTTAATGGATTGGGTCCTGAGTTTCCAAGATTACTTCTCCCGATATCGTTCAACTTTTCAAATAAACGAGAGAATATTAGGCCGGGTGAGCCGCTTTTTATATCGAGCAATGAATATAAAGCCTGATTGGCGGCAGCCTCCGCGCTCGCTCCCTTAGCGTTTGATGCGACAATATCCCGAATCGGTTCACCCTTGATTAAATGTCGGTAGGCGATATCTAATCGGATGCCCGCGCATATGCCATCGGGAATCTCTGAATCGGGCACTTGACTAATGGGTTCAACCATCAATTTTGATTGATCTTTACTATTGAGTTGATTTAACAATTTCTTGCCTTCTTCGAAATCTTCGTGAGAATTCAATACCTCTCTACGAGCAATATTTCTTGCCTCTCCAATCATAGGCCGTCCGAAATAGCTTTTTGCGAATTGCGCAAACACTTTATTTGTTTCATGCGCGGAGAGCGCTTTAAAGTGGGCAGACATTTCTGGCGAAAATGAGGTGCTGATTCCCATAAATTGATAGGCTAAGGCTTTAAATGTGCGTTTAATAGCGG
This sequence comes from uncultured bacterium, assembly GCA_964483465.1. Classification (GTDB taxonomy): domain Bacteria; phylum Chlamydiota; class Chlamydiia; order Chlamydiales; family Parachlamydiaceae; genus CAZABG01. Next base: position 36,496 of record CAZABG010000008.1, read on the forward strand.
TGGGAGAGAGAACTATGGCTTTCGCCATTTCAAGTTTACCAACCGGTTTGATCTCATCGTGAGATTGAGGAATAAGGGATTCATTAGGACCGATACTTTCTGGCATATAAACACCGTCGCTAATTCATATAATATATATTTATAACATATCCAACGATGTAATTGACTTTTTCAGTTAGAAATTAACAGTATATTAATAATCGCTCTGGGATATCTTAGAAATAGAATTCAGTAATACAGTAATAGGAGTTAGTTTCACGGGGTTTTTGCGGAGGATAGCAACTAGATGAAGAGCAGTAATTAGGGTTTTATTCATATCGCAACGTCTGATAATACATGTTATGTAAATTATGGGTCTTAGCCAGGTAGGGCTTATTTAAAGACACCTCATCAATCATATCATAATTTAGCTTTTACAGGGATTGTTGAAAGAGTTTTATGCTAGTAATTTTTTGATTTCAGGAGATGCTAAATCAAACGGTGAGATTCCCTTTGAATTCTTTAAGTTAGGACTCGCGCCTTTAGCGGTTAGTAAAGAAATTATTTCATTATTGCCCGATTTTACAGCGAAATGAAGGGGTGTATCTCCCTCTGCATTCTGGATGTTAACATTTGCCACATGGTCAAGCAGGAGCTTAAGCTGCGCTAAATTCGTGTGTCTACGATATCCGCCTACGGCAAAAACGATCGCTGTAAAATCGACTTTTGCCCCTGATTTTAGGAGGATTTTTGCGATTTCGATGTGATTATAGTCTATAGCCCTGCTTAAAGGGGTTCCGCTATAAGAAAGCGTGCTGTTTGGACTGGCTCCATGTTTAAGCAATAAGGCAACGGCTTCCCTATCCCCTGTTTCGCACGATTTTAACAAGGCAGAAGTGGCGATCTTGGGATTTCCTAATCCGGTTAGGGGCCATTTATTAAATAATGCCATAACTTTTTTAAAATTGGAGATGTCTTGCGCCCCCTCTTGATCAAATATATTAAAAAGAACATCCGAAAAGTCTTTCTGGCTTCTCAATTTTTCGAGGGTTTTTAGACCATCGACTTGCTTGTTACCTTTTCTTAACGAAAGAAGTTCGCGTGGAAGCGGGGCAATCTCTAGCTCTTTCGCAAGTTCTTTTAAATAAGAAATTGAGTCTTGCAAATCAAGCCCAACATAACCGCATTTTTTAGCGATATGCAGCAAGGCTATATCGGCTTGAAGGTGAGCTGTACGATTCGTTTCTGAAAACCGCATCAAATCTTGCAAACTAAGCTCTTCTAATATTTGGGGAATTAAATCATTCGGAACAGGTAATCCTTGCGGAGGATCAACGGTATTTTCAATATTCTTATGAATCGAAATCAATTTTTTGTTATTGAATATCACTTGCGCTAAGCAATTCAATTTTTCTTGTTTAGCAAGACTGCGCTGAACGATCTTTTCAGATTTTTCTTTAAGAAGATTATAAAGGGAATCGTTATCAAAATGAGAATACGCATCCTTTCGATCGGCATAGCTGAGCCTCTGCATTACGATCTCCTCGATTTTTTTTAAGGTATCAAAAGCCCCCTTTTCGTTTTTGCGTTCATTCTCATTAATATAATAACGGCTATCTTTAATAGTTATATGTAGATACTTTTCAGTATTCATATAACTATTTATAACTCATTTAATATCGTTAAATGAGTTAATTTAATATTAAGAAGTTTTAATTGATCTTAATAGATTTTCAGCGCTTTCGATCAATTTCCATAAATCTTCAGGCGAAATATCCTCTTCTTTATATTTTTCAAGGTAGGCGATTGAATCGCCTTCTTCAAAAAATTCATGAGCGACCGTGTTGCCGTGAGGGCGATATTCATGAAACAACGCTTTTAGATCGTTTGCTAAAAAATTAGAGGCTTCGCCAATAATCGAAACACTCGCTTTGATGGCGTTTCGATCATATATCCGTGCATCCCACGATCCCCTCTCCCCTCTTTTTTTAAGAATGAATTCGAGCTCCGAGATAATTTTTTCATGAGGCGTTTTTTTAGGTTTTCTGACAGTGATAATATGGTTATTCAACATTAAACGCGTAATGATGCTTTTTTCCTTTATCCAGTCATGTAATTGCTGCGGTAGATTAATTGTTTTCAGATAATTAAAGAGGGTTTTTACACGCTCTTCGCTGATCAAATCCGAATCATGGCGCGCGTTATCGCGAATGCGCTTTAGATCTCCTATGAGCGACCGGTGAGTCGAATTTAACCTCAGCGGCGTAAAGACTCTTAATAAGGCATAAATGTAGTTTCGGAAAATAACTTCCGGATCAAGATTAATCGGTGCATTAAGAACTTCATTTAAAGTATCAAGCGCCCTTTTTAAAAAGACCTTTTCCCGATTATTTAATTGAAGCTTAACGATAGGCTTTGGAGCTTCAGCTTTAGGGGCGGCAGCGATAGGTGCAGGCGCAGGTGTTGTTGCAACTTTCGGACCTGTTTGCGTCTCCCCTTTTCTTGCGATATCTTTGATGGCAGCTAATGGATCGGCAAGCGGGTTTACCGCTTGCGCAGGAGATACTTGAAGATGTTTATAAACTTTATCTTCTTTAACTTTTTCAACTTTTTCCTTCTTTTTCGTTTTCGGATCTTCGATCAGGAAAGTGACTTTTGAAGGATCAACTTGCTTTGGGGATTTAAAAACTGAGGGTTCGGGGTTTTTGATCGTTTTCTTATCTTCTACAGGCTGAGATAAGACCCCTTCAGCATTTATTAATAGAAACTCAAAGCGAGCTTTGTATTCATTATTTGGCAAAGCTAAAGCCTCTTTACAGATATCAATTACCGTTCCGTATAGCCCTCCTTTATTAAAGAAAGCTTCGGCTCGAATTAATAAAACGACAGCATCAAGAGGTGATTCTTTATATAATTGATTAGCGAGTAGGTTCGCCCGGTCCCAATTTTCAATCATTAGGTATGAATTTGCTGCAATTAATTTTGATTTCTTGCAAGAAGACTTGCTCTTCTCAAAAACTTTACAAGCAATGTCGAAGTGCTTTGATTCGTATAGAAAAGCAATCAACGTGTAAGC
>CAZABG010000008.1:39560-39939 GCA_964483465.1 uncultured bacterium
CACTTATTTCGAAATTTTCGCTTAAATAAACCTGTGCACACTCTAAAGCCCTACCTAAAGCAGCAAGTAAAGCAAATTTGCTGTGAAAAATGGGGTATTTTTTTGAACAAAGCCACTCGCAATCTTCATAGGCTAGTTCATATAATTTCTGATCGCTGAATATTCTTAGTCTTTCTTTGATGAAAGCCTCGCTAAAGCGAGGCTGATTTTTTAAAGCTTCAAGAAAAGGGCTAATAACTTTTACTTCTTTTAATCTCTTTTTATATTCTAATAATAATTTTTCTTCATCTAATGCAATATAATTTTTTAGTGCTTTATATAATCCAACTATAACTTCTTTAGATACTTTGTGAGGACGACCAATTGCATGATTTGGATT
>CAZABG010000008.1:39949-49450 GCA_964483465.1 uncultured bacterium
TTCAAGAAAAGGGCTAATATCTTTTACTTCTTTTAATCTCTTTTTAAGATCTACACACATAACGTCGTAGTTATGATTTTCGATTAGAAATAGAATGTGCTCTTCAAGCGTCCCGTGTTTTAAAAGCTCTTCATTTAAGTCACAATAAAGGTTTGCGTTAGGAAAATATTTTAACTGCAATCGAAGAATTTCGATCGATCTTTGGGGTAAATTTGCCGCTTTATAAAAATCATAAAGCACTCTTCCGCATTCTTGATAATAACGCATCGAATTTGTAAGGATGATAATTGAATCTAACCCTTCGGAGAAGCGTTTTAAATGATTCAATAAACATAAACGTAAAGAATGCAAACGAATATAATGAGGAGTCTCCCTTATGGCGTTTTCGATTTCTTTAAGGACATCATTACATTCAGCTTCATTATTCCTATCAATACTATCATAAAGAGCATGAATATAGGATTGCCTATACAGAGGTCTTAAATTAGCATAAGGCCGGTAGGTTGCCGGTTTGAGCTTTTTATCTATCTTAGCATTAAATTCGGCTATATCTCGAATTAGGTAAAAGTGAGGTTTTTGCTCCATGGTAAGGCTAAGGATTTTAGCCTTACCGGAAGGAGTTAAAGAGCTTCCTTGAATAGCAATACGTTTAAGAGGCACGCAAGCATAAATTTCAGAGAGCTTTTTAAGGTCAATTAAAAATTCTTTACTTGCTTCGGACGCTATTACTGCAAGCATCCTTCTTGCCGTTATGCTTAGCGGACGTTTTAGCAAAAGCTTATTTGTTAAATCTAGCAGAGGACCTACATTTTTAATGCGCCGCATTAATTGTTCTATCACTCTTTCATAATGGTGAAAACTAATCCAGGGCGGGAGCTCTTTTAGAATCTCTTCGAACAAGGAATTAACCTCTTCTACATCATTTTGAAATGTACAAGCTATAAAACAGGGCCATTTAAAGTATCCGCAATTTAACTCGGGATTATTTTTAAATAGCTCATATACGAGAGTATGATTATCGCAGTGAGCTGCGAGCATTAATTGGGCTCTTTTATCTTGAGGAAGCGGTCCTAGGGCTGCAATTTCATGAACCGTTCCATTTACACTATGATATGTTAAAAAGCGAATCCACGTTTCAAACGAAGAATCTTCTTCGATTTTTTCTGGAATAAGTTTTTTCGCTTCTTCAAGATCATCATTTACGATAGCAATATCAAAGAGATATTTTTTGGCTAAATCCTCTTCCGGTTTTTTCGTAGTCCATTCTTGGCAAAACTGATAGGCCTCATCAAATCGGTGTAAATCGGCCAAATGCAAGACATATCTTTCGCAAGCGTCTCTTTTAAAATCAGAAGTTTTTATAGCAAGACCATAAATGGCATCGTAATATTTGCAGCACTTAATAAAATATTCAGGATCATCTTTCGGGATGCGATCAATATATATGGAAGCGACTTTTTCAACCGTGCTTGAAGCCTTTATCTGTTCGGAGATTTCAACTTCATGAAAATCATATAATTTGGGTGTAAAAGTTCTAGGTATTATTGAGGCCATTTTCTCTCATTTTATTAAGTAGTATGTCAATTTCAGAGGTTAATTCCCAAAGCGCGTTTGGCGAAATATCCTCTTCTTTATATTTTTCAAGGTAGGCGACCGAATCGCCTTCTTCAAAAAATTCATGAGCGACCGTGTTGCCGTGAGGGCGATATTCATGAAACAACGCTTTTAGATCGTTTGCTAAAAAATTAGAGGCTTCGCCAATAACCGAAACACTCGCTTTGATGGCGTTTCGATCATAAACTCTTGCATCCCACGATCCCCTCTCCCCTCTTTTTTTAAGGATGAACTCGAGCTCTGAGATAATTTTTTCATGAGGCGTTTTTTTAGGTTTTCTGACCGTAAGGATATGGTTATTCAACATTAAACGCGTAATGATGCTCTTTTCTTTTATCCAGTCGTGCAATTGCTGAGGTAGATTAATTGTTTTGAGATAATTAAAGAGATTTTTTATACGCTCTTCGCTTATCAAATCCGAATCATGGCGCGCGTTATCGCGAATACGCTTTAGATCTCCTATGAGCGATCGGTGAGTCGAATTTAACCTCAGCGGCGTAAAGACTCTTAATAGGGCGTATAGGTAGTTTCGGAAAATAACTTCCGGATCAAGGTTAATCGGCGCATTAAGAACTTCATTTAAAGTATCAAGGGCCCTTTTTAAAAAGACCTTTTCCCGATTATTTAATTGAAGCTTAACGATAGGCTTTGGAGCTTCAGCTTTAGGGACGGCAGCAATCGGGACAGGCGCAGGTGATGCCGCAATTTTCGGACCTGTTTGCGACTCCCCTTTTTTGGCTATTTCTTTGATAGAAGCTAATGGATCGGCAAGCGGGTTTACCGCTTGCGCGGCCGATTTTTGAAGATGTACGGGCGAATTCTTTACTTTAGGACCGTCTTTCTCCCTCTTTTGTTTTCTTTCACTCTTTTCTGAGACAAAAACAACCGGATTTGTGTTAGTTATTGGCTTTGATGGCTTTGGTTTTGAAGTAATGTTTTTTGGATTGTTCGTTTTTATTATGCTTGATTCAAGAAGCTGGCTTTGAAATGCCTTTTTTAAATCAAGGAGACGTTCATCTTGAAATTTTTCAAGGCCTTCGTCGATTACCATTAAAGCGGTATTTATTTGACCAAGGAATTTATAGCATATGGCCCGGTTCAGGCAGACTTCCATATCATCCGGATCCTGCTTCTTAAGATCGTTTAAAATGGCAAGCGATTTTAGGTAATCTCCCTCATCTAAATAACTTCCGGCTACAGCTCTTGAAGCAACAAAAGAAAAGGGTTTAAAGCGTTCCCATAAAGTTAAGATTTCGATAGAGTAGTTTTCATCGCAATCATCCTGTTCCGCTTCCATTGCTAATACGATATCTTCTGCCAGTTCTTTAGCATTTGGAAGATCGGATTGCATTAATTCATCGCATGCGTCAGTCAAGTATCCTAAATTAATAAAAACTTCGATTTTTAGATTTGGACACTCTTTTTTATTATCATAGAGATAATCGATATCGGCAAGAGCCAAAAGCCACTTTTTAAGTTTATTAAGATAGCGTGCCCTTAATTCAATGAACGAATAATTGCTTGATCTTTCAACGCCAGTTAATGCATTAATCCCCTGATTCAAATTTTCAGGAGTAGTGATAATTTCTAACGCTTCTTCAAAATAACGCATCAAATTTGAATGATCTTTTGTAAAAACGCATTCGCAAAGAAAGGTAAGCCTTGAAGCCTCCTTTGATCCCCGATCTAACCTTTCGAAGCAGGAGGCATCGGAGGTTTTTAAGTAAGTATCTTTTAAAATAGGATAGGCTTTTGCAAATTGTCCTTGAGATTCAAAATAATCACACGAAAGGACTGCAAACTCAGGATTGTACGGAAAATGCTTCCAAAATTGATTAATAAAAGTTTCAGCTTCGTCGGAAAGTTTGAGAGCAATTAAAAGCGCTAATTTTTTGAGTAAAAGCTCTTTATGAAAGGGAGCTATCTTTAACGCGTCATTTATCTTTTCAAGAGCCGCTTTTCGTTCCTCATCCGATTTCGCAAGGGTGGCGTAAGAGAGCACTACACGGATCTTTAAAGGCTGATACGAAACGTCATTTTTTTCTGCATGCTCCAGCAAGCTTTGCAATTCTTCGTCTTTTTTGTTCTTTTCGTAAAATTTAAATGCATCGGATAGAAGAAGAAATCGAGGATTCGCAACTTTTGCCGCCCTGATCCAAATCTCCATCTGAAGCTCTTTTCTGAAAGTGGCCAGGATGACAATTCGTTTATTGTGAAGATTTGGAAACCCAAGCGAGAGAGTTTTTAAAAAATCGATGTGGATTTGAGCTTCGGCCGGAAGAAATTTTGCGAGGCACAATGAAATTTTTACGTCATAAATTCGATTTTGTTTAATTCTTTTAAAATAATTAGCCAGTAGTTTTTTTGGCGCTTCATTATCAGACGCAATCACTTCTTCTAAAACCACATCTTCAAAAAAGGGAGGCAGCTCTTTTTTTGGACTTTCGAGAGCTTTATTGAGTAATAATGCCGCGGAAGGTAAATTTAGACGTTTATAGGCGAGCCATAATATCCAATTGACCTCGCTTTTTTCATTTAACAACGGGCCGCTTAAATCATATATTCTTTGAAATTCATTGCAGATATAGAGCAGAAATAATCTTGCGCGTATATCATTAGGATAACCTTTTGTTAAAAGCTCGTGATGACGGCCTTCTTCATATCTAAACTGAATATACAAGATCCATTTTTCAAAAGGGGCATCCTGATGCATATTTTCAGGCATTAAATGCGCAATTCGCTCAGGCGTTTTTAAATAAAGGGCCGCGATTATTAATCGATCTTGAATGGCATCTTTATCAGCATTCTCATAGGAACCTTTATTAAGAACTTCTTCTGCAAAGGCTGCCGCTTCTTCATAGCGGTATAGTTCTAACAAAAAATCGAGGTAGGGAATGACCGCGCCGGCTAAAAATTGATTTTTTACAACCGTCGCTCCAAGGATTGATTCAATATACTGGATGCCGTTGATTAGAGAGCTTTTTTTGCCATCGATCGAGTTTAAAACTTCAGAGGTGCTTTTATCTGTTTGATCATTTTGCAGTCTCATTTCAATTTCTGCAGGATCGAATTGATAATAATTCGGTACAAAATTAATTCTAGAATTAAGGGGAGCTGTCATGGGTTTTTAACCTTACTGAGTAAATTTTCTGCATTTTGGATAAGGTTCCAAAGCTCGTCAGGAGAAATGTCTTCTTCTTTGAGACGTTCAACGCTTTCAAGCGTCTCTCCGTCCGTGAAGAATTCGTGGGCCGGCTCATTTCCGGCTTCGCGGTATTCGGCGAATAGTTTTTTATGCTCATCTGCTAAAAAGTTCGATGCCTCCCCAATGATAGAAAGGCTTGCTTTGATGGCATTACGATGATAAAGACGGTCATTCCACGTCGCTTTATCGCCGCTCTCTTTTATAATGAATTCAAGCTCTTGAATGACCTTTTCTTGAGCGGTTCTTTTCTGTTTACGGACCGTAAGGATATGGTTTTGCAGCATCAGTTTCGTAATGATACTTTTTTCGCGAATCCAGTCTTGAAGCTGATGTTCAAGATTGATCGATTTTAGGTAGTTGAATAGGGCGTCAAGCCTTTCTTGGCTTAACTGGTCAGTATCATGTCGGGCATTATCACGTATCCGTTTAAGATCGTTTATAAGCTGCGGATGTTTCGCGTTCAATCGAAGCGGTGTAAAGACCCTTAAAATCGTGTAGATTTGATTACGAAACACGATGCCTTGATTTAGTAAAGGGGTTTTCATCGCGATATAATCAGAGAGTGCTGTATGCGCTTTCTTTAAAAAGACTTTCTCTCTTGGACGAAGTGTTAGCTTAACGATCGGTTTCGGCGGCTCTGATTTAACGGGAGCGGCAATAGGAAGAGGAGCGGGAATAGGTTTTTCTTTTGGACCTGTTTGCGACTCCCCTTTTTTTGCGAGCGCCTTAATATCCGCTAAGGGATCGGCAAGTGGATCTACCGCGTGTGCAGGTGAATTCTGAAGAACCTTTTTTATTTTTTCGGGTTTAGGGCCATCGCTTTCGATTTGCTTTCTTCCCGCTTTTTTGGGGGACTCCTGAATGATATGCGTCACTTTCTTGGGGTCGACAGGATTCTGCTTAACTTTAGCTTGAACGTTTGCAGTCTGTGCTTTTAAAACAGGAGCAGTCGGCGCATTTAACGCTTCTTGAAGCTCAGATCTCCATTTTACCCAATCTAGATGAGCAGGAAAAATAGTCAAGGCGTCGTTTAAAGTATCAATCGCATTACCCAATTGACCGAGCGCCTCGTAGCACAAAGCCTTTTTAAAATAATTATTATCGTCTTGAGGTTTTTCTAAAATTAATTCTCTTAGCAGAGGGATCGCATCACGGTGTTTGCCGAGTGCAATACATGCGAAAGCTAAAAAACTTTTTTCTGTATAGGTCAATTTTCTTTTTGTTTTCTTTAAAACCTTTTCAACCAACTCGTATTTTTTTTCATCCAGTAGATCAGAAATCAGATCTTGCAATAATTCAACAGGACATTCGAATGACGAAGAGATATAAAATGCAGCCGCTTCCTCACATTTTTTGCCTTTAATGAGAATCCAGAGTTTAATTTCTTTTGATTTATCGACATTTTTGTATTTGATTACGGCTTCGATATCAACAAGGGCTTTATCCGTTTCGTCAGCGTTTGCGTAGTGTAGCGCTCTATTTGTTAATAAAATAAAGAAGCAGGGCTTTAGGGGAACTCTGTCTAAAATAGCTATAACTGCGCGTTTATCCTCTATTTCATTTAGGGTTTGGTAGAAATCATCTGCAATGACATCTAAATTGAGAATTAGTGCAGCGTCAATCGTAGATCTTACACATTCAATAGGAGATTTGTGTTTTCTATATCGTTTGATTAAGGTTTCGAAGTTAGATTCGGAAGGATTTACTTTAACCTCCTCAAATTCGCAATCAATCAAAATATCGATCGCGTTTAGTTTTTCAGCGTACTGGCGTAAAAGATCAAGTAAACCTGAATTATGACCAAAATACTTTATAAATTGATCTATTTCATTAAGAGCATATTCGAATCGATTCAATTCAATTAAAAGGGTTATTTTCTTTAAGAGTAACTTTTTATGATGCGGTGAAACCATTAGAAGGTTTGCTACTTTTTCAAGAGTCTCTTTTCTTCCCCTTTCATCAGTTGGACTTTCGTTTAATGCATATTGCATCTCAAAAAAGAACGATTGTTTTAAAGAGCGGGCAACTGTAATGACCTCAGATCTTTGTTTAGGATTGGATTCCGATCTTTCGAGCAGCTCTAAAAAAACCGATTGAACAGGATGTCGTTTAAAAAATTCAAAAAGCCTCACGAATACTTCAAGCTCAGAGCTAAAAGAATCAAGAATTATCTCCGCTTCATTTTGGACATTGACATAAGTACTTTGTAAGCTAAGAGCTCTTTCATTATACTGAAGCGATAATGGCGCTTCCGTAATTCTTGAAAGCAGCCTAAGGAGTTCAATGCAATAGGGATGCCTATCAAGCTGCTTTTGCAAGAATATTTGAACTCTATTTCTATTTGACGGTGTGATAGATCTTTCAAGAGCGGCGAGTGAATCTTTTAAAACGAGACGTCCAGGTAAACAGTTTATATATTCTATTTGAGAAAAATACTTTTCTCTATCACGCACCTTATTTAATTTTTGACATACAATGAACATTAGCCAAATTTCAAGCGTTCTTAAATTATCTTGTTCTTTAAGTAAGGCATAAACCTTTTGATAATCGCCCGCCAAATAATAGATTAGAGATTTTGTGCTCTTATTTTCGGGTAGTCTTTTTCCATCGTAGGCAAGTTCATCGATTGTACCTTTTAGAAAATGATAGATTATTAACTTAATCCATTCTCCTTGTAAGGCATTAGGTTCGGGAGAAAGGGTCTTTAAATGTTTTAAAATTAGCTCATCGTCTTGCAAGAGAATGACAAAATTACCTACTTCGCTTTCTAAATCCGGAAAAAAACTCGTGAGTTTGATCGCTGCTTTATAAGCCTCATCAGGACGATTTAGATCATTAAAAAAATCAATATAGTTAATCGCGTCGCCAATGCTTGTTCTGCTTTTAGCCTCAAGTTTTTTTTCGGTATTTTGACATGACTCGATAAAACTGACTTTAGATTCCGCGGCAGGAAATGTAAGAGAAAGATTCGGAGCGAGTCTAATGTTATTCATCAGTTTATAACCTATTCAAAGAATTAAATTGGGTGTTAAATAAAATCAGAAAAAGTATAACATAATTTTTATTAAAAATAAAATCCTGCCTTTAAATTCAATTTAAAATTTTAAATATGATATATTCCCTTCAATCACCTTGTTCAAAATACTTTGAAGAAGCGCTTATCCGCGATGTTGGTATTTCTCACGACTCTATCGTAAAAATACCCGATCCTTCCTACATAGATAGAATTGCAAAAGGGGTTTTGATTTCGCCAGGAGGAAACACGTTTGATATCATATGCCAATATAGCCCATCACAAGGTTTAGAGCGGCTTCGAGCCTGTGTAATTAAAGGTACTCACTATTGGGGCATTTGCGCCGGTGGAAATCTAGGTGCCATGCAATACTTTTATAAAGAAGATCCAAGGCTTCTTCATGTTACAGAAAGCAAACTAGAATTAAGCGATGCAAGCTTTAAAATTAGTAACAAAGACATGCACACGTTGAATTTGCTTCCGGTCTTTGCCGATGGTCCTAATTTTTTGATCGATCATAAACCCTATTCAGGAAAAGCAGTAAAAATACTTACCAAGAATCAAGAGTCTTTTTATGTGTATTGGAATAAAGGAAGCGCTTTTATTCGCAACAATAGCCTTGAAGAATGCGTAGCAAGCTATGAAGAAAATAAGATTGCGGCCGTTTTTGGGCATCAAGGACTAGGAAGCGTGCTTTTAATGGGATGCCACCCGGAAATAACTTTTTATAATGTTCAAAAAGACTTTCCTCTAACCTGGACAGAAGAAAACCAAAATTATCAACTCTTAAAAAAGGACGACGAAAAAAGAGCCGCCTGGATGAGAGAACTTGCTAAATCTGTAGATATTCCTCCCAAAAATTAGGGTTTAGCTCTTTCAAGTTTAGTAAGAAGGTTTTCAGCGTTTTGCGCAAGTGCCCAAAGCTCATCCGGAGTAATATCTTCCTCTTTTAAACGTTCAACGTTTTCAAGTGTTTCTCCGTCGATAAAAAACTCATGGGCAAGGTCATTACCGGCTGTACGGTATTCAGCAAATAAAGCCTTGAGATCATCTGCTAAAAAGTTCGATGCTTCTCCGATAATTGAAAGGCTTGCCTTGATTGCATTACGATGATAGAGACGATCTTTCCAGGTCTCTTTATCCCCTCTATTTTTAATGATAAATTCAAGTTCTTGAATCACTTTTTCTTGAGGCGTTTTCTTCGGTTTTCGAACAGTGATGTGATGGTTTTGCAGCATGAGACGCGTAATAATGCTTTTTTCTCTTATCCAGTCTAATAATTGATGCTCTAACCCGATCGACTTAAGGTAAGTAAAAAGGGTGTTTAACCGATCTTGACTAAGTTGGTCAGTATCATGGCGCGCATTATCGCGTATTCGAATGAGGTCTTTAACCAATTGCGTATGTTTTGAATTTAAACGAAGAGGGGTAAATGCTCGTAAAATAGTGTAGATTTGATTGCGGAAAATGATACTTTGGTCGAGCAACGCCTCTTTCATCGCGTTATATTCAACAAGCGCAACATGCGCCTTTTTAAGAAACACCTTCTCTCTTGGGCTTAAATGAAGCTTAACAATAGCTTTAGGAGCCTCTGATCGAATAAGCGCGAGAGCAGGCGAAGGAGCGGGAGCCTCTTTTGGTTTCGGACCTGTCTTTGTCTCTCCTATCC
>CAZABG010000009.1:0-9476 GCA_964483465.1 uncultured bacterium
ATCCTGGACCACCCAATGTGCGGTGAACCTCGATTGCTGCATCAAGTATTAGTTCAGAAATTAAGTTTTCTTTCTCTGCGCCTCTGCGTTTATCATTTCAACACGAATCCTTATCTGCACGAAAAGTTTAGCTATCCATTTAGATAGTCTCTACTATTTTCTGTGAAGAAGTGTTTCTTGGTGAGTTATTTTTGGGATTGATTCGGAATTTGCGCGCGATGAAAACAAAGACCTTAGTAATCTTCGAGTATTTTATCATTATGCATATGATAAGATACAATCACTTTGCCTTCTTTATCGCTAACGGAAAAAGGGCTAGATGTATCAACAAAAATAACTGCCGTATTAATAGGTAATTTGTCTCCGATTAATTTCATGATTCCGAATAATGGAATAAGAAAAATACCGATAACGACCAATGCTACTTTTTTGATAACTTCAGCGGCTTTGCCTTCTTGAGGCAATGGAGACGTAACTGCATCCCAATAATAATGATGGGGCGCAGATAATGGATTCATTAGGCTCATACATTAATTATAAAACATAAACATTAAGAATTCTTAAATTTTCAAAAAATTATGAGTTAATTTATGAATGTTTTTATTTGGATCCCAGTTAGATGTAAGAATTGCATTCTGATCTTTGATCTGATCTCGTGTGATCTTATTCATCTCGTATAATTTATTAACCTTATTCACATTAATATTGGTAATGGTAGTTACACAACCATTTTTTGTTCGGCGCGAAGAACTCTCCGTGCCCTCTTTTAATCTCAGGATATAATGAGAAAAACTCGATTTATTAACATAAATGGTCTCACCCTTTTCATTTTTCGTCTGCAAGGCAATTCCAAGGAGCTTTAAGATAGGCCCTACAAAGGAAAAATATTGAGTAATGCCAAGCCCTTTATTCTCGGTGGGAAGTCCATTTTTTGTCGTTTTAACGGTTTTTTCAAGCGTGTCCTTATCAAACTCAGAGACGTAAAGTCTTTGAGAGATAAGCGAAACGTAAGGATCAAAAATAGAAAGGGTATTAAATGTCATATGTATATTCTAAAACTTAAATATTAAGTTTTAATTAATTGTTTTTAAAAATTCAGTATAACTTGAAGTAGATCGCACCCCATCAAGCCAAACTTCTGCTTCAAGCTCTTCTTTTGTTGGCAAAGAATCGTGATCGCGAGCCTTCTCAAGAAAATGGATGCTTTCAGGGTAGTTAAGATTTAATGAATATAAACAGGCAAGCCAGAAAAAGGCGCTTTTTGAGCCGTTAGCCGCCCCTTGCAAAAGCCTTGTTTCAGCATCTTCAAAGTACTTCTTAGCTTGATTGAAGGAGTGAGACTGGATATGAATATCGCCAAGCGTTAATAAGGCGAGGCCGTAATCAGATAATACGGTCTCATCTTCATAGTCCTCTTTTACAAGCTCATCAAAATGGTGAAGGGCTTGATCAATGCATTCCACCTCGCCTGTCGCGTCGCCTAAATGGGTTAATGCTACCGCAAGATTATAGCGGGCTTGCGTATAGGTTGGGTATTGCGTGATGACATGCGAAAGGATTTGTACCGCTCTCTCGTAATAACTGGGGTCCTGATAAAAATCGCCTAAGTAATCAAGCGCGCACCCGTAATTGTAAAACCACTCGGGGTCGGCTGCGCCGTCACGCCTGTGGCTTTGGTGATAGGCTATCGCCTGCTCAAATTTTTCCGCAGCTACCGTTACAATTTCAAGATTCTGATTAATCTCAGAAAGCTTCATGAGGGCAACGCCCCAGTTGTTCAATGTTTCGCTATTAGGTGTTTTGTACACTTTCAGCGCATTTTCAAACAGGGTACACGATTTTTCTAAAAGGATAGGATCTAATGACAACTCCCCTAAAGTATAGTGAGCGATTCCAAGCGATTGCCAGATGTTTGGATCGTTTGGATTCAAGTTGCATGCTTTTTCATAATAGCTGAATGACTGACGAATCATCTTTTCATCAGAAAAATATTTCCCGTTATTTAAAAGGCATGTGCCATAGAGAAATAAAACGGCCGCATCATCAGGACGCGCTTCCAAAATCTCTTCAATCTTGGTTTTTGCTTCCTTAATCATCTCATAGCGCTCTTCATGCAATCCAAGCACCATCAAAGTGTCCGCTAAAAAGCACTCAATATCACGATCATTAGGGTATAGCGCATCGGCTCTTTCAAACTTTTCTAAAGCTAAATTAAGGATGTCGTTATTGCGTTTATATTTACCCTCGGAAAGGAGCATCTGGCCCCACGTGAGCCATAAAAATTTAGAATGAGGATTAATACGGGCAGTCGTTATGAATGCGGATTCCGCTCTTTCGTAATACTCGTCTTTTTCACCTTGTTCATAAAGGTATTTATAAGTTCCCCCTAGATGGAGCCAGCCCTCATAAAAATGAGGATCGGATTCAACGGCTTTAAGAAGATATAAAAGACTATCGTGAATATGTTCAACACGGCTTACGTAAGAGGCAAGATCGGCTAATGCGAGAGCATGATCAAAAAATAAGTGCTTATCATTTGAGCCGAGGTTTTCAGCCATCTTAAATTTTTCTATTGCTGTTAAAAAATCGCAAGGCTCCTGCGAAAGCCGAGCCAAAATAAAGCAGGCTTTACCCCAACGATAAAATCCTTCTGTCGATAACTGAGGATGAATTTTTAATGCTTTATTAAAACGCTCGAGCGATTCAATTAAATGCTCTTCTTTTCGTTCCTGGCTTCCCCTATTTAAGCTGATAGTGGCAGCCTCAATCAAAGACTCTAAATGCTCGGGAGCTCGTTTAAGCCCTTCTTGAATTGCGAGGTCCGCTTCATCCCATTCGCTTAAATGCATCCAGGCTTTTGCGATTTTTAAATACGTTTCGTGAGAATAGCCGGTAATTTTTAGAGCCGTGTGAAACTCGTCGAGCCCGATCTCGCGATTTTTATTAACATCCAGCATCCCTTTTTTAATAAAAAGATTTGCTAGCAAGTCAAGATCGCTTTCGGCAAGTTCATTCCACTTATCTTGATCCCTAAACTGTTCAAGCTGGTCAAGTTTCTGTTCCGATTGGATGTTCAAAAGGGTCTTTTTTAAGGACGATTCTTCATGCATAAATTGCACCTAAGTATATAGGCAATCAGTGTTTAAGTATAGTTTCTATTACCTTCATATCGTTTTCTGGCGCTTGACATACCCCCTGCCTGCAAAGGTATAACGTCGTTTTACCATTAATCGGTTTATAATGGGATAGATGCGGGCAAATATTTTTTAGAATCTGATCATCTTCCCGAACAAAGACTATCGTTCGGTGCGGATTAAACTGATTTGCTAAAAGAGATTTGATTTTAGTAAGATTATTATCAGCCGTATTCATAGCAAATATATAAACGGGCGCGTCCTTATCAAAATATCGTTTGATATTCATGATATGATAGCAATAGCCCGGCGGATAATTATCTAAATATTTTTTTACAGCCTTGAATATGTCTTCAGCTTGTCCTAAAAGGATGGGATTTCCGGTAATCTGGAAAAGCTTTAGCAGATTTTCTGTCTGAATCGCGTTGCCAGAAGGCTCTGCGCCATCGCTAAAGTGACATTTTCTTATGAGAAGGTTAGGATCATCCCCATCCGTTTGAAAATAAGCACCGCCATCTATTTTGAATTTGCTTTCAAGAATATGGTTCATTTCAAGGGCAAAGCGTAAATATTCGCTTCCCATGTCGCATTCAAACAGCTTTATTGCCGCTCGAATCATAAAGGCATACTCATCAAGACCCGCCTTATAATCCGCCCCCTCTCTAAAACGGCGATAAAGCTCGCCGTCAATCCAAAGATTTTTTTTAATAAATTGCGCAGCCTGTCTTGCGCTATTGAGATATTTATCCTCTCCAAGCGCAAACCCTAAATTTACCATGCTATAGATAGCAAGCCCATTCCAGCTGCTTAATATCTTATCATCTTTTAAAGGCCTTATCCGTTTATCACGAACTTGCATCAACAGCCTTTTTTCTTCCGCTAAGATGTCTTCGACATCTTTTTCATCCAATAGATGCTTCTTCGCGAATTCGGGCTCGCGCAATTTTATCTGAAGGATATTTCTACCCTCAAAATTGCCGCTTCCTGAAACATTGTAGTAAGCGGAAAAAATATCCGCTCCTTTTTCACCCAATATGTCAACGAGCTCGTCTTTCGTCCAGGTATAATACTTTCCCTCTTCCCCTTCCGAGTCGGCATCTTCCGCCGAATAGAATCCTCCATTCGGATGGCTCATATCGCGAATCAAATAATCGGCAATCTCTTTCGCGATTCTTTTATAAAGAGGTTTTTTCGTACGCAAATAACCATCAAGGTAGGCATCCATTAGAAGCGCATTGTCATAAAGCATCTTTTCAAAATGGGGCTGAAACCATTCTTCATCGACACTATACCTTGAAAAACCTCCCCCCAAATGATCGTAAATTCCCCCTCTTGCCATCATATCGAGTGTGCGTTCAGCTAAAAAAATTGACCTTGAATCGGAATTATTTTGAATAAGGAAGCTTTGCTGATAACCGATTGGGAATTTGGGACTGCCTTTCAAGCCTCCATATACGGGATCTGCGAGCTTGTATAAGAGTTCTGCTAAATACTTAACAACTTCTGGCCCTGGTATAACATCACCTTGCGTGTGGACTTGAGAGGAAAAAAGATCGACAATCCTCCCCGCCTGATCGATCACCCTTTCCTTCTCTTCCGATGTCCAGACTTCCTTGATCCTTTCAACTAATTGATCAAGTCCAATCATTCCTGGTTTTGCATGGGGAGGCAAATAGGTTGCCGCAAAAAATGGTTTTAATTCGGGAGTGAGAATTAAATTAAGAGGCCATCCTGCCGATCCTGACATAAGGCTTTGAGCAAATTCCATGTAGAGCGAATCAATTTCCGGCATCTCTTCGCGATCCACCTTAATGTTTATGAATGAGTCATTTAAGAGTCTTGCAATCTCATTATTTTCAAACGACTCTTTTTCCATGACATGGCACCAATGGCAAGTCGCATAGCCTATCGAAAGAAAGATAGGCTTATCTTCTTGTTTGGCTCTTTGAAAGGCCTCTTCTCCCCATGGATACCAATCAACGGGGTTATAAGCGTGCTGCAATAAATAGGGAGATTTTTCGAAGCGTAGTCGATTCCCATTCTTCGGATTTTCACTCATGATTCGTCATCTTATCCATAATCATCAAATTTAGTCTTGAGTTTTTTCCTTGCTCGAAGTATCAGATACTTTTGAATTTAGAATACAAGGAGCCAAAACATTATGCCGCTTATCCCAATGCGCCCTTTACTCGATTTTGCTGCAAAAAACGGATTTGGCGTCCCTGCGTTCAATGTTAATAACATGGAACAGATTCAAGCGATCATGGAGGCGGCACGTGAAACAGAAAGCCCTGTCATTATTCAAGCAAGCCGCGGCGCAAGAAAATATACGAATGATGCCTTCCTTCGCCACTTAATGCTAGCAGCAGTCGAGCTCTATCCTGAGATTCCGGTCGTCATGCACCAGGATCATGGCAATGGTCCTGAAACTTGCATCAGCGCTATCAGGCAAGGATTTACCTCGGTCATGATGGATGGATCTCTTCATGAAGACGGCACGACTCCGTCAAGTTATGAATATAACGTAAAAGTAACTCGAGCAGTCGTTAATATCGCCCATTCTGTAGGGGTCTCAGTTGAAGGAGAACTCGGCGTTTTGGGATCGCTTGAACATGGACATGGCGATCAGGAAGATGGTCACGGAGCGACAGGACAACTAACTCTTGAACAACTATTAACCGACCCGGATCAGGCGATAGACTTTGTAAACAGAACCGGTGTAGACGCTCTCGCTGTCGCGATCGGAACAAGCCATGGCGCCTATAAGTTTTCGAAAAAACCAACAGGCGCAGTTTTAAATATACAACGAATCCGTGAAATTCATGAAAAAATTCCAAATACCCATCTGGTTATGCATGGATCAAGCTCGGTTCCTCAAGAGCTTCAAGATATCATCAATCAATATGGCGGAAAAATCAAACAGACATTCGGCGTTCCTATCGAAGAAATTCAAAACGGTATTAAAAGCGGTGTAAGAAAAATAAATGTAGATACCGACAACCGCATGGCCATGACCGGCGCTATCCGCAAAGTCTTTATCGAAAAACCAGAAGAATTCGATATCCGCGCCTATTTGACACCCGCCCGAAACGCGATGAAAGAAGTTTGTAAAGAGCGCCTAAAAAAATTTGGCGCCGCCGGCTATGCCTCAAAAGTTCCTTATGTCTCTCTGACTAAAATGGCAGAAGACTATAAAAAGGGAGTTTTCGGAGAGGCGGCAAAACCCCAAACCATTAAAGACTAATCCAACTGATTAAGGTAAGACCAAAATGAGTAAATATCCTGAGCAGAATGACTCAAAAAAACGCGACCGAAGAAAGAAAGCGATTGCCTTAAGTGTCGGAACTTGTCTTTTAATGGGAATCGCCGCTTTTGAAATTTATCGATTAAGCGATGATCCCGTACAAAAAACGAAATCTGTAGGCTTGATTTTACCGGACCCGATCGACGCAAGATACCAGCGCGATTTAGGGGAAATCGAATCGCGCCTATACGATATTAAAAGACTTCTTTTTGTAAAAGATGCCGCTCTTGAAAACGCCCGTCTTAAAACAATCAGAGAAAAGTTAAGAGAAAAAGACGTACTCGTCCAAAACCTTGAAACGGAAAAACAATCGATCGAAGCGAAGCTTGAAAAAGAACAAGCAAAGCTGGTTGAACTTGAAAAAACAATCGCTACCCTTATAGATACGGTTGATCTTCATAAAGGGACGAAAGAACAAGGACAAGAGAAGCTTTATAGACAGCTAGATGAAGAACGCTTTAGTCATACGCAAGAAGTTTTAAAACTTAATCAAGAGATCGCTCATGCGAAAGAAACCGAAGAGGCGTTAAGAACAGAACTAGTAGCTCGCATCGAAAACGAAAAACAACTCGAATCGGCAAAAAATAGCACGATTCAGCTATTAAAAACGGAACTTGCGCAACATGTCGATACCTTAAAAGAATATGAGAATCAAATAGCCGATCTTCGAAATGAAAAAACCCGTTTAACAGACGAAATAAATCAGCATCATGAACTCGTACGTAACCATGAGGATGCGGGCATTGAGCAAGCTGCCTACATTTCTAGTTTAAATGCAAAACTAACCGAAACTGAGCTTGAGCTTGCAGCCGTTATTTCAAAAGGGCAGCTTCAAGATAAAACGATTGTCGACCTTGAAGATTCGATAAAATCTTTGATTACAAGAACTGCAGGCGATCAGCAAGAATATGACAACTACCGCAAAGCGCAGGAAGACAGACTAAGCCAGGCTGAAACAGACCTTGCAAGATTGCTTGACGAAAGGGAAAAACTTGTTATTGAACTCAAAGAGAACTATCAAAGCAGAGATGAGCTCAATCAAGTTGCTGAGAAAGGGTCTGACTTAGAAGATCAGCTCCAGATTGAAAAAACCCTAAGAGCCAAACTTTCACAAGATCATTTAGCGCTAGACGAAGCCTACAAAGCTTACAAATCAACCACCGATGAAAGCGGTCGTTCATTAAAAGACTTAGAGGAAGCCTTAGCCACTGAAAGAGAAAAAGTTCAAAGGCTTGAGGATGAACTTAACCAAAACCTTTCTAAAATTGATGCTTTGACAGCCAGTTTAAATGAAGAAAGAACACTGACTGAAGAATTATCCAAACTAAAGGATTCTTTAAGTTCAAAACTTAACGAGACCTCTCTTGTCTACACGCAGCATGTCAACTCTGAACAGGAATTGCTGCTTGCAAAGCAAATTTCAGATTTTAACTTAGCTACGATTTTCAGCGATCTTCAACTTGAAAAATCACGTTTAAATGATTCAACCCTCGAACTTGATTCTTTAAAACGGCATACCGATAATTTAACTCTTGAGATTGCCCGCTTAGTTGATGAAAACCAAATTCTAAATAATAAGATTGCAACCCGCGAGGCAAATAATCCTTCGTTAAGCGAACTTGAAAAACAAAAAGATGATATCGAAGCGCTAACGCTTCATCTGCAAAATCAGCTTAATGATGAAAGATCGCGTATTGAAACGTTAAAGCTGGAACAAGAGGAAAGACAAACTCTAATATCGCGTTTAAATGAAGAGCTCGATAAAGAAAAAACGGCGGCGAGAGAACTTAAAGAGAGCAAAATAGCGCTTCAAGAACAACTTAGTGCAACGCATGCTCAATATGAATCGACTGCAAACCGTTTAAGCGAGCTTGAATCGCGTGAAAAAGAAAGGAATGATCTTGTACAGAAGCTTACCGACGATTTAGAAAAGCAGAAAATTTTAAATTCCGAGTTAGAAGATCAGCTAGCAAACGCACCAAAAACACAAGACTTTAAAGAACGTCTTCTGTTGATTGAGCAGCTTAAAAAGCAGCTTGAGGAAGAGAAGGCCCTGACAGCCAATCTTAAAACCGAAAAGGAAGAGTTTGAAAACGAGCTTAATGCGGCGCGAGCTGATAAAGATAAACTTAAAGGGATACAAGCCGAAATCCAAAGCCGCGATGAATGGATAGAGCACTTAACTAAGCAGCTTGAAATAGAGAAAGAGACAAACGAGACGCTTGCGCGCTTGTCGAACTCGCTTGAGTCAGAAAAAGGGAGCGATATTCATAGGCTGACTTTAGAGCTTGAAGGACTAAAAGCCACTCATAGCGATCGCCTATCTGAAATCGCAGCTCTTACAAATCAACTTGATAGCGCAAAAGAAAGAATCGACTACTACAGCGATGTTGAAAGAATGCATGATGCAAAAGTCGATGAAGTGGATCGCTTGACTAAAGAACTTACCGAAGCAAGAAAGCATGCAGATACGATCGTCAATTTACAACAAGAGCTTGATCAAGCAAAAGCCGCCCTTGCAAAAAATGACACGTCTGAAACAAATGCTGAAGTGGAGCGTTTAAATCAGCTCTTAACTCAAGCTAAGACTGAAAATGAAAAAATTCCTAGCCTGCAGCAAGAAATTGATGAATTAAAGAACGCGATAGCCAAATACAGTGAAAATGAATCTGAGTTAAACAAGTACAAGTCTGAATACGAAATGCTTACTGTTGAGATCGCTGCTTTAAGAAATGAAAACGATAACCTCCTTAAAGAAAAGCAATCCAAAATAGAGGTTTTAACGGCTGAGCTTGAAGAGACAAAAGCGTCGATCGCCTCGCTTAGTGGAAACAAAGCCGAGCTCGAAAGGCTTAATAGTGAATATGATCGGCTCAACGTAGAAATGGATCGTTTGAAAAATGATCACGCCTATGCACAAAATGATAAGCAATCGAGGATCGAAGCTTTAACTGAAGAGCTCAATCAAGCGAAAATTGCCTTTGCAAAAAACGAGTCTCTAGAATCTGAAGTTCAACGTTTGACTCAAAGCTTAGAAG
>CAZABG010000009.1:9576-29274 GCA_964483465.1 uncultured bacterium
AAGAGCTTGATGAGACTAAAGCCGCGATTGCCCAGCATAGCGGAAGCCAGGCTGAACTTGAGAAGTTAAAGAGCGATTATGACAGGCTCACGCTTGAAATGGACAGCCTGAAGAATGATCACGCTTATGCGCAAACGGAAAAACAATCAAAGATTGAGGCTTTAACCGAAGAGCTCAATCAAGCGAAAATCGCCTTCGCAAAAAACGAGTCTCTAGAATCTGAAGTTCAACGTTTGACTCAAAGCTTAGAAGAAGCAAAAGCGGAAAATGAAAAAATCGCAAGCCTGCAAAAAGAGCTTGATGAGACTAAAGCCGCGATTGCCCAGCATAGCGGAAGCCAGGCTGAGCTTGAGAAGTTAAAGAGCGATTATGACAGGCTAACTCTTGAAATGGATAGCCTGAAGAATGATCTCGCTTACGCGCAAACGGAAAAACAATCAAAGATTGAGGCTTTAACCGATGAACTTAATCAAGCGAAAATCGCCTTCGCAAAAAATGATGCGCTGGAAGCGGAAATTCAGCGATTAACTCAGCTCTTAGATCAAGCCAAAACGGAGAATGAGAAAGTCGCAAGCCTTCAAAAAGAGCTTGATGGTACTCAAGCCGCAATCACTAAGCATAAAGAAAGCGAAGCTGAACTTGAGAAGTATAAGCGCGATTATGAAAATCTGAACCTTGAAATTTCGAGCTTAAAGAAAGATCAAGATTATTTGCTAAATGAGAAGCAATCAAAAATAGACGCCTTAACTCAAGAAATTGAATCAGCTAAACAAGCTTACGCATCAAGCATTCAATCTAAAGAGGAAATTGAAGCCGATTATGAAGCAAGAAAAAGGGTAATTGAAGAACTTTCCCTATCTCTTGAGCAGGAAAAGTCCATCAACGAAAAACTAAAAACCGATACCTCTGATTTAAATCAAAAGCTACTCACTCTCAAAGATGAGTCATCAAAATGCGTTGAGAATGCAGAAAATCGTATCTTATCTTTGCAATCACAGATTTCCCAAGAATATGAGAGAATGACCGCCATCCAATCAGAGCTAAATGATAAGACGCGTCACATAAGCGACATTAAATCAGATTTGGATGAGGAAAAAGGCCGCAATCTTAAGTTGATTGAGGAACTGCAAAAGGCTGAAAAAGCGCACTCCGAATTAAATGCGCTTAAAAAGGAAAAAGAAGAAATTCTTCAAAACTTAAATAAGCTTAAAGAGGAAATCTCATACACTGAGAGTAAGTTGTCTAATAGAGAAAAACAACTTGCAGATCTTGAGTCTGAGAAACTACATCTCCATGATAAGGTGAATGTTCTTCATACCGAAAAAAATGATCTGAAATCGGATTATGAAAACAGACTTAAGCAAGAACAGCAGAAATCCTCTCTTACTATCGAACAGATGAATAGTAAAATTGAGGGTCTTGCGAAAGAGCGTGAAGAGCTGAATCAAAAGATAAATGAACTTCAAGAAAGACATAAGACCCTAGAGCTTGCTCGCGAAAATTCCAACTCTTCCGCGATTGCGAAAGAATTGAAGGATATTGAGCCCAAGCTTGAAGAGTTTAAAAAAGAACTTGTCAAGAAGGATCAAAAGCTACTCGATGCCGAATTAACACTTAATAACTTGTTATTAGAAAATAAAAAGTTATCGGAAAAAATAAATGAAATTCTTGACGCCCGATCAGACGACCTTCTTTCGGCAAAAGGGCAGGAAATCAAGCTCAAAGAACAAATTTTAAGACTTGAAAACGAGCTTAAACAGCTAAAAAATAAGCCTTGATGCTTGCAGGGAATAGTAAGGGCAGGATAAAATCTTGTCCTTACTGAACTAAAAAGTATCCGAGCTTAGATAATGTTATACAATTTTCTGACTTCATATCACTTTTCTCGACTCAAACTTTTAGGGTTCATATTTTTGCTTATAGCAGCCTCCTCTTGTTCAGTACCTCCTGAATGTCCCGATGAGTGCAACTATGAGCAATACTATTTATGAAAAGATTGATAATCGGGGCGTGCCTTCTTCTTGCAAGCTGCTCGCCTTTAACCAAAACTCGTGAATCCTACATAGCCGCCTATCAGGCAAACGATTTTAGTTCTGCCGAGACTTTACTTAATCAAACCATTCAAAAAGAGATACCGGAAGATAAAATCCATCGCTCCTCTAGCAGCGTTCTCCTTTTTGCCGATCGCGGCTGCCTCAAGTTTACTGAAGGAGATACAAAAGGAGCGATTCAGGATTTTCAATGCGCTCTTGAAGCGCTCGATTATTATCGCGATGTCACAATCATCGATACCGCCTGCCAAATACTCACGCAAGACGATAGCGCCCCCTTTACCGGCGACGATTTTGAACAGCTCCTAATCCGCATTTATTTTGCCATGACCTTAATGCAAGAAGGGGATTATTCAAATGCCTACGCGCTTTTAAGGCAGGCGGAAGAGTGGAGCCAGGAAAGAATGGAGCTCTATCGCAAATCGCCTGTAACCGCTTCCTTGAAAGTTTATGACAATCCCTTAGGTAAATACCTCTTTGCTGCCCTTCTTGAAAAAAAGGGCGATCTAAGCAATAGCCGGATCCTCTACGAACAGACTAGCTGTTTGACGAACGGTGTTATTCAGCCTCCGGAATTAAACGAAAGCCTCGCGACTGTACTTATTGTTAATCACAATGGCAACGCTCCCTTCAAATACACGGAATTCAGCGACGCGTCGCAAGTTTCGCTTCTTGCCTTAGAGTTTTTCCTTGGCGCGACAAATAACCAGTTTTGCCTATCCAGCATTTACGGCTTGCCTACCCCTGCGCTTGCTTATTACTTCAATTCAGATCCCATCCCAACCCGCTTGAAAGTTAATGGGTGCCATATTCCCCTTCTCCCCATTTTTGATGTGGACTCTGCCCGTGAATCGGAACTTAAAGAAAAAATGCCTATTATTGTGGCGCGCGGGGCGGCTCGCTTTATTCTTAGGCGTACAGCTGTTGCTACTGCTGGCAGGCAAGACCCCTTGCTTGGAATGGTTTGCGATATAGGAATGCTCGTCGCTAACGTGAATACTCAAGCCGACACACGCGAACTGAGTTTTTTGCCTCGCCAATATGAAATTGCCCGCGTTGATGTAGAGCCTGGCTGCACGCAGCTTGAAATCGAAGTCGCCTCCCCTTTTGGTCCAGGCAAAACGGTGCATACCTTAAACCTCAAGGCAAAAGATTTAGCCGTCATACATATTTTTAACATTCATCCGGGCGTAACCCGGGTATTAATTCCCCCCCATTTTCAGGAGACATCATGAACATTTTTCCTATTGCTTTGATCGTACTTGGAGCCTTATCGGCTTCGTGCTGCCGCCATGTTCGCGTAGCGGAAGACATCACACCCGGCAATTTTTCCTGCGGCGAAAAACTTGACTGGCGCTACGGGGCGACAGACATCCGCATCCAAACGACTAAAATCATGTCGACGCTCATGGATCGCTGGTACTGCAAAACGGCAAATGGCGAAAGGCCAAGAATTCTTATTTCCGAAGTCGATAATCGTACGGATTACTATATTTCAACCGACATGATCCGCGATATCTTTGAAGGCATCGCAGCAAATGACTGCCGCTTCATTACCGTTGCGGGCGATTCATTTGACGAATGCGAACTTGACGCGAGATTAAATGACATCTCCTCAAACCCAAAATACAATCCAAATACCGCTGCCGGCTCCAATAATGTGACGGCGCCAAAATTCCTCGCGAAAATCCGCATCACTAAGGCAAAGACTGCTCAGCCTCGCTATGATATTGAAGACTGGAGAATGCAAATCAGTTTATACGACATCGAAACGCATGAGATCGTCGATTCCGCCTGGGACGTTCTCGAAAAGAAAGTCTATCGATAACAACCAAATTTAGCACATACTCTAGTAGCTACTAGAATATGTGCTTAAAATATTTTTTAGGAAACTATGATAATAGAAAAACTTAATCGCCAAGAACAGCAATTTGATGACAGATTAACCACTACAACGGGTCTTTTAAGCCTATTTTTTGGATATGTCGCCTATAATGACTGCTATAAAAGCAATAACTCTAATGTAATCAGTTGTGCTGTACTTTTATACATGTCGGTCGCTTTGGGATTGTATACCGGCCTAAAAGTAAGTCATGCCTGGCAGTCTTGCAACGTTAATAGACACCAAAATTAGAGTTTCATTGAGGGATTAATGCAATAAAACCTAATACTAAACGTATATCAACACAAGCTTCAATAAAATAGGCCATTTGGGCATCCTCATAAAATGGAGGTGCCCGATGAGCAGTAATACCGCTAATTTAATCATTCAATACCATATAGCTGCCGGCGAAGTAGACACAAACTGGTTAAGCTTATGCAATCTTGTTACCCAGCCAAATAAAAAAGATCAGGAAATTCAAAGCATCATCGAGCTACATCGGCAAAAGCTTAGGAATGTTAAAGAACAAGAGGATGCCATTAAACTATCGGAGCCTCATTGGTATACAAGTAAAAAGTGGGATGTTGCCGTATTAGTAGCAGACTTTATCCTTGGGAGCGTGACTTTGGGAGTCGGGATATGGGATTTTAAATATCAGCAAGATTTACCCGGTAACGTTCAAAGAACAAAAGCTCTACTTGGCTGTTTAATAGCAGCAACTGTTACGATGTATGTTTACACAGCCATTAAAGGAGTTCGGGCTTGGCTTAAAGCCGATATAAAAAAGGCTATTACCAAAAAACTTGAAGACAGGCGCACCGCTATGCGTCAGCAAGAGAAAGCTTTCGACTTATTTTGCGAATACCTCCAAACAAAAGACCCCAAGCTGCAAACGGAAAAAATGCATGGCATTGTTCATCACCTAAAACAGATTCCTCCAGAATTTGGATCGGCTTATAAAGCGCTCGACGATTTTTTATCAGAGCTGATAAGAGTTGCGCAAGCAAACGAAGAGACAAAAAAGCTAGTAGACGAGCTTGTTCTCATACAGAAAAAAAGACGTTCAGTCGAAGTCCCTCCTAAAGATGAAAAAGATCCAAAAGACGCTAAAGAAAAGAAACCGATGGATAAGCTAACGGGAAGTTATTTTCTTAAAATGGATAGAGCCGATAAAGCATCCGCTCCTCAAGCAAAAGAATCGTTTCGACTCCTTGAAAAAGTGGATAGTTTTACCGAACGCGAAAAAGAGATTTTTGCTAAAATTAGAGCCATTACCGGTCACCATTTTAAAAGAATCGTGGCAGAAGGCGAGGAGTTAATTAATCCTCTTGAAGAGCCTCAAGACGAAGTGGCAGTTGATATTATCCCTGTATCCCCTCCAACAACTGTTGTACTAGAACCCGCACATGCAGCTATTGATGTAAGACTTGAGCCCATAAAAAATACTGATAAAGATAAAAAAAATTACCCCCCAAATGTAGCGCCTGACTAATGGATATAAAAAAAGTTCTCAAAATAGTAATTAGCCCGCCAAAGATTGAAGCAAGGCGGCTTGCCGATAATAAATTTCAGATTACGGAACAAAAAGGAAAACAGGCCTTCCATCGAAACATAAACGAAAAAGAGATGGAAACGTGGTTTAAAGATACTTTTAAACCCCCTTTTAAACAGGCGCAAGTCTTTCTTGAGGATCATGACTTGCATATACTCTTGAATAAGAGGGGTGAGCAAAAAATGATTAAAAAGAAGGCTACGCACGCGGCTTTACCTATCGCGCATAATCGAGTAAAAAAGCACTTGCTTACCGATGATATCTTTCAAAAGCTAAAGATAACGGCTGATAAAAAGATTCAAGTAGATCGTTTTTTACAGCTGGCTGACGATATTCTAAATGAACTTCCCTCCCCTTTTAAGGCGATAGATTTTGGCTGCGGTAAAGCCTATTTAACTTTTGCGCTCTTTCATTATTTAAAAGACAAGAATTTGAAGTTTAAATTAGCCGGCATCGACTCCAAAAAAGAGGTCATCGAAAATCTCCAGAAAGAAACAGATGAAATTGACTTTTCTGTTGGCGATATCGCGAAATTTGAAGGAAAGCTTGATCTGGCTATTGCCTTACATGCCTGTGACGTCGCAACGGATATCGCAATCTCAAAGGCTATTAAAGGAGATGCGAAAGCGCTGCTTTTAGCCCCTTGCTGCCAGCAAGAATTTCTTAAGCAAATTAAAAACGAGGCGCTAAAGCCGCTGCTTAAACATGGCCTTTTAAAAGAACGTTTTGCCTCGCTTTTAACCGATACGGTACGGGGGCTATTCCTCGAGTCTCATGGATATGAGGTGCAAATGATTGAGTTTGTGGACTATTCCCATACACCCAAAAATCTCCTTATCCGCGCTCTATATAAGCCAAACAAATCCAAAATGGAAAGAGCCGAAAAGGAACTGAATCAAATCCTTGATCAATACCATCTTCGCCCTTTATTACTGTCGATGAATGATTAGACCGATAGACAATAGTTCTATAGCCCCACTAGAATATTACGGAACAAAGCATCCCTTTACTGCTTTATTCCTGCTAATCGTTTTAAGCGCAGGGATCGCGTACGCCTTACGAAGGGTTATAAATCCTGAAAATTTATACCAAAAAGCCAAAAAGCTTACTCCTGACAAGGCTATTCCCTTACTTGAAAGGGCAATACAATATTATCATCCAAAAGCAAGACTTCGGCTGGCAACACTCTATTTACAATCTAATAGACTTGACGATGCGTTAGAACTCATTGAAAATGAGAATATTGCGGAATCTATTTTTCTCGAAGGGCTGATTTATAAGAAAAAAAATGAACCTTTAAAAGCTCTGCAGAAATTCGTTATAGCGAGCATTAGAGGATATGTTCCTGCTTATAAGTTTGCTGCAGACGAATTTTTGTATAAAGATCTTAAAACATGTTTAAATTATTTAAAAAGAGGGGTATCGGCTAATGATCCCGAATCAATGCTTACCCTTTCAAATTTCTTATTTACCGGCATAGGCTCTGAAATCAGTCATCAAAACTCTATAATGGCCTTAAATTTAATTCGAAAGGCTGCACGTCTTAACTCAATGGATGCTTGCAATACGCTTGTACAACTATACATTCGTGGATTGCATAATGAATTGGATGAAACTGAAGTGAGAGAGAGACTTGAATACGCGGCAAACCAAAATAATGTTCAAGCCCTTCTTTCCTTAGGCATGCAAAAACTTCATGGATCGCTTCTATATCTAAAAAACCCTGAAGAAGGAATCGCTCTCTTAAAAAAAATAAATAACAATCCCACGGCAATCCTTTATATCGCGAAATATTATCAATCTGAAAACAATTTGAATGAGGCTCTGAATTGGTATTTAAAAGGAGCTGAACTTGAACATCCTGAGTGTCTTTATCAAGCCTTTTGTATTACAAAAAATAAAACCTATCTTAAAAAAGCCGTTCTGAAAGAGCATTCAGAAGCGCTTTTAATAATGGCGAAAATCGCTTTAGCAAATAACGACATCGATAAATTCATTGAATACGCATCAAAAAGTCATATTAAAGGAAACGTCAATGCGAGTTATTTATTAGCTCAATTGCTTTCTCATAAGAAATGCGAAGATAAAGAGCAAATAGAGTGGATAGTCAACTCGCTCACGATATTCGCAAAAAAAATGCCTGAAGGTTACTTTTTACTCTATAAATTCTATCTTTTGCATGAGGAAGAAGATAAAGCGATGGAAGAGTTGGTAAAAGGCTCCGAGGCAGACCAGCTTGATTGCATGAAGGCACTTTATCATTGCCATAAACAAATTCGCGAGGAAGCCGACTCTGCGGCACATCTCCTGCTTCGAATCCGCGCCCGCGAACCCGCTTTCATGCAGCCCGAATACGATGTCGAACAGAAAGATACATGGTAATCCCCCACGATCACCATCTTCAACACAAAGGCACTAAGAGAGGTCTAGAGTATTAGAACCTCACTAAATTCTATTTTTATTGCTTAAGCAATAAAAATAGCTGCATATTTTTTATTTCGAAGAAATAAAAAATAGACTACTGCACGGTAAAATAGTTCGCTTGCGCAAAGCGAGACTCTTTGTGTCTTTGTGCCTTTGTGTCTTTGTGTTGAATTGTGCTAAAAATGTTTAATCTACGGTTTTATTAACCAGCACTTATGGATAAGCGAATACTGCATCCAAATCGGCACGGACAAACGCGTCCCCGAAGATGTCGGGCAGTTTAAAAAGAACAAAATTCAACACAAAGACACAAAGGCACAAAGAGAGGTCTAGAGTATTAGAACCTCACTAAATTCTATTTTTATTGCTTAAGCAATAAAAATAGCTGCATATTTTTTATTTCGAAGAAATAAAAAATAGACTACGGCACGGTAAAATAGTTCACTTGCGCAAAGCGAGACTCTTTTAAGCCTTTGTGTCTTTGTGTTGAATTGTGCTAAAAATGTTTAATCTTCGGTTTTATTAACCAGCACTTATGGATAAGCGAAGACTGACACAAAGGCACAAAGACAGAAATTCTATTTTTATTACTTACTGAATATCCGCTTTCCAAAGAACCCCTTGATTCAAGATGGCGATATCGTTCTTTTTTGGACGTATTTCAAGGGTATCGAGATCTTTTTCAAGCGGCGCGCTTTCGAGCGCATTTATTTCCGCTTCAAACTGCTTTTGAAGCGATTCCAGGTCTTTTTCCAAACTTTCCTGGCTCTCTTTAGCAAGAGAAGCTTCCGTTTCTTCTTTACCTATGCGTCCCGCGCGGCGCATGGTTGTGCCTGCTTGATTGATCGTAGTTGTCGTCGCTTTTCTGCCGAGCAAGACTCCCAAAATCGTTGACCCTACGCTTAAATACGTATCAAACTTCTGCCTGCCTACCTGTGCGTTTTGTACTTCCACTTTAGCCTGAGCTCTTTTTACGCGATCTCGAAGCGTTGCGATTTTGGGTTCGTATTTTGCTTTAATTTGGCTGATAAGGGAATCGCGCTTCTCGCGAAGGGCTTGATCCAGACGGGCGTGAAATTCGCTTTCGGTTTCATTCGGTTTTGAAGTTATCTTAAGGCCGGCGGCTTGAAATATCGGATAGACTTGCGTTTGAAAAATGCCCGATATAATGTTCTCTTTTAAATCGCCGGAAGATAGGTTAATATCACCGTAATGCGCCTCTTTTGCGCCCTCCGTCGATAGTCTTGCAGCTTCATCGGTTATATTTTCCGCAAGGTCCCAAAGAACGGTTTTTCCGTCGCTATCAAGAGGCGCCGCAAGAACGCGCTCTTCCCAAGTGTCGACACGATTTTTAGAGTCGACAAAGTGGAGCTTAACTTTCGCAAGAAGGTAGGGTTTATAGTGAGGGTCTTCTTGTTTTGATTGCGTAGGAATATAATATTGATCCACTCCCGTTAGCCCTTTAGGAGCACTCGAAAAAGATTTTGGAGTGGGTGTTGATTCCTCTTTTGGAGTGAGCATTTTGATTTGCGGCAACGTGAGCGGCCCCAAAAGATAGGATAATGTCCATCTCGTTTCAAATAAAACAGGATGGCTTAAATGCACGGAATAAAGAAGGAATATTCTTTTCCCAACGGACGAAAGCCATTTATCAATTTGATCGGCATCCTGCCCTTTTGTCAGCTTCAAGCCCTCGATGATGCGCGCGCGGTCTCTATCCGTTTGCAATTTACCTATAAACCACGTACCGCAATTGGACAGCCCTTTATAATCCAGGTCAACCGGGTTTTGTGTCGTAAGAATAATGCCAAGACCGATAGCGCGCGCCTGTTTTAATAAAGTAATCATCGGCTTTTTTGAAGGCGGCTCTGCTGTCGGCGGGAAAAAGCCATAAATCTCATCCATGAAAAGAAGCGCGCGCAGAACAGATGTCCCCGATTGCTTTCTCATCCAGCGGAGGGTAGCGTTTAAAAGGAGCGTAACAAAGAACATCCTTTCTCGATCCGATAAATGAGCGATCGAAAAAATCGCATGGCGCGGCTCGCCCTCATCGGTATAAAGAAGTTTTTGCACATCGAGCGGATCGCCTTCAAGCCAAGCCTGAAAGCCTGGAGCTGCAAGCAGGTTATTTAAACTCATGGATAATTGAAGCCGTTCTTTTGAGGGATAAAACGTTTCAATATCAAGAACGCCAATCTTGGCAAAAGGGGGCTTTTGTATCGCTGCAATTAACGCGGCAAGATCCAAATCCTGACCCTTTTTCCAGTAATCGCTTAAAATCGCAGAAATCAAGATATGTTCTCGGCTTTTAATGGGATCGGCATCTACTCCGATTAAATTGAGTAAGCTTGCAGCAGTTGTGCTTACCCTATTTTGAAAAGCCTCTTCGTCTTCCATTTCCTCTTTTGAGGGGGCGTCGAAGGAATCTAAAATGGAAAGGGGCCTTCCCATCCGGCTTCCGGGCGTGTAAATTGTGTAAACAACTGAATCTTTCAATCGCTTTATGCGATCTTTTCCCTCATTCCAATCTTTTAAGCCCTCTTCCCAAACCTTCGCCTCTTTCTTCCCATCTTCTACCCCCCATTTTTCAAAGTCTTCGGGCTTCAAGTCTGGAAAAGTTAAGAGAAGATTGCCTACGTCGCCTTTCGGATCGATAATCAACGCTGGAATTTTATCAATCGCAGCTTCTTCAAGAATACCTATGCCAAGACCAGTTTTTCCGCTGCCTGTCATACCGACGATAACCGCATGAGTTGTAAAGTCTTTCGATTCAAATAGTAAAGGGGCTTTAGACTTTAATTCTCGACCTAAATAAAAAACGCCCAATTTTTCATAATTATCCATTGATTCCCCCACTATTTAAATATATAGTATTTGGATGATTTCTTTCCCAGATAGTGTTAATGCCCTTCTTAAAGGCTGCAAAATATATGGAGATAAGCAAAAAGGTGCTTATGCTCATACAGTTACAGTCAAACATTTCAATGAAAAGAATCCCCTGTTACTAGGCGTCGAGCCTTTAAAATGGATTTACCGTGATGAAAATAATCAGACATGGGTCATTGTCGATAAAAATTATAAGCTCGATCTTTGGAAGCAGATCTACCTCTTGCACGACTTAGCAAGAAATTTAGCGAAGGTTTCTTTGGCAAATCCTTCACTTGCTTTGGCTTCAATTCTAAATATTCAGCACATTTTTAATGCTATACTGCAATCGGTTTGCCATCATAAAATCGTAAATGATTTTCTGCTAAAACATAAAGCTTTGCCAAGTCCTTCACTCAGTTTAAGCGAAGATTTAATTAAACGATTTGATGAGTTAAAAGAATCAAATCCAAACGAATATGTCTCTCAACTTAAGAAAAAAAACCGTGAAGGCAGCCTTGCGCACACTTTTATCGCTTTTGAAAACTTTAGTCAGTTTTGTCCGTTTTATGAAATAGATCCCTTCCCCTTTAATTTAGGGCAAGTCAATGCTATTCCCGCTCCTGTCTTATCCCTCTGCTTAAAAATTAAAAAGGTCGCCTGGTTTTTAACGGATAATATTGATCAACTAACAAAAACGCCCCAACCTAAAATTGAGACCGGCTCCAAAAGATACATTTTATAAATTAAAGTTGATTGTTTCGTAAGCCCATCTATAATCGGCTTAAAATGGATCCTCTTTTAAAGCTGCTAATTTTGATGATGGTAGCAATTACGTTAATTGCATTTGCCATCCGATTCAAATTTCCTTATCCGCTTGCTTTAATTATTGGAGGGGCCTTTCTTGGTTTTACGCCAGGTATCAGCGAAATCCCTTTTGACCCCGCCTTTATTCTGGTGATTGTCCTTCCGCCTATCTTGTTTTATGCAGCTTATAGCATCTCTTTTAAAGAATTTAAAAAAAATCTCTACGAGATTATCTCTCTTGCGCTAGGGCTTGTGATTGCGACTACCGTCGCTATCGCGCTCGTCGTGAAATGGCTATTTCCTGAGTGGCCTTGGGCATACGCCTTTATTTTCGGCGCGATCATATCGCCCCCTGACGCTGTCGCCGCAAGCGCGATTCTTAAAAGATTTAAAATTAGCCCTAAATTAGTCGCCATTTTAGAGGGTGAAAGTTTAATCAACGACGCGAGCGGACTAATCCTTTATCGCCTCGCCCTTTTTGCGATCCTTTCCGGAAGCTTTTCCTTTACACAAGCAGGATATGAATTCATTACTGTCGTCGCCGGCGGAATCTTTATAGGAGCCTTGACGGGATATATTTTTCAGTATTTTACGGCTAAATATTTTGATCCGATCGTAGCAGTCGTTTTCTCTTTTACTATCCCTTATTTTACGTATTTGCTAGCCGACTCGATAGGAGCTTCGGGAGTGCTCGCTGTCGTCATTAATGGACTTATCGGTTCATGGGCATTTATGACCCGTTTTACTTCTGCAACAAGGATTATGGGCTGGGCGTCATGGGACATCTTTATCCTCTTATTAAACTGCTTTATCTTTACTTTGATAGGATTTGAATTAAGAGGCGTGATTCAACGGATTACTTTAGATCAAGGTTTAATGTATTTTGGATATTCCATCCTTCTCTTCATTGTGATGGTTTTAGTGCGTTTTGCCTACGTCTACTTAAGAAAAGGGTACGTACTTTATACCTGTTCTGAAGACGATAGAA
Source organism: uncultured bacterium (assembly GCA_964483465.1). Classification (GTDB taxonomy): domain Bacteria; phylum Chlamydiota; class Chlamydiia; order Chlamydiales; family Parachlamydiaceae; genus CAZABG01. The sequence continues at coordinate 22,146 of CAZABG010000009.1, forward strand.
AAATAGTTTTAAAAGAGACCGTTATCACAAGCTGGGCCAGTATGCGGGGCATTGTGAGCATGGCGCTTGCTCTAGCTCTTCCTTACACACTTCCTGATGGATCCCCTTTTATTGGAAGAGATGAAATGGTTTTTTTAACGTTTAGCACCATCCTTCTTACTTTAGCCATTACCGGCCTTACGCTTCCTTTCGTAATCAAAAAAATGCACCTTAGAGTCACTCATAACTATAACACGAGAGCTGTACGCGATGAACTTTTAAAAGTAGCAAAAGAATATCTCGATGAATTTGAAGAGAAGGGAAAACTTTCAAAAGAAGAGCGTAAATTTTTAAGCGATTATTTTGCTTTACGCCATCAGGTGCTTGAACTTTCAAGTAAAGATGTAGAATCTCCGATCGTAAAAGCCCGAAATAAAATCTTACACAAAAAGAAAGAAAGGCTTTTAGACTTATGGCGTAAAAATATGATTGAAGATGAACTATTTCAAAAAATGGAGCGTGAAATCGACGTAGAAGAACACCACTCGATCCGCGGCGAAATCTAGTTACTATTTAACAAAAACAATTTCTATCGCCAGAACCAAATCATCATAGGCGACTGGGCCATTATAACGCTCTTCGTTGATAAAAAAAGTAGGGGTGCCATTAACACCGCTTCTTACGCCGCCCATAAAATCGGATCGGACTTTAGGCTGATATAAATTTTTATGCAAAGCGAGTTCCAAATCCTTTGACGGGATCTTTAAGGAATCGGCTAAGCCAAACAAGAGCGGAATGCTTAAGTTATCTTGATTTTGGAAAATCAGATCATGAAATTCCCAGTATTTATCATAGTCGGAGGCGAATTCTGAAGCTTGAGCCGCAGCGTCTGCGTAAGGATGAATTTCTGATAGTGGAAAATTACGGAATACATAACGAAGTTGATCGCCAAAATGGCTTTCGATTTCTTTCACGATCGGCTCGGCCGATCGGCAGTGAGGGCATTGAAAGTCGCCATATTCAATTAAAGTAATAGGCGCATCAATATTCCCTCGGATATGATCATCGGGTGTAACCGGAATTTTTAAAGCCATACATCCTCCTATTTGGGAAGCTTCTCTAAAGCATCGAGAATGCCATCAGCTCCCGGGTTATCTCCAACCGGAGATAGGAAACTCCAAAATATTTTTCCGTCTTTATCTATGACAAATAAAGCTCTTTCGCTTGTGCCCGTCTCTTCGTTATATACGCCATATTTCTTTGAAACATCGCCTTTAGGCTCAAAATCGGATAGCAAGAGAAAATGAATATGATTTTGACCTTTAAAAGCGGTGTGGCACCAGTAGCCATCTACCGATATGCCAAAGATCTCGGCGTTAAACTTTTTAAATTCAGGCAAGATTTCATTGTATAGAGAAATTTGATCGCTGCAGACAGGGCTAAAGTCGGCAGGATAAAAAGCCAGGATCAGCGGCTTTCCTTTAAATTCTTTGATCGAAATTTTTTGATCCGCTGTGACAGGAAGGGTAAAATCCGGCGCCTCAACTCCCGCTTTCAAAATTTGCGCCATTAGAGCCTCCTTCCTTAATATAAGCATATTCTCGGAAGGACTTGTCTTCAAACACTTTGCATAAACGACTTTCTATCAATTACTTACAGGCTACCGCATAAAAAACTTCATTTAATTCTTCAAGCCCTTGAGCTGTAACAAATTGATGAGCAAAGGGTATCGCTTTTTGTTTAATGTCTGATAATTCTTTATCGGAAAGCTGATCTAAGAAAAACCGCGTCCCATGCGTTTTTAAACTTTCCCACCAAAGCTCAGGAGATTCGTAATAGAAAACCTTCGTTTCGCGATAGATGTTAATCTCATTAAATTTTGCATTCGTTAAAGCCGAATCAATGGCTTCACGGCTCCATATCGGACATCCGATCAACTTCTTCTTACCCATTTGATCACGAATGTTAGAAATCCATTTATCTAATGGCGAATCGTCGCCCCATGTTGAAAGAGCCACAATTCCACCGGGCTTTAAAACCCTTCTGAACTCACTCAAAACACGTTCAAGCGATTCGCAAAAAAATACGGCAAATCCGCATATAACCGCATCGAATGAATTATCTTCAAAAGTGAGATGTTCTGCGTCCATTACCTGAAAACGGATGTTTTTAAAGCCTCTCTTTTTCGATTCTATCTCGGTTATTCGAATCATTTCAGGACTTAAATCGATCGTATAAATATCCGCTCCCGCTTCTGCTAGCGGAAAAAGCACCGCGCCCCTTCCTGTCGCTACCTCAAGAACCTTCTTTCCTTTTAAGTCAGGAACTTTATTGACCAGCTCACGGCCGAAATGATTGAAGAAAAATCCGCACATCTCATCGTATTGACTCGATGCTTTATCAAACGTATCTCGTACATTTTGCTTCTGTTCAGACATAGAAAATTCCTTAAATAAAAAATTATAAAGATAGGCCTTAAAAGTTTCTAGATCAATCCATAATCGGACCAGAAGCTCTTTCAAATTCCATGAAATATCACTTGAAAGATGCAGCTTTATTTCAGCAGCTCTATGAATGCCTTTTCAGCTCTTGTAGAGGGAGATCCTTTTAACCGGATAACCGAAATGCTATAACGAATAGGCTTAATATCGAGTTTTTCCTCTTTAAGATTTTCTGACATAAAATCGGGCAGATAACCAATCCCGTAGCCCATTTCAACAAATCGAAGAACCAGCGCCCAACCTGATAAGGCGTCTTTTATCTCTAGCGGCTTTCCGTAACGTTCATAGTAGCGTTTCCTAAGCTCGATTACTTCCAGATTTTTCTCGTGATCAATAAGAATCCGTTGATCAAGTTTAACGCCTTTCTTTTGATAAAGTCTAAAGAACCCTTTTTTAATCGGAATGCTATCGTAGGCGTCAAATTCAGGAGAATCTAACACAAGCGCAAATGATACTTTTTGCTGTCTTAACGCTTCATGAATAAACATGAGACTTCCCCGATGAAATTTCAGCATAACTTTGGGGTAGAGCTTTTTCATTTTGAGGTAGTATTGAGGAAGAAAATACTGAGAAAGCGCATTCGTGCATGCAAATTTGACTTCTCCTCTTACTTCCCCCTTTAATTCACTTAAACGGTCTTTTATGTCATCAAGTGATGAAAATAAACGGCTCGCTTCTTTAAATACGATTTCTCCTTCCTCCGTTAACTTAAATTTATTTTTTTGATGCGTCGTAAGTTTTACGTTCAAAGCCGCTTCCAGTTTTGCGACCCCTTGACTTACGGCCGACTGTGAAACGTAGTTTTCCCTTGCAGCGGCAGACAAATTCTCATTAGAAGCTGCGTCAAAAAAGTATTTAAGATAAGTGAAATTTAGATTACTCATAAGCAAATATAATATCGATTATTACGATTATTAAGAAACGCTTATAACTATCAAGAGGCTATTTTTATATTAAAACCCACAAGGATAGTTATATGGAAGCCCCTTATCAAGCCCCTCACCTTCTCATTCATTTTGATATCAACGGAACCCTGACTCTAAAAGATAGCACGAAAACAGCTAAGGACGGCAAAAAAGTATCTAATGAATACATGATTCTCTCTGCCCTAGCAGAAAGCACGGCTGCCATTTGGGATCCTAATTATCCCAATATGCCTTTTAAAGATTATGTCTACACCGTCTTAGCTCCAGGCGATAAAAATGATGTGGAGATAAAGGAAAAAAGGCAGTCGATCATTTCAAATTTTATTCCCTGGCTTCAAAAAAATAACCATCCTGCCTTTTTTAAAGTACAATATGAATATGAAAAGCTCATTAGAACGTTCCCTTTTGAATTAGATATCTTTAATTCTTTTTACACGCTGATTCAAAGACTAAACGAACTCAAAATCCCTCATACCATAATTCTGCGTACTTTTGGGTCAGATTTGGAAAGTACAATCAAAGAAATAGAAAACAATGAAAGAATTCCGGGCATTCGCTTTGCAAGAATAATCCATTTAAAGAACGCACCCCTTACCGAACAGAAAGTCCATGATCTGTTTATGAACTTTCTTACTCTTTCTAACTTTATTGCCGTGCAAGATGATTGGCATAAATGGTCGAAAGATGGGGAAATGGGCAGATCCGGAAAACCCTTTATCTATGATTCGACAGGAACATTTATAAAAAAGACATTATCGCTATTTTTTGACGATAAAATCACCGGAGAAGAAAAGGACATCATCAATCCGCTAGATATATCAGGAAGCTGCGCCCCCACCCAAATTTTAAAAGGGAGAATGCTGTTTCCTGTAAACACAACGAAAGCCGCTCTTGATGAAGAGTATTATATTCGAAAAGTGCTTAAGGGCCTTGCTCTATATGAATAGATCAAAATAGGTGGGAGAGCGGCAGCTCTCCCCCTTTCTTATAGACCTCTTTTACTTAACTCGAGCTTCAGCTGTTCGAGGGATATAAAATGAATAGAATCAATTCCAAGCGATCTTGCCGATTCTATGTTGTCTAAACGATCATCGATAAATAGAAGGTCGGCGGGCTCTAGCTCAAGCCTTGCAAGAACGTGGAGATAGATTCTTACATCTGGTTTTTCGTAACCAAGCTCATAAGAAAGAAAGCAGGTGTCAAACGCATCGTAATAGCCGAATTCTCTAATCAATTTGCCAAGGCGTTCATCAATATTGGATAAAAGCACTGCTTGATACCCCTCTTGACGCAATTCTTTGACTAAGTCGAACATGAATGGATTTGCCGCGATCGCCTCTTTCATCACGTGGATGAATTTTAGAGTCCAGTCATCAGACAGTTTGATGTGCATCCGTTTTGCGTATTCTAGCCAAAATTCAACATCCGTTATTCCTTGCTGAATCGCCTTATGCTTTTCGCGATTTACCTTTTCAAATTCAAGATCGGATAAGCGAAATGATTCTTTCAAAAATTGAACAACGAGCTCTTTGTTTGGTTTACCCGTCATGACACCGCCAAAATCAAAGACAATAGCCTGAGGTTCCGCCGCAAGAAGTGTGAACAGAATTAAAAAAAGGAATATTTGTTTATACATGATTTTCTTTTGTTAGTCGGAGTTATCATAGGAAAAGAGGTATTTATACAAATACCGTAGAAACTACGGTATAAGCAAACCCAGATCGTTCAACTCAGTAGCTTTATTAAACAACTGCGTTTTGTTATCGCAGTTCAACTTGCATTTAATCGTTTGGAAATAGGCTTCAACCGTTCTTATCGAAAGATGGTATTTTTTAGAGATACCATTTGCTGTTTCCCCTTGAATAAGTAGCCGCAGACATTCTTTTTCTCTTTTTGAAAGGTTAGGCACATCTATCTTTAGCTGCCGAAGAAACTTGTCCCGATTCTGTAGAATAGGATTTAATTTTTTATCTTTTACAAGCTTTAGATCAATCAGATTAGCAGGCTCGCTTGTAATTAATCTTATAGCCTTTTCACCCTGCTTTTCAAATTCGCGGCAATAGCGTTTTAGAACCCCAAATTCATTCACTAGAAGCGAAGTATTTCCCTTTATCCCAAATGAAAAGCCCTTAACGACATCCTCTTCCTTAAAAATCAATATAACCGATTCACCCAATCCAAAACGTTTGGCGTGATCTTTTGTTTCTCTTATTTCTTTAACATTCTCCGTAAAATAACACCCCGTATGAAGGTTTGATGGATGCGTCAAGAAGGGATTATTGCGATATAAATTTTCATAGAGATAATATTCGAGCCATTCGGGCTCGGAACTTAGACAAGCTGTTTCTAAGTCTTTATTAACATAAAAATAAGAGAAATGAGATACCGCAAAATGAGTTTTTAAGGGAGTGATTAAAGAAGAAACAATCGATAGAGCTTTATGATGATTTCGAATTTTATTCTGCCAGTAACTCAACATTCATCCTTAATTTGTGCAAAACAACATAGGACCATAACAATAAAGGTATTTTACTTTAAAAATACTACAAAATCAATTTTATTAGCTTAAAGTTGGACAGCTGGTAGGCCCTGGGTCCTTTAAATTAATTCTTATACGTTCAACCCCTTTATTAGCCCTATCGCGCTTAAGCTCGACTTCGCCTATCTCTATAGTCGTCCGAACGTGCGTTCCTCCGCAAGGCACCCTTGCGATGCCCGGCAATCTCCAATAACGAATCTGCTTTTCTTCATTTAGAAAGCCTTTCTCAATAGGCAAATCGGCATCTATGATTTTATTATAGGATTCCAGGATAGCGGGAAAATATTCGGAGATATTCCTATCGCATTCAAAATCGACTCGCGCACCCATCTCCCCCATGTGCGCCCCTCTTTTTTTAATAACGGTATCGATCTCTTCCGGCTTTAACTCGACCCCTTCCGGCGTTTTGTTAAACAAACGATTCATCAGAATAAGCACAAGTTCGCAGGTAAAATGATGCCTCATCAATCTATTGCGCCGGTTCCAATCAATCTCCATCACAACCTTTTGAGAGGCTTTTAGCTCATGATCGTCCGGCATAGTATAATAAATAAGGAAGGGATCTGCTTTATCCATTCTTGATGTGATAACCGGAACCCCATTTATAAAAACTTTGTCGCTTTCTTGTCCTCCCGACTCCGAATAGCCAATTGTCTCTTCAAAAACAATTTCACTCCCCTGAATCTGAGCTACCGTTGTTTCCAGCCTTGCCAAATAGGGATCTTCCCAAAAAACTTTCTTCATAAGACATTAATTTTGAATTGAACAAATGAATGAATCAAGAATTATTTCAGGACTTTACATATATCATAATGATATATTATACTGATATATCCAAAAGAGGCATGAGCATGGCTAAGAGCAACAAAAGTAAATATGCGATTATGGGAATGCTGGCTGTAGCGCCGAAAAGCTCTGGTTATGACATAAAAAAAATGATGGAAGGGAGCACTCAGTTTTTTTGGAAAGAGTCTTACAGCTCTATTTATCCTGTGCTGGCAGGTCTCGTCGAAGAGGGGTTAATTAAACAGCATGACGATAAATCTTCAAACGATCGGCAAAGAAATGTGTATGAATTAACTCCAAAAGGGAAAAAAGAGCTGAAAGAGTGGATCGATAAGCCGGTTGAATATGAACAATCGAGAAATGAACTTCTTCTTAAACTATTCTTTGGAGAACTCGTG
>CAZABG010000009.1:29284-48436 GCA_964483465.1 uncultured bacterium
CTCCCTCCACGACACGAAAACATGTGGAAGCCTTTCATGAGATGCTAATAGAAAAACTTAAAGTTTTTCAAACTATTAAAGTAAGACTTGAAAAAGAACATAAAGACGATTCAGGCCTTCCGCACTGGTTAATGACGCTTGATTTTGGCCTTAGACAGGTAAAATCTGCGATAGAATGGTGCGAGAGCTCGTTAAAGCAATACAAAAAACACTAAAGCAAACCGATGATTAAAAAATGCGACGTACTCATTGTGGGCGCAGGGCCTGTTGGATTGACGGCTGGTTTTCTTTTCCAAAAGATGGGAATAGACGCCCTTTTAATAGATAGACGCGATTCAATGAATAGCCATCCGAAAGCACGCAATCTCAAGATACGCGGAGTAGAGATTTTTCGCTCTCTCGGAATGGAAGAAGCCATAAGGAAGGAGGAATTTCCAAGAGAGGCAAGGCGCGTAATGTGGCTTGATAGTTTTTGCGGGGAAGAACTTGCAGAAATTTCCATCGACAATGAACTAACAAGACGCTACAGCCCCTGCGAGCCCGTCGGCATTTCCCAAGCCAAATTAGAAATGCTATTGAGAGAACAGATAAAGAATATTCAATACGAAACAGAGCTAATCGATTTTATAGAGGAATCGGACTTCATAGCGGCTACGCTGAGAAAGAAAACGGGAGAGACATTTCAGGTTCAAGCGCAATATATGATCGGCGCCGATGGCGCAAGAAGCCCTACTAGAAATTTACTTAAAACTCCTCTTTTAAAAGAAGAGGAGCTAGGAAAATTTGTAAGCATCTATTTCAAAGCGAATCCCTACCCTAAAGCTCCATACCGACCGAGCGCTATGTATTTTTTGCTGGGTGATGCCGTATTTGGCCGTTTCATTCAGTCTGTTAACTGTGTCGATAAATGGTTGATGGGTATAAAAATCGATGATTCTAAAGAATTCAACAAAGACGAATGCTTGCAGTTTATTCGAGACACCTTCGAAATGCCGAATTTAGAAATTGATGTTTTGAATATCGATTTTTGGAATATGCGTTTGCAGGTAGCTGAACAATTCCGTAAAGGCCGCGTTTTTTTGGCAGGCGATGCCGCGCATCTTCTTTCACCGGCAGGCGGCTATGGACTACAAACAGGCATAGAAGATGCTCACAATTTATGCTGGAAGCTGGCTCATGTAATAAAAGGGCAAATGCCAAGCGACATTCTCGATTCATATCATGAGGAGCGATATCCTACGGTCATAAGCAACATGGAATGGAGCCGCAACAATCAAATGGAATATAGCTCCGTCTTTGCTGCCGCACGATCGAAAGATAAGAAATTGCTTCAGGATACAATTTCATCAAAATGGCCCATATTAAACTCAATCGGACAAGATATTGGCTTTTCATACCAAACCGGCTGCCTTATACCCGATGGCACACAAGCGCCATTAATTACATCCACTCATTACGTCCCAAACGCAAGGCCCGGCTCAAGAGCTCCGCACTTATGGCTTCAAGGACCAAACGGCATCCTTTCTACGATCGACCTTTTTATGGATTCGTTTATCCTTTTAACAGATTCGAGGGAAGCCAGCTGGGACAAAATAGTAAATGGCATTCCATTTCGCCAAATATCTATTTGCGAAGGCGGAGACTACAAGGACATTAACAACGATTTTCACACGCTTTTTGGAATTGAAAGAGGAGGAGCGGTTCTTGTCCGCCCTGACGGCCACGTTTACTCGCGTCAAAAATTCATTCTATAAGAGTTTTAACAACCCTAACAATTTTTATAAGAAGAAAGTTTAGAGAAGCATCTGCTTTAAGGCAGAAAGCACTACTTTTAAGAGCTTAGCACTTAAGATTGCCCAGGATAGGACTCGAACCTACACACCACGGGGGCACCAGAACCTAAATCTGGCGTGTCTACCAATTTCACCACCTGGGCTTGAATACGAACATTCTATGAGTTATAAGGCAAATTTGCAATCTTTAAATGTTCTTAACGAATAGGTGCTAGAGTTCAGCCATATGAAATACATCTTTTTTTCAGCCATTTTTGCGGTCTGTTTTCTATGCGGCGAAGAATTCGCCCTCAAAAATGGTCTTAAGGTCGCTTTTGAAAGAAATCTGGGGGACGAAGAAGTAACCATTTTGATGATTGCCAAGGGCGGCTATGGGCAAGTGCCCGTTCAGGATCAGGTTGCGGCGCGGGTTGCAAGCGAAGTGGTTTGGGAAGCGGGCTTTGGAAATAAGAACTCGGATCAAATTTCTAATTATTTATATGCAAATAGCGCAGACCTTGTGATAGACACGTACCCTTTTTACCGCAAAATCGAAGCCACCGCTTACATGGATAATCTTGAAAACATCTTTAACCTTATAAAAGATATTTTTTCAAAACCGCGCTTTAACGATTTAGAGGGAGCGCTCGCTTCTTTATTAAAAGGATATGATCCTAGCGTATCGGATGTGGAAGAGACGTTTGAAGACCGGATAAAATCGATTAATACGCGCGATTTCCCCCCGTTTCGACCCTTAACCAAGGCTGAAGTCGAAAAAGTAGACTTGAAAAAAGTCGAAGATTTTTACGCGATGGCGTTTTCAAATCCTTCTGAATTTGTATTAGTCATTGTGGGAGATTTTGATGAATCGTCGACAAAAGAGATTCTTGAAAAAACGATAGGTTCGATACCGGCTAAACCAAGCGTTTTTAAACCCCTTGCCAAATGGCCTCAATTTCCTGAGGGGATAACCAAAAAAACAATCTCAAAAGTATCCAGAGGCGAGCCGTCATCAAGAATTACTTTCCCCTTAAATTTCACATTTAATGAAGAAAACCTCTATCAGCTTGAATATGTCAGCGAAGTGATTGAAGCCCACATGCGTGATAAACTTAAGAACGTCATTACCGTGATTGACGTCGGATATGAACTTCCCTTTTATCCTTACTCAAACGCAGTTTGGCTCTCTATTCAGCTTCAAGACAAAAACGATGAACTAAGCCGAGCTGTTTTGGATCAATTGAAAGGAATGCTAAAAACAGGGCCCGACGAGCAAGATTTACGGCGCGCCTTTGAACAGATGGCCCATTCAAATGATTACTGGAAACACGATAACGCCTATCTCGCAAGCCGTGACAGCAATGCACTTTTATGGGGCTGGCAGGTTAAAGATAGAAAGACGCCTCCCCTATCGGCATCCGTTGTTAAAAATAATCTAAATTCCTGGATAAATCTAAATAATTATTCTAAAATATACGCAAAATGAACGCAGCTTACGGCATAGTCCTTAAAGATAAACGGATCCTTTTAACGGAACGAAAAGATGTTCCCGTATGGGTACTTCCCGGAGGGGGCGTCGAATTCAATGAAACCCCTCATAACGGCTGTTTGCGCGAAGTGCTGGAAGAAACCGGCATCGAAGCGAAAGTGATCCGCCATGCCCTTCACTTAAAGCCTATCAATAAGCTTGGCGATAAAACCGATGTCTTTATTTGCGAGCCGGTTAACGGCACGCTTATGATAACAGAAGAGGTTCGTTCTGTAGGGTGGTTTTCACTTGAAGACCTGCCAAGCGAACTCTTTTTTGCCCATCGAAAGTGGATTGACGAAGCCCTTAACTCTCAGGCCTTGATAGTAAGGGATCTTGAAGAAATAAACTATAAAAACCTCGTTCTTTACGTTTTACGGAGACCGTGGCAGGTTTTTAGGTTCTTCATCACCCGTCTTCTCCATTCTTGAAAAGAAGGGATAGAGCATGTAAAATAGAAATTACATGCATTCATATCCTACCTTTACTATAGAAGCGTGCGGCCTTTCCGATATTGGTCTTGTCAGACCTAATAACGAAGATGTATGGGGTGAGATCGAAGAATTAGGTTTTTTCGTTCTCGCTGACGGAATGGGAGGCCACAAAGCCGGAGAGATCGCCTCTCGCGAAGCCGTCAGCTTTTTACTTGAAGAAGTAAAAAAGAATTTTAAACCCTTGATTTCCGATTCCGACAGCGAAAATATTTTAGCTCATTCCATTCGACAAGCGAACAAAACGGTCTTTAAAATGTCTCGGCAGGAGCCGGGCTGGCATGGAATGGGAACAACGCTTTCCTGCCTGATGATTCAGGGCGATAAGGCAATCTTAGGAAATGTGGGCGATAGCCGAATATATCGGCTTAGAAATAATAAACTCGAGCTTCTAACGAGAGACGACTCGCTTTTTCGCGATCTTGTCGATCTAGGACAGCTCTCGGAACAAAACTCCGCTGAATTTGTGTATAAAAATATCATCACAAAGGCAGTTGGAACAGAAGCCAAACTTGAACCTACAATGAAAACCGTTGACGTTCAGCTCAACGATCTCTTTTTGCTCGCGACGGATGGCCTGACAGACTTAATACAATTAAATGAATTCGAGACGATGATCAACGCCACCCCTTATGTCGAAGACATCTGCCTCAAGTTAATTGAGACAGCCAAAATGCGCGGCGGCTATGATAACATGACCGCGCTCGTTATTAGAATAAAATGATCTATTTAGACAACAATGCCTCGACTCCCCTTGATCCAAGGGTTATAGACGCGATTAAAGAAGAACTTGCTTTTCATGTTGATAATCCCTCCAGCCTGCACCACTATGGCCAGGGGGCAAAAATACGTCTTGAAAAAGCGCGCCGCCAAATTGCGGATACCTTCGGCGTTAAAAATACCGAAGTTATCTTTACCTCATCGGGAACGGAAGCCTTAAATCTGCTCATCCGCGGCGCCTTGAAAGGCAAAAAAGGGCACATCGTTACCTCTCAAGCAGAACATCCCGCCGTTTTTAATTTGATCAAATCGCTCGATTATGAAACTACGTTTTTAACGCCGGACCCGGATGGCATAATTACTCCTGAGGATGTTTTTAAAGCGATAAGACCCGATACCTTATTAGTTGCGCTTATGGCTGTGAATAATGAAACGGGCGTTAAAACAGATATTCACGCCATCGCCGATGCTATAAAAGTTCCCCTTATCGTGGATGGAGTTCAGTGGCTGGGCAAAGAAAAAATTACGCTTCCCAAAAACCTTTTTGGAATCGGCTTTTCAGGTCATAAAATCCACGCCCCTCCCGGCATCGGTTTTGCTATCATTAAACAACCTATCGCTCCCTCCATAATTGGCGGTGCGCAAGAATTTGGAAAAAGAGGCGGCACTGAAAACATGATAGGCATTTCAGCACTCAGAAAAGCGATCGAAATTATCGAATATCCCTCCTCTCTTCCCCGCGATACTTTCGAGTCGATTCTTAAAGAACAATTGTCCATCCAGATAAATGGAAAAAACAGAGTTGCCACTACGTCAAATATCACTTTCCCTAAAGTTGACGGTGAAACGCTGCTCATTAAATTGGATCAAGCTGGGCTTGCGGCCTCGCTTGGCTCGGCATGCAGCTCAGGCGCAATCGAGCCGTCACGCGTCCTCCTTTCAATGGGTCTCTCTTATACACAAGCGAAAAGCTCGCTTCGCTTTTCATTCAGCCGCATGAATACGGTTGATGAAGCTAGAAAAGCTGCCGAAATCGTGCTAAATGCAATAAGGTAAAACAATTCCTTATACGATTTTTATTTAACATGATCTCCAAAGCTAAAGCAAAAAGCCTGCTAAGCCAAGTGCTACTCAGGTAAGATCTTAACTTGAACCGAGCGGATGTCAGTTAAGCTCACATCTTTTACCGTAAATATGTAGGGCGGTACAGTAACTACCTCTCCTTCCTCGGGAAGATGTTCTAGACGATCCATTAAAAAGTCTGAAACGGTCTCATAATCTTCTTCAGAAAGGGTCACGGAAAATTCTTTGTTAAACTGCTTAATAGGCATATCGCCCGGAACCGTTACATCGACAAATCTTTTAACCTTCGATCTAATGGGAGCGGCTTTTCCAAAAATGTCTTCCAATAAGTCGTCCAGATTCAATAAGCCTTGAGTAACGCCCTTTGAATTTAAGACGCAAGCGACGGTCTCGCTGCTTTTCCTAAACTGTTTCAAGATCTCAAGCAAAGGGGTGTGCTCGCTTATAAACCAGGGATTTCGTGCATAATCGCGAACAAGTTTCGAGTCGTTTGCGCGAACCAGATTACGAATAGAGACAATTCCAATGATATTACTTTTCTCTCGGTGATAAACCGGGATAAGCGGAACCGCCTTTTTTAAGATTTTTCTCAGCTCTCCGACAGTCGTATTAGAAGGAATCGCAAAAACTTCGTTCAAGGGCGTCATCACACGCGCGGCCGTTTTACCTCGTAAAAGAAATAAGCTTGATATCAGCGAATCAAAATCTTTACCCTTATCTCTTAATCGGTCTTCATCTTGTTCTTCAATAATGTGCTGGAGCTCATCTTGGGTTAAGAATAATTCGTGATGCGTCTCTTTTCCTCCCACAAGACGATTAAAGAGACGCGATACCCACCCTAAAAAGAGCACGAAAGGCGCTAAAACGATGGATGAGAAATAGAGAATGGGAGAAAGAAGCAGTGCGACATGTTCAGGAAAGCTCCTTGCCGCAAATTGAGGAGCAAGCTCTCCAATAATAATGATGATGGGCACTGAAATAAACGGCGAAAGATCGGCATTAAATCCCGCCGCATGAAAACTTTTTCGAATGAATTCAGAAGCAAACATCATGGCGACATTCACTCCAATTAGCGTCGTTCCAAATAAGCGGCTTGGATGCGTAAAAAGGTAATTAAGCCAGCTTGCCCGCTTCGAACCTTCATTCAAGTAGAATTGCAGCCTTATTTTGTTAAAGGAGATCATCGCCATCTCCCCCATCGAATAAATGCCTAAAATCATCGTGAATAACATAAATAGAAAGAACCAGAATAAGCTTTCCGTCATTTTGGAAGCCTCCTGATGTAAATACGATCCACCTTAATTTGTGAGCTGCCAAGCACCTGAAAATAGAAGCCCTCTTTTTCAATTTTGAATCCGGGTTTCGGTATATCTCCTGCCTGCTCGGTAATCCAGCCGCCTAATGTGACAAGGCCATTTTCACTTTCTAAATGGGCGTCAAAAAGATCATTGAATTCGCTAATTTCCATTTTCCCCGAAGCAATTAATTCATCTTCGCTTGCTATGCTGTAAGAGAGCTCCTGATCGCGCGAATCAATAATCTGACCTACAACCACCTCTAACAGGTCTTCTCGCGTTATAAGACCCGTAATCGATCCGTATTCGTCAACGCATAGGGCAAATTCGTTTTCTTCTTTCTGCATTTTTTTAAGCAGATTTCTTGCAACTGTCGTTTCAGGGACATAGAAAGGTTTTTTACAAAATGGGATAAGGTCGCTCGTTTTTTTTATTTCATGCTGATAAGTAAAAAAAGTATAAGCATCTATAATGCCTATCGTAGAATCGATCGATCCCCTTGTAATAGGAAGCCTTGAACATTCTTCATCAGTAAAAATATGAATTAATTTAGATAAAGGCTGGGAGATATCAAAACTAATGATGTCTTCTCGAGGCCACATCAGCTCTTTGACTTCTGATTCCTGCAGATCGAGGTAGCCGGATATAAACTGGCTTTCATCGGGAGTAAGCGTTCCTTGCTTTTCGCTTGCCTTCACGACATGATCTATCTCTTCGCGCGATAAGGTCTCATCTTTTTTTAAGAAAAAGAATAAAGCTCTAGATATAGGCGTTGTAACTAATACGACAAACCGGCGAATGGGGCCAAGCGCTTCTTGCATGACTTGAATGACCGGCGCTACTTTTAGAGACAACGAAACATTATTTTGTAGCCCGTAATATTTAGGGATAATTTCCCCGACAACAAGCGTTAAAACGAGAGGAATACCCACCTTTAGCCACAAACTTGCATGAGCGCCTACAAAGGCTGAGATTACGTTTTGAAGCAATACGTTAAAAAGCGTATTAAGCATAAAAATCGTAACCAAAAGATCTCGCGATTTCAGTAGTAAGTGATAAACTTTTTGCTTTTTCGTATCAGGATCTTTTTCATACGACTTCAACTTTTGGCGCGGGAGCGAAAAAAGGGCCGTTTCTGCCGCAGAAACATAGGCGCCTAAATAAGTTAAAATAAGTATTGCTGCGATTGAAAGACTAATCATGGAAATAGATCTTCTTAGTCCCTTCCGGGATTACCCCAAGAACTCGCATTAATGTCAGTTCAATCCACTGGGGATCCGATTCGCTCATGATCATTTCGTTTAAAAGTACCTGTTCTTCCTTCTTTTCCGCGATAGCATTTTCAAGCCGGCTCTTTTCCGCGATAAACTTTTCCGCGTGCAAATCGACTTGATTGACGTTCCATTCAAACACGATAACGCAAATAACAATATAGACGATAAGTGACAAGGTTTGTTTTGACATATATATTTAATAACGTTATCACAAGTGTAATTTTTTTTGAGGTCATATGAATAAATGGTTTGCAAGTTTCTATCTTATAGGCGCCTTCTCCCTTAGCGCGCTCAACGGTCACTGCCAAATGCCTTGTGGAATCTACCATGATTCAATGGTTTACGATCAAATCGATCAGTTCGTCGAAACCATGGTAAAAGGTATGACAGTCATTAAAGACAATAAGTTTTCGAATCCGCAGGAACGAAACGAGCTAGTCCGCTGGGTCATGAGCAAAGAGGAAGCGTGCGATGAAGTAGCCAATATCCTCACCTTTTATTTTCTTCAGCAAAAAATTAAACCGGGCGAAGAAACTTCCACTGAACAGTTAGAATCGGCCCACCGTCTCCTCTTTTATCTCGTTACGATTAAACAAACAGCCGACTTGAAAGCCGTCAGCAATTTCGATAGCGAATGGGAAAAGTTCAAGCTATTCTTCCACGTCCAAGGCTATCAGTGCGCGGTTGAAAAGAAATCCCTGAAAGAGTGGGAAGATAAGCGTACCGCGGCTGAAAAAGCTCAGATGGAAAAAGAGCGCGAGCTAATGAAAAAGCACGCCCACGACGAACCTGAAACCCATACCCACGAAGACGGAACGACGCATAGCCATTAGGCGAAGGCAGAAGGATGAAGGCGGAAGGCAGAATAGCGCAAAGATTTGAGCCGCTTCGCGGATAAAATTGAGCCTTCGGCAGTTGGGCGCTCTACGAGCGCATAAATTACAAGCGCGCTAAAAGCGCGCCCATTCTGTGGCTATTCATCCTTAATCCTTCTGCCTTCATCCTTCTTATTCACGGTTGGATGCAGCGGCCGATGAAGACTATTTGATTCAGGTTATTATCATACACAAAATAGATGAAGGGCCTATCCGCAGAAAAGTCTTTTGGACCTTGCTGGCTGGCAGGCAGAGGAGGTTTGTAGGTGGCAGCGTCTGTTCCTCGTTCATCGATCGAAAAGTAAACCTTTTGGACAGCTTTTGTGATCCAAAGACTTGAGCTTGATGCCATCCGCGAAAAATCAGCTCCGCTTGCAAATACTTTTTTAAGACCCATTTTTTCAAGGATCTCTTTTAAAGAATAGGTTTGGGTAATACGAAAACGGGGCACTTTTGCATCAACGAGCTGCGTACTCATTTGACTAATCCAATTACCGAAAATCTCCATGCCGAGATTCTCTTCGAGCTTTTTCAAGCCATCCACCTCTTTTGGAGCGACAACAAAGAAGCTTAAACGGGCCTCCTCGCTATTTTCCGTAGAATAAGGCAGCTCAAGCACTTTCACCTCTTCATCTTCATAAAAAGGAAAATCATCCACCCTTTTCATCATAGTAACGGTGCGCGAATTCTCTTTAGTTAGAAAAAAGGGCTGCGAGGAAGTATCGCGAACATTAAAAGGCTTCATCCAGGGAGCTTGAAGATAGCTTGTCGCAATTACAAGCAGTTTTGTGGCGGCAGATACATCGGACACGCTTAAAAGCGTAGGTATTTTTTTATTCGTACGCTGCGCGACCCAAGTGTTCGCCTCATTTCGCGCGGAATCGGTCCTCAAAGAAAAATCGGCCTCGAAAAACTGTCCTTCATAGTATTGATTGACAAGCCCTCTAAAACCATCCGACACATCAAAACTCCTATCCATCCATACAGACGATGCAAGTTTTAAGTTCTTATCTGATGAAAGACCCTGATTGATCCTCTTAAAAGACTCCCCTAAATAAGTCGGAGCAAGAGGATATCGGAAAATAATGGAAAGCTCTTTTTGCGTGTCTTCAGCAGAACCCAAATAAGTAATAGCAAAGGCAGAAGAAACCGCGTAAGAGGCAATGATAAAGCTATTATTTTGTCCTTTCGCAAGGGTTTTATATAGATCAAATGCAAATTGGTTATTATACTGAACGACCTGTTGCACAGGAACCCTTGGCAGCGCTTCAAGCGATGCAAATAATCCAAATATCAATAGCCATTTTCTCATACACCACCCTTTAAAATAAAAATGCTTGAAACCGTATTAAATGTTGCGTGAAGTCCGATGGATGTCCATAAACTGCCGGTCCTTTCCACCAAATAACCCATAAAACAGGCCAGCCAAAAAAGAGAAGTTAAAATAGTTATATTCGATCCACTTTGGCTTGGAGAATAGTGAAAAAAAGCAAAAATGAGGGCCGTCGCGAAAATCGCATATTTTTCAGAAACAATTGATTTTAGCCCCTGCTGCAAATACCCTCTGAAAAGCGTTTCTTCAATCATGGGAACTATCAAACAAATAAAGAGGATTAATGGAATTGAACCCCCTTTCATTTTTAGAATTTGAACCGCATCTTGATCGCGAGGCACAATTTCAAAGTAGTTTTTAAGAATCCACTCCAAGCCATAGGCCCAAACAAATATAAAGGGCCAAACAAGAAAATAGCTCAGCGCCCCTTTAAGAAAGGATGTCAATGGAGCGCGCCAAGGCAGCGCCCGATACGTAAAAAGAACATAGATGAAGAATATGACAGCAAAAAGCGATAAAGACGCAATTTCCTGTTCATAAGGAAGCCGCTTCCGTAAAAAGGGGATGATTACAGCATAGGAAATAAGAAATAAGCTGAAGGCCGAAATGGGATAAAAGAGCGATATGGCATTAGGTTCCCTTTTCACTAATAACACCCCATCGCGCATTCAAGGCGCCTTGCGATTTTTGCAGCAAGCTTCAAATGCCCCGACTTGAAAGCAGCGATATCGGGATTTTGACATCCTTTTTCAATTGCGGACGTACATATAACATCGACAAATTCATACATAACGACTCTCTCTTGGTACCTTCTTAAATCAACTACTTTTATCCTGGCTTTTATATCTGAAGATACTTTAACGCAACCATTCCCTTGATTTCGCAGCCCATGTTCGAATATTTCGACCATTACCAGATAATCGGCATCGCAATTTCCCTTGAATTTATACTCTTTTTTATTGATATCCAGATTTCCCATTTCCTTAACCTCAGAGGCCTTATAAAGAAATAGCTCGCCTGTATCCATAAGCTCGTACCTTATTGCCGATCCTACAGCGTCTGCCGTATCTTTTGGCGCCGTGCAAGTGATTTTGACGGGAGCTAAAATCACCTTGGGTTTTGGAGTGCCATCATCGTGATGGGTAAAATAATCGACATAGCGGGGTCCGCATGCAGTAAAAAAAAGCAAAAAAAGTGAAACAATTCTAACCATAAAAATGGATAATACTTTAAACCATTTTTTATGACGAGAGACCTAGCAAGAATCGCAGGGGTAATTTACCCTGATCCCCTTCAAGTTGATGAATGCATCGAATCTATGCTCGATACAATGGAAAAGGGGCTCAAGCCCATCCGCGAAAGGAAAACGATTAAAAACTTCCAGTTTGGCATAGTCGGAGCGTCTTTCGTATATAATGAAAAAAAAGGGCTTCTACTCGGTCTTGATGGATTTATAGAAAATAGCCGCGAGCTTGCGCAAGATTTAAAGAAACATGGCCTATCCCCCTCTCTTGATCAGGCTGAACTCGTGCTTCAAGCGTATGAATTTTATGAGTCCGATTTCTTGCAAAAAATTGACGGCTCTTTTGCTCTCTTTATCTTTGATGAAGAGAAAAAAGAATTGCTGCTCGCAAGAGACCGCATAGGTAAGAAGCCTTTATATTGGTACCATGATCAAAAACACTTCATTTTTGGTAGCGAACTTAAATCTCTTATCGCAACAGGAATCGTTCCTCAAACTTTTTCTCCAGACGCGATCGCGATGTATCTTTATTTCGGCTACATTCCACAAGATTTAAGCCCTATCAAAGATGTCAATAAGCTGCTTCCCGCAAATTACCTAAGTTTTTCACCCAAAAAAGGGATCTCTATCCACTCTTACTGGTCTTATTCCCATTTTTTCGAAAGGAAAGAAAATAGTTCCGCAAAACATGTAAAAGAGACGATTGAACGCTACTTATCCGATTCTATTAAACGGCTTGTCCCGCAATCAGGTAATGTGTGCTCTTTCTTGTCAGGCGGCATAGGTTCCGCGACAATCGCCTACGAACTCAGCCGGGTCGCTAAAAAACCCGATGCTTATACCGTCTATTTTCAAGGCAAAACAGAAGCCGATTTAGATGCGACAAAGGTTGTTGCCAACACTTTAGATCTACCGCACCATATTTCAGCCATTACTCCTTCAAATTTTACAGAAAACCTGGTCGAGACGATTTGGGCGCTTGATGAACCCCTAGCCGACCCTAACTTTGTAGCCACTGCGAAACTTTGCGGGATGGCAAGAAACTCTGATGCCGCTTTTTCCGGAATGGGAAGCGATGAATTTCTGGCAGGCCATTCGCGCTATACATCAAGCGAACAGACGTTGACCTATATGAGCCGCTTAAATCTAATCCCGCAGCCTATTATTCGTAATTTCCTTATCCCCCTTTTCTATAAAATCTATAAGCCGGCGGCCTACAATATCCTTAAAATATCGCGCACAAATCCCTGGCAATTTGAATTTTTACGCCATAATGCCCTTTTCAATGAAACACAGCTTTATGAAGCTTCCCCGAAACTTGCCAAACTCTTTGATCCCGACACCTTCCTGCATAAATTTCATAATCTAACCCGTATCAAATCGACCGTCTCCACGCTTCAATACTTTGATGTAAAAACCCGCTTGCCAGATGCCTTCATGCTTCAATTTGAAAGGCTAACTAAAATCAACGGAATAATTTGGCAAACCCCTTTCCTGGATAAGCACCTTGTTGAATTTGCAGCCGCATTGCCCGAACCTGAAATGATTACCGAATCTGAAGCGGCCTCCTATCTAAAACCACTTATAAAAGATATTTTCCCAGACTCTTTTATCGAAAGACCAAAGAGAACAAGAAGAAATGTCCTTGATGAATGGGCTCTATCCCCTGAAGTTCAGACCCTATTTAAATTTTTACGGGATGGCACATTAGTCGAAAATGGAATTATCTCAAAAAAATGGATCGAAAATACGCTTAAAAGCCCGCAATCCATGACCGAAAATTTTTACGCTTTATGGGGCCTTGCGGTTCTTGAAATCTGGTTTCACCTTTATATTAACCGGCCTGTCCACGCTGAGCCCTCTACATTCAATCTAAACGAACTATTGACCGCCACATGAGTTTTAAAATTATAAAAGAGGACGGCCCTTCTTCAAAACCCTCTTTGAGACAGCAAAATCGTATCGCCGTTGAAGCCAGGTTCGAGCGCGAGTGGCTACAAAATCCGGAACAATTCAACCCTAATCGGAATGTTAAAGAACAAGACCGAATTCAAAAAACATTAAACGCAATTCGGATCGCTCCTTGCAAAGGCTGCGATCTTGGACTTGGGTATGGAACATTAAGCGATGCTCTCATCGATAAAGGCTTTGAAATGGATGCGATCGACGTCGCAACAAATGCCTTAAAGCGCTATCTAGGCAAAGCGAAAACTTCACAAGACTATGCGCCATACACTAAACTTGACGATAACGCCTATTCGCTTGTTCTTGCGGCAGATCTTATCGCGAATCTTCCTGAATCCGAACATCGGCTTCTGATTTCAGAACTTGCTAGGCTGATAAAACTAGATGGAACACTTATCATCTCAACACCTATCGATATTGATTCAGAAGATGCCGCCTCCCGCTTTTTATCGCTTGTTCACACAGAATTTGATATTGAAGAGATAATTCCTTCACACCATGCCCTATGGATCCGTCTATGGAAATGGCATTTCCTTCGTCCTCTTTTGAACCGGAAAAAGATATTAACAATGCTAGAAGGGATATCCCGTTATTTTTATCATGATACCGCGCTATCCCATTTGATCGTTTCGGCAAAAAGACGACCGCTCTTTATTCCACCCTCCTCTTCAATTGAAGAGAGAAAGCAAAAAAGAACGGTCTGGGAGTAAAATTCTTACGGCGATTCGCCCTTTTTTAACTCTTCATTAACCCATTCAAGTATTTCCGATGCTTTTTTTACTTTATCATCCCATCTTTTCTTTGATTCAACCGTATCAACGGCTTTAGTTTGATTACATAAAAAGTCAAAATTATTCTTGGCATATTCCGCTAAATCTTGACTCCATCCACGATTTAGCTTTTTAAGCCTTTTAAGCATCTCTAAATCCCCTCGATCGACTGCCATCTCGCAAGTAAGCGTTCTAGAAAAATCAAGTGGCTCTTCAATCATTTCGACAATACTTTCCTCAAACTGGTCAACACATTCTTTGCCCTCTTCGCTATCGGGAAGAACATTGAGATTTATAAGCGCTCTCATTTTCAAACAGGCTTGAGCGATAGAATCCAACCCCTTATCATCAGGAAATATGGCTTTGATTTGCACTTTCTGCTCTTCATTTGCAAACTTTGAAACATATGAAACTAATCTTTTACAAAGAACAACCGAATCGTTTAAACCCATTTCTCTGAATTTTTCAATTCCCATTACCGCAATCAGCTCTTTTTCCGAATCTTCAATTTTTATGATATTTTCGCTCGTTGGGCTAACAATATTCTGTCTTACAATAACTGCCATTGTGCATCTCCTTTTTGGATTGCTTTCAGACTAATTAAATTGCTCAATTTGCCACTATAAAAAATAACTTATTCATAAATTTACACAATCTTTACATACATGTTTTAAAATATTTATATGACAGTCAATGGTGTTATCCATTTACAGGATCCTAACCTCTTTATCGAAGAGTTAAAAAAGGGCGGAACGATATGCCTTCAAAAACTTTTTGACGATGCGATAAACACTATCCAAAAACAAAATGAAGATATCCTAAAAAGAAATGCTGAAAAGCCTTGGTACATCCGATTTTTAAATCCGCTTTTAAATTTCTTTTCCTGTGGATGCGTCACATTATTAGAAAAACCTCTCTCTTTGAATCCCTTACAGCAAAACATCAATACAATTCAAACAGCTATTCTATCCGTTCCGGAGATGGATCAAACCTGGAGGCCGGACTATAAAAAAATCCTTGAGAGATTAGAAGCCTCAAAAACAATCCAGCGAGGATTTAAAACCTTTATAAAAAAGCAAGAAGATGCTTTTCGTGCGAGAGAAGTATATGCCACGAAAATTCAAAGAAAATGGCGTGCGAATCTACGGAATAAACTTAAAAAAACGGGCAAGACTTATGAAGCCTGGAGAGCAGATTCAATTCTTAGTAGAAATTCAGATCCAATCCAAACGGCCGTTAAATTTAGAGAAGCATACAAGGCTTCCCATTACACCTTTACTCATGGACAGTCTTTATTTAATACCGTAATAACAACAACAATTAACCATTTGACTGAAAGATTCAAACCGGAATTCGCACACCCCATGAATATGCATTTTAGGATACCGGGAACGATAACTTGTCTTTCAAATACACAAGATTTTATTCAAAAGAATCCTATGCAAAGCAACTTTGATCACCAACCTCATATTTCTTCTCAACTTTTATGTGCGGATGCCTTTATTCACTCACAATTGCAAGGTGAATCCGCACACTATTACTACACCACCAATAGCAACGCCGTTGTAAGAAATATCTCTGCCGACCCCATACTTGCGCTTGTTCCCGATCCTATTATTGTGGAAAAATACATACAAAAAATAAATTCTATCGCACAAGAATATACCTCAAAATCTGTTCATGGAAGTCTCTACACCATTTTAGTACCTAAAAAATTTCAGGCAAACCCAGATACTCAAGTTGCATATGCATCTCATGCTTACGGCATACCTCATCAAGATCAATCTACCGCATTTTTAGACAATCATCAAAATGATAACTGCAATAACTTCACCCAGTTTCGTCTCGTATTAAGCGTATTGATGAGGACTCCAGGGGTAAGAATATTCCGTAAAAATAATCTTAGCTTGGAAGAAAATTCCACTATGTTAAAAAAAGTTAAGGCAGAAACAGAACTTCTCTATGCCTACTCAATTCTTTTGAATTTGAGATCACCTATATCTGAAAGCCAATTTAATACCGTCTTAAAAATTTTGATAACCTATAATAGATCTATTGATCAAGAGTCTTTAAAATTAATTCTTAAGAAGATTCGTCCGTATTTAAAAGATGAGCAATTTAAGCATCTTCACATTTTTAGCTTTCAAGCTGTCAAAATGAATCAAGAATTTCTCAAATCCATGATAGTTGCAAGTTATAATGACAAACTGAAAAAGCTACTTGAAATTGATGGTTTACGGATAACATCTGTATTTTTAACAGATTTTCACACCTTGGATTATACGACAAATGGCTCCCAGTTAGTTATTGAAGGAGATGTTTCTGAAGAAACAAAACGTCGTCTAACCGATCAGACTTTAATTGAATCCAACCTGCTGTATGCTTATGCGATTATATTCAATCTGAATGCTCCTATTTCTTTAGCGCAAAAAAACGCCGCTTCTCACTTCTTTAATCTTCATCGAAATAGCATCGATCCAAAAGTAATCAATGAATTGCTGAACACTAAGAGCGCCCTGTTGACAGAAGATGACAAATCATGGCTCAAAGGCTATCTAAACCCTTGATGAAATTTCTTTAGATCTATTTCCAATCAGGCTTGTCATAGGCATCCTTGGATAGAAGGATCTAACATACCTAAAAAAAAGCATTGGAAGAAAGAATTTGAATACATTCTGATCTCATTTTCCATGTTTACTTACAAAATACATATAATAACTTAACTGTTTCTTAATATGAATATTTTAAAATAGTTATATGGCAATAGAGGGAATTGTTAAAGGAGAAAGTCCTCAGGAGTTTCTCAATAAATTAAGCAATGTAGATGAGGGAGATATCCAAAATCTATTTAATGCCGCGATCACTCATTCCCTCAAACATAACCAAGAAGTTGAAAATTTACGTAACCGAAGTTCTTTAATCGAGAAATTAATCTACCAAATCCTTTCATTTATTACCTGCGGTTATTACAACCCGTTTAAAACAATTTCTATTGCTTACGTTGAGTCAAATATTCACAAAATACAACTCGCTATACGCCATACGCCGCTAGATAAGCAAACCTGGAAAACAAAAAGTGATTTGGCGCGAACATTCGCAACCACAAAAATTCAAAAGACCTGGAGAAATTGCATAAGAAGAAGAATCCAGGCGAACAAGAGTACCTATGAACAATGGAGAGCTGAGGCCTTAAGAAGAAAAAACAGTGATCCGGTAACGGCCGCAAACGCAATACTAAAAGCCTATCGAGAAACCCATTATACTTTCACGCACGGACAATCTTTAGGCAATTCTATTATTACAATGTTAATAAATAACCTTTCTAAGCTATTTAGTCCTGAATATTATCACAAGCTAAACATTCAGTTTAGAATCCCCGGAACAGTACCACCCGTTAAAAATATCGATCAGTTTTTCAGCAAACATAACTACAATGTTCCAAGCGACGAACTTATCGCAAGCGAAGTACTATCTGTTGCCGCCAATATTAATAGAGAAAAAATTGGAGAATCGGCGAAAACATTTTATAGAAGCAATAGCAATATAACAAGCAATGTACCTGCCTTTGCTCTTTCAAAACTCTTACCAAATGAATTTATAGTTAATCGATTCGCCGCTTCAATTTCACGCATAGCGGAAGCGTTTCAGAGAGAACATTTGTATGGCACTCTCTACACGATATGCGTTCCTAGAAACATAATTGAAGACAAAGCAACAAATTTAGCCTACTGCTCCGAACCTTACGGAACTCCAACTAAAACTCAGAATGCGCAAATATTGGAAGATCACCAAAAAAATAAACGCGCCAGATATCAATACAGATTATTAACTTCCGCGTTGTCGACAACGGCCGGTATAAGAACTTTTGCTTTCAATCACGTTG
Organism: uncultured bacterium; assembly: GCA_964483465.1. Taxonomy (GTDB): domain Bacteria; phylum Chlamydiota; class Chlamydiia; order Chlamydiales; family Parachlamydiaceae; genus CAZABG01. Next base: position 47,517 of record CAZABG010000009.1, read on the forward strand.
CTAAAGATAGAAATAGCGAGTATGAAAACAAAATTCAATCCTTTTCAAACCTATTTTATGCTTATACCTGTTTATTTAATCTTAAGCCAAACACTCCAATAGAATTGATGAAGATAATTGAAATCCTAAGAAAGAATAAACAGTATGCTGACCATGAAACAATCGAATATCTTATAAGAATTAAACGTCATTGCTTAAGCAATTTTATTATTCTTGCCCTAAGAGAATCTATTAAATAGAACCATTTCTATTTCCAATCAGGTTGTACGGATCTGATCCAATCCGAGATGGCTTGTGATTTTTGCATTTCGGAGGGAGTGCCCACTTGACAATGTTCATCCGCCCAACGCAGGACCTTCCGATGCCAGCCTCTGTTTTGCTCTTTTAGCTTTTTTAACAACTCAAGATCTCTTAACCTGATTACATCGGTACAGGTAAATTGATTTACCACATCAAGCGAACTTTTAAGCATTTCGGTGGAGGCCTGTTCAAATTCATCGACACAGAAAGGCATATTATTTTCCTTAACTGCGCCCTTTATGAATGCTTCCAGTTCAGCAAGCCTTATTGAAAGCAGGCAGTCTTTTCCAAGAATAGCTACTAGACTTTTGAGAGTTTCAGGAGCGAGTATTTGCTTATAATAATTGACTACCTCATCGCTTAACTCCTTGGCTTCATGATAAAGCGCAAGAAGTCTTTCTTGTCCAACAATCGCGATAATTTGACGCTCGTAAGAGCTTATGATATCTATTCTTGCACTGGGACGCAATGAGGCAGGCTCAGCCATAAGATATTCTCCAAAAATTTAAAATTGATCTTATACCAATTATCAAAAATAACTTTTAGTTTGGCAAGGAAGCTCTCGCAAATTTTTTGTCTAGAGCGAGTGACCATTGCCAGTGGACAAGGCACGAGTGAAG
>CAZABG010000010.1:0-18404 GCA_964483465.1 uncultured bacterium
GAGTTAATCCATCCGGTAGCAAATATTTCGTGCTTGCCGCCTTCGTTTGTAGGTTTTAATCGATTCAATTCGTCAATAACGAGAGGATGATTTTCTATCTCTATCGGCGGTATGAATTTTGTAGAAAATTGCTGAATGTATACAGGGAGCTCGAAAAAGATAGCGATAGCGCTTAGCAGCATCAAATACCCAAACACTTTACGTATGGTTTGAGTGTATGCTTTAAAATGCTGCGTCAATTTTTTTCCGCCGTAAATGATGGCAAGCATCGGAAGCGCGGCTCCAATCGCATAGGCTAAAGTCAAAAAGAATACTTCCGAAGTGACCTGTCTTGTAACCGCAAGAACTATAATTGAGGCAAGAAGAGGCCCTGCGCAAGGCGTCCATATGAGTCCAAGCGCCGATCCTAATAAAAATCCGCCCCAAAATCCATTAGACGATTCAACTTCAATGGATGAAAAACGAGAAGTCCATTTCTCGAATTCATCGCTTAGCCTTGGAAAAATAAGAACTAAACCAAATAGACCCAAAATGATAACGGCTATCCACTGCAGCCATTGGGGAGAAATATTAAATTGTTCGACGAGCCACGAAAGAGCAAGTGTAAAAAGGGTAAAACTAACCGTAAATCCGGCTATAATTCCAAATGGCCTTGCCTTTCCTTTTAACGCTCCCGCCGCAAGAAGCGGCGGAAGAACCGGCAAAATACAAGGGGATAGTATCGTTACTATTCCCGCAAGAAAGGCAAATGCCAGTAATAACATTTATTTTGCCTGCTGTATGTATTTAGGTCGCTCTTGATCAACAAGCGCTTGTAGTTCCGTTAAATCCCCTGTTGTGATCAATTCTTTTTTGAAAATTGAAAGGAGTTTTTGGCGGACAAGCGGGCTATTGACCGAAGGCGTGTTATAAAAGTTAGCGTAAAGGGTTTTCTTAACGCCTAACATCGCGTTTGCGTTTTCAAAACGAATCACATTAGCATCCGTTGAAACGACATCTTTTCTCTCAACAGAAGCGGCAAGTTTTTGAACGAGGTCATTTTGCTTTTGGATTTCGGTTTGAAGTTGACCATAGAAAGCTTCAAGGTCAGCCTGATTTGTCTGAGTGGGTTGATAGGTTGAATCTGCAGCAAACATTGGGCTTGAAGCCAACATCATAAATACAAATAATTTTCTCATTATTTTTTCTCCTATGGATCAGATTTAACATTTTATTTGAATTAGCACAATTCATCTCCTTTATTGGAAATATATAATCTGCTATCATACCTCCATGTCTTTATTTCAAATTGCAATCATCTTTTTCTTGGTCACTAATCCGATCGGAAATACTCCAACTATTTTAGCGCTCGTTAAAGACTATGATTTTAATAAGCAACGTTGGATTTTATTTAGAGAAGGGGTTTTCTCTTTATTAATAGCTTTATTCTTTCAATATTTTGGTGAATTTTTTCTTCAAGCGCTTAACGCGAGCAGTTACGCCTTAACCCTTTGCGGCGGCATTCTACTCTTCTTAGTTGCGTTGAAAATGATTTTCCCTTTGTCTGAAGCTCATACCGGCAACAAGCCGAAACAAGAACCGTTCATCGTCCCTATTGCCACTCCTTTGATGTCGGGCCCTGGTTTGATGACGATCATTATGATCAATTCAAAGCTTGAGGCTAATAATCTTAAGATTACAGGAGCGATCCTTCTCGCTTTCTCAGGAGTAATTGCCATCATGCTCATCGCTCCCTATCTTCAAAGAATAATCGGTAAGCGCGGACTTTTGGCATTAGAGCAAGTGATGGGTATGGTGCTTGGCCTAATCGCGATGGAAATGGTCGTTAAGGGCGTAAATTTATTTGTAGAAACGTTATAGGGTAATGGATTTATGGAGTGGTTTTCTTTAGCAGTTATTTTATTTTTAATCATGGACCCGTTGGGTAACGTTTCGTCCTACTTGTCTTTAACAAAAGGACTGACCCCGAAACAGCAGCGCTTCATTGTCATTCGCGAAATGTTAATCGCACTTGCAGCCATGCTGATCTTTAATTCAATCGGCGAATACCTATTCGATATCCTTCATGTTTCTGAAAAGACGGTGCGTCTTGCGTCGGGCGTAATCTTATTCCTCTGTGCGATTAAGATTCTATTTCCTACTGTTGACTCTCCACGCAACAACTTGCCGCAAGGCGAGCCCTTCATTGTACCTCTTGCAATTCCGCTCGTTGCAGGTCCTTCGCTTCTTGCGACCATTATGTTATTTGCCCATATAGAGCCTAACTTTTCCACAATGATTTATGCTATTTTGGCTGCATGGATGGCGTCCTGCCTGGTTTTATTAAACTCGAACAACCTTCAAAAGTGGCTCGGAACAAACGGCCTCATCGCGGCAGAACGTTTAATGGGTATGGTCCTTGTACTCCTCTCTATCCAGCGATTCCTTGAAGGGGTGCAACTCCTTGTCAAGTCGTGCAAAATAACGTAAAACTTACCCTCGTTTACGACGGTGCTAACTATTTTGGATGGCAGAGAACCCTAACGGGTCCTTCCATCCAAGAAACTGTCGAAAACGCCCTTTCTTTAATCCTTCGAGAACCCATCCATGTAAATGGAGCGAGCCGCACCGACAGGGGCGTTCACGCTAAGGGACAAACCCTCAACTTTCTTACCCACTTCCCTTTCAGCTCAAAAACCTTTTGGAACTTAAACAAAGTTCTGCCGAAAGACATAACCGCAACCTCGTTTGAGCTGATGCCGCTCGATTTTCACGCTACCTTATCCGTTTCTTCCAAAGTTTACCTTTATAAACTTACGAACGCATGCTATCAACTCCCCCAAAACCGCTTCACCGAATGGCATCACCCCTACCCGCTTGATTTCGATCTCATGAAACAAGCGTGTGCTTTGTTAAATGGAACACACGACTTTGAAGCGCTAACCAACCAAAAGAATAATGAGACGTACGACAACCATATCCGAACGATAAAACACTTTGATGTCCTGAAAGACGGAGAACGATTTACATTCATTATTGAAGGAGACAACTTTCTTTATAAGATGGTTCGCAACATGGTGGGGTTAGTCGTTTATGTAGGCCAAGGGAAGATTAAGTTAAACGAAGTTCCATCCATATTAAAAAATAAAGACAGAAAAAAAGCCGGCGTTACAGCACCGGCACACGGTCTTTTCTTAGAAAAAGTGAAATATTAGCCTTCTAATTCTGTGTATTTCATTCTGTATATTTCATTCTGTGTATTTCACAGGCTTTTTTTTAACAGTGAGACCAGTGAGAAGCAACATGAGATAAGTGAGAGGTTCGTCCTTTTTTAAATGGAGAATTGCGAGTCTCTCATTGTTCTCATGTTGCTTTTCACTGGTCTCCTAAGTAACAAATTTTCTTCTCTAAAGTCTCCGCGTCTCTGCGCCTCTAAAGTTAAATATTTACCAGATAATGATATCCAGCCATTCGTATAGACCAAATAAAAGTTGAATTTTTAACGCAGAGGCGCAGAGACGCGGAGACTTTAGAGAGAGATACAATTTTTATCTTGTTACAATACTAATATTGGATGGTCGCGGTCATCCTCCTACTCACTGTTAAAAAAAGCTGGAAACAATCAGTTACTTATAATAGTGAAATATTAGAATTTTTTTCTTTTAAATGGAGAATTAGCGAGTTTCTTATTGTTCTCATGTTGCTTCTCACCGGTCTCACTGTTAAAAAAAAGCTGGAAACTATCAATTACTTATAATTTTCAAATGATCGCAAAAAAAAAGGGCTCGGCAATTAAGCCGAGCCATAACTTCCTGGACGATATAAAGTCGCCGTCGAGAGTTAAAAATTAGCTGTCACTTCTGCGCCAATGTAAGGCGCGCCTTTGAAGTTAAGATTCTTTTTGTGGTCATAGTGACGGTTCGCTATTTTAAGCGTACCGCCGAAGGTGTAACCGACGTGAGCGTTAACGGTTAACCAGCTATTCCAAACATAATTTGCCGCAGCTTCAATACCTGCGTTGCGGTATACCCAGAGAGCCTTTTTAACCGGTTCATGACTTCCTGCACGGTGGCGAACTTCCCAGAAACGTCCCGCAATCGCAAAGTTCCAATTGCAGTTCCAGGTATAGATAAAGGAAACATTCGTTGGATAAACGAGGTTTAATTTCCACGCGTCATTAATTCTCCAGTCAAATCCAATGATAGGATAGAATCGGTCAATCTTCATCCCTGTTAAAGCGATAACACCGCCATGAATACCCCAATCGCAATTTAACGCATAACGGCCCCAAACCATAAAGTCCCAAGCCAGATACTCCTGGAAGTTCATGTGATGAGGATCAAAGTACATTTTAACAATCGCTTTCCAATCCCAACGTTCCGCTCGTGAAGTAAAAGCTCCAAGAGTTACGTTTGCCCAGTTAAAGTGCTTTTCATGGAAATAGGGGTTTTGGCGCCAGTCCAGTTTGTCGTTGGTCCAGCCGACCGTTGCAACAACCCCTTCTTTGTAACAAGGGTTGTAGTAAAGTACCATGCTCGCGTCTGCATTGAATTCGCTGAAGCGGAACTTTTCCCCTTTAAAAGGTTTTTTATCGAATTTCGCTTTACCTACTGCGTCATAACTAACACGGATGAGGAAGGGGCCTTTATCATTTTCAGGAGTTTCGGGCGATTGATCAAAAGTGGATACATCGTTCGCTCCAAAGGTGTCGTCTCCAAGGTCCGCATACGCTGTCGTTGTAAGTGTCATTAGCCCTAGAAAGGCGTGCTTCCATTTATTCATTATTCCTCCATCAAAAAAAATGTTTTACCTTATTTTTGATGTGCGTGTCAACGAAAGATTTAAAAGTATTTAATCGCTATAAATGGGTTAAACGCTGCCCGACATCCTGCTCAGTTCAAACGACTTCTCCGATTCGGAAAGGACTTCAATAAAGGTTTTTGTAATGCCTTCGGACTCTCTTTTTTGCACCCTTAAATGATGATCCGCAAACTTAGCTACCTGAGGAAAATGCGTAATAGAAATGACTTGTGACTTTTGACCAAGCGCTTTCAGCCGCTCTCCGACTTTCAATGCGGTAGCGCCTCCGATATTAGAATCGATCTCATCAAAAACTAAGACAGAGGTACCCTCTTTACCGGCTAAAGTTGATTTAATAGCTAAAAGCAGGCGATTAAGCTCTCCTCCCGACGCTCCTTCTGAAACCTCAATTCTTTTCCCCCCTTTATTCGGAGTGAAATAAAAGGCGACATCCTCCATGCCGGTTCTTTTCATAACAATCGGCATCATTTCCACTTCAAATTTAGCGTCGGGCAAGTTCAATTGCTCAAGCTCGAGACGCATGGCCTCTTCAAAGGGTTTAACAGCTTTTTTACGACTCATGGAAATTTTTTCAGCCGCAATCAAATTCTCTTTTTGTAAAAGATCAATTTCTTTTTTTAAGGTATCGATTTCATCGTCCAGGTTCTCCCAAGACTCTAGGCGCTTTTTTGCCTCATCCCTGTATGCCAATATTTTTTCAACCGTATCGCCATAGCGTTTCTTTAGGAAAGTTATCTCTTTTAAGCGAGCTTCAAGCTCGACCAATTTTTCAGGCGAGGAATCAATTTTATTTAAATAGCGTTCAAGCTCAAACTTCCCCTCTTCAAGTTCGATGATCCCGCTTTTTATCGTTTTAATCAGTTCCTGAAGGGAGGGATCCATCCTTCCTATCTCTTCCAAAAGACCCTTTAATCTCGCAAAATTGGGCAAGTAATTAATAACTTCTTCTGTCTTTTGAATACGATCCTGCGAAGTTGAGAGCGATTCATATTCTGAAAATAATGCCTCTTCTTCTTGAGGCTTTAATTTCGCTTCATCGATCTCTTCGATTTCACGGTTTAAAGCTTCTATTTCGCGAAGCCTCTTTTGGCTCGATGCCACAAGGCCATCCAGTTTTTCTTTAAGATCTTTCTCCTTATCAAATGAACGGGAAAAGACCTTCACATCATCCGTAATATCCGCAAAAAGATCTAAAGTATCGCGATGAAAAGCCGTGTCCAGAAGTTTTGTTGTCGCATGCTGGCTTGCAATATCAATTAATTCCGATGATATCTGTTTTAAAGTAGCGATCGAGCAGAGTTGATCGTTTATAAAGTTACGGCTTTTACCGTTCAAACTAACTTCGCGTCTTAAAACCAAGATCTCGTCAACATCAATTCCAAGCTCTATAAGCTTCTCATTTAGATGGGGAGCGATGAATCGAACTTCGACAATGGCTTTTTGGGCACCGTTTCGAATCCAATCAGAGCCTCCCTTTTCTCCGGAAATGAGTTTTAATCCGTTTAAAAGAGCGCTTTTTCCTGCGCCCGTCTCACCGGAAATGATATTAAGGCCCGGTTTGAATGGAACACGGGCCATATCGACCAAGACTAGATCTTGTAAGGCAATGTCTAAAAACATGCCTGTATTCTATGATCCAACAACCTTTTGAATCAAGTTAGTGAATTCACCTCCGCTTAACTCCATCATGTATGAGTTTGCGCTTAATAGCGGAACTTCAAATACCAAGTTTTTATTTTCGTAAGTAATCGGAGTGATAATAATATCTGGTAAATTAAAGCGATAAACTATGATTCTGTTAAATCCAATCTTTGGATCTTTATTTGGATAATCTTTTTTATCTACAGGTTCAGCACGATCAAGAAACGTGAGCGCTTCGGTTTGCTGCTTCATGTTTAAATTGTAAATCTTACCCTCTTTTTCAACCGCGATGCCTTTAACTTGATTCTTATTGATTCGAAGTTCTTTAGAATTAGTTTTAGTTGAGTCAGGTGCTTGAGGCTCATAAGAACTAAAGAAATTAAGTCCAAAGAGGGTTAAAATAGCTATAATAACAAGCGCAACAAGCGCATAAATGGTATTCTTTGACATGAAGGACACTCCTTATACTTAAGTAGTTTTAGGAGTTCTCTCGAATTTGGTCAAGGGTTTTAAAATGAAGTTTTGACACCTTGGCTAGTCCTTCAAGGCCATATCGATTAAAAAGACGGCGCCCTGTTTCTACTACTTGTTTCGATGCGCCTTTCGGCAACTCAATTTCGAACTCTTCTCCCAGCTTTTTAAGCCTTTTAACAAAAGTATCTCGCGCAAGAATAGAGGCCGCAGCTACGACCAAATCCTCTTCACCGCGATGACGTTGGTCTAAATCTAACGAAATGCCTTTCCTTTTTAACGCGGATAAAACGACTCTTTCATCGGCAAACTGATCGATAATAACCTTTTGACAAAGAGTCCCTTCTGCAAGCGCTTCAATTGCAGTTGCATGGCCCCACGCTAAAAGGGAATTTAAATTTCCGAATTTTGGGTATATTTCATTGTATTTTGCGGGATTAATGATGACGATATGGTGATGAAGTGTTTTTATTTTTTTAGCGAGCAAGTCGATACTCTTATCGGTTAATGCTTTAGAGTCTTTCACTCCCCACTCTTTCAATGACTTAATGCCCTTATCGTCTGCATAGACGCCGGCCACGCAAAGAGGTCCGAAAAAATCCCCTTTTCCTGATTCATCAATCCCGATGTGAGGAAAAAGGTGCTCTTCGCTGCCAAAGTCGTGCGTAACTTCCGGCTGAAGAAAATACTCGATAAAATCCTTAGCCTCTTTACCTTGCACCACCAATTTTCCTGATTCAAACAAGGTGATAGATAAATTCGTTTTTTTAGCGAGAAACTTTGTATAGGCAGGCTTAGTTAGCTCGAATCCATTTTCTTTCAAATAGGCGAGTAATATTTTTTCTTGAGAAGGGTTAATCGTGGTTACAAACGGATTCATGTTAATTGTCGTTTCGTTTATAACAATACAATACAAGGACTTCAGTTATGACGGAAGAAGAAAACCTCAGCCTAGGCGATATATTCAAAAGAAGGCGAAAAGAGCTTAACATCTCGCTTAAAGAGGTGGAGAGCGCGACTTCAATCCGCATGAACTATCTTTCAGCCATTGAAGAGGGAGATTACACGAAACTCATTTCTCCCATCTATGCACAAGGATTCGTAAAACAGTACGCAGGATTTCTAGGGCTCGATGGAGAAGATCTTGTAAGAAACAATCAGCATCTATTTTCTCAATCAGGCGTGCATGACTTTGCCTACGGGATAGGCACGCTTGAAATGCGCGGCAACCCAGGAGCTAGAGTTAAAGGGATTCCCACGATTATCTGGATTTCCGCATTTTTCCTCCTTTTAGCAATCGCTTGGTTTGTCGCGAGAACCTTTGATGTACTCTAGAAAAGTTCCGATCAAATCGTTTTCTCACGCGGTTTGGATATTTTTCTGCGGTCTTTGCATGGGTTCAATGGACGTAATTCCTGGCATATCCGGCGGAACCGTCGCCTTCATCATGGGAATATATGAAGATCTAATAGGCTCGATCCGCAGCGTAAAGTTCCATGCGCTTAAAAATATCTCATGGGAATTTTTACTCTGCCTTCTTTCAGGTATTGGTATCGCTTTTCTTTCTCTTGCATCCGTATTTGATGTACTCCTTAAAAATGCAGACTTGAGAGTCTATTTATATTCAGCATTCATGGGCCTTATTATCGGATCGATTATTTATCTCTCCAAACAAATGAAGGGATGGAGAGCCATCGATTATTTAGCGCTTATGATCGGTGCTGCAATCGCTTTTGTCCTTACATTGCCTGAACTTTCTCATTTGCAATTCGAGCCGCATTATGACGTTAAAGTAGATCTTGCCTACCCTGCCACCAATTTTCAAAATGGCCTTCTTCAAAATGTTTCGAAATCAAACATTGAAGTGATGCTTGCAAAAGGCTGGATCAACGAAAATACGCCGCTTTTTTTTAACGGCCATGAAACAACCGTCTTAAAAGAAAACATCCATGCAGCTTATGCCCGTTTTGATTTGTGGGCTATGTTTTGCGGCATGATAGCCATATCCGCCATGCTTTTACCGGGAATTTCTGGCAGCTATTTATTAAATATTCTCGGAATGTACGGTCCCGCAATAGCGGCTCTTGCTGATTTAGGAAGATCGCTTCGTTCTTTTAGCTTTGATAATGACGCCTTCATGCTCCTTTTTTCAATTGCGGTAGGTATATTTTTCGGAGCGATTTTATTTTCTCGTGTGATTGGATGGCTGTTAACTCGCTATCACGCACTTGCTATTGCCCTTCTTACGGGATTTATGATTGGCGCTATGCGATCTGTCTGGCCTTACTGGAGCCATGTTCAAGCCTACAATCCCCTCAAACTCAACGAGCCCCCTTCCCTTTCCGTAATAAAGCCCATTTTACCTGCACTGGATATTACTTTATTATTTTCTATTTTGATCATGACAGCGGGAATCTTCGTTATCCTATTCTTCGAGTGGATAGCGCACAAAAAACACCTCATCACTAAAGAATAAACCTTAAGAGGCAAGCTCGATTCGAAGCGCGTCTTCAAGGCTCTCTGATCTCCACTTAAATCCGCTCGCTTTTAAGACGGAAGGATCCACGCGCTCGCTTGCAAGAAAAAGCTCGCTACCCATTTCACCAAATAGGGTTTTAACGGCAAATTCAGGCATAGGCAGAATAGTGGGTCTATTCAGAACGCGTCCGAGTGCTTTTGTAAACTCTCGATTAGTAATCGCATCTTTTGCAACAATATTAACGGGCCCGGAAATTTCAGAATGATTGATGATATGATACACGGCATCGACTAGATCTGTTATCGCAATGTAGCTCATGTACTGATTGCCCGATCCGAGAATACCTCCCAACCCAAATTTAAAAGGTATTAGCATTGATTTTAAAGCGCCGCCTTTCTTAGAAAGAATAACGCCAAAACGAAGAAAAACGGTTCTACAAGGGGCTTTTGACGCGATCATTTCCCAATCTTTTACAACACTTGAAAGGAAATTCGATCCAGGCTCGCTTTTTTCATCTACTTTTTTATCGCCGCTATCGCCGTAATATCCTATAGCGGAGGCATTAAGCAAAAGTTTAGGAGGATTTTTTAATCTTCCGATCGCATCGGCAATAACAAGAGTTGCATCTATGCGGCTTTTACGGATACGCTCTTTTTTAGCTTCTGTCCAATATCCCATGATGGATTCACCCGCGAGATTGATGATCACATCCGAGCCTTCTAGAAGACTAAGATTTATTTTTCCGTTTTCAGGATCAAAGTCTTGAGGCCTTTTTAAACCTACAACCTCATAGCCTTTGCTTTTTAAAAACTCGGATAAGGCTTTTCCAACGAGACCGCTTGCACCAGTAATTATTGCTTTCATAAAAACGGATATGCTTGAAACGGATTATTCTTTCAAGGCGCTATATCTTTTTAACGCTTCGTCCTTTTGAAGAGCGTGATCAACAATCGGTTTAGGATAAGTTTTTCCAAGCGTAATCCCTGCCGCGCGCAAAACAAGCTCCGGCGCATCGAAGGGTTTATGAATGTACTCATTATCGAGATCCGCGATCTCTGGAATCCACTTTCTTATGTAATCTCCTTGTGGATCGAATTTTTCCGCCTGAAGCGTCGGATTAAATACACGGAAATAGGGCGCGGCATCCGCGCCGCATCCACCTACCCATTGCCAGCCGAGCGTATTATTCGCTAAATCGGCATCGACCAAGGTATCCCAAAACCATTTTGCGCCTTCTTGCCAAGGTAAAAGAAGATCCTTTACCAAAAAGGATCCGACAACCATCCGAACTCGGTTATGCATCCAGCCCGTCGTCCATAATTCGCGCATACCCGCATCCACTAAAGGATACCCCGTGAGCCCTTTCTGCCAGGCTTTAAGATGATTTTCAGAATGGCTCCATTTGAAATTCTCCCACTCAGGCCTTAAAGGTTTTGTCGGAGTTGCGGGAAAATGATAAAGCAAATGGTGCGCAAATTCCCGCCAATAAAGCTGGCGGATATACATTTCAGCGCCTTTGACATTTTTGGCTTCGTGATAAATTTGACGCGGCGAAACCTCTCCGAAATGAAGGTAAGGTGATAGTCTTGACGTGCCAAAAAGATCGGGACGGTCTCTTAAATCATGATAAGACGCTTCTCTTTCCTTGATAAAAGAGATAAGCTGCCTCTCCCCTTCTTTTGCACCGGGCTGCCACATTTTCTTTATTCCACCATCCCAATGGATTTTAGGCAGAAGATCAAGGCTATCGGACGCAAGCTTAATACCTGACGACTTTTGAGGCCGTGAAAGGGGCTTTGCAGGCTCTGCAAAAGTTAAACAATGTTTATAAAAAGGGGTAAAAACCTGAAAAGGTTTACTTTGCTTGTTAGACACGGTCCAAGGCTCGTTTAATAAAGAGGAATTAAAACTCTTAACGTCTATCCCCTCGTCGACGAGGGTCGATTTAATCTCGCTATCGACCTTTATGCCGGCAGGCTCATACCTGCGTGACCAATAAACCGCATCTGCCTTCGTCTCTTTAATTAATTCTTTTAAAATTTTGAGCGAACTGCCGGCTCTAATCGTTAGGTGCAGCCCTAGCTCTTCAAGTTCTTTTTTTAGCTCTATTAGGGAATAATGAAGCCAAACCTTTTGAGCTCCTCCCATTTTCCATATCCCCTCCTCTTCGGGGGACCAAATATATACGGGATAAACCGACCCTCTTCTCACTGCCTCGGTTAAAGGAGCGTGATCATGAACCCTTAAATCCTGCCTAAACCAAACAATCGTATTCATATGGGATAGAAAAATATAGGTTTCGACAATTGAAGTAAAAGGGTGAAAATATGAAGTTGGAGTTTATAAACCGGCAAATTTAAAATTGAGATAGCGGGTTGTTTTCAAAGAGTTTTTTTTCAGAGTTCGGGCAATGTGATATCGCTTAGATGGCTTTAAAGCTTACAAAGTGTTTCAAACTTGAATTTTAGCATTCTTTTACAGTATCCTAGCCTATTTCTTATACTTAAGGATAACTATGCCAAAGATAGATCTTGAAACAATCCGGGAATTAAGCGAGCTTGCGCGCATTGACTGTACTCAGGAAGAGCAGCAAAGGTTTGTAAAAGATCTTCAAGGCATATTCGCTCATTTTGAAACGCTTTCCGAAGTTAATACCGATGGCGTAAAACCCATGAATCACATCCTTGAAACCATGGTAAACGTTGAAAGAGAAGACGTCGTTAAAGATATCATGCCGACAGAAGAATTTTTTCAAAACGTGCCCGACAGGATCGGCACTTTCGTAAAAGTCCCAAAACTATTTAAAGGGGCAAGCTAATGCTTCATACACTTACCGCAAGAGAAATAAACGAAAAATTCCTTAAAGGGGAGCTGAAAGCGACTGAAATTGTTCAGACCTTTTTAAAACGGATCGAAAAGCTTGAGCCTCAAGTTGACGCCTTTTTGTCGCTATGTCCAGAGCGTGCGTTAAAAGTCGCGGAAGAACTTGACCAAGGCAAACGAAAAAAAGGAAAGCTAGCAGGCGTTCCTATCGCGATAAAAGATGTGATCCATGTTAAGGGGCAGATCTCCACTTGCGGATCTAAATTCTTATCAAATTACGTTGCCCCTTTTGACGCGACTGTCACAAAACTTTTAGAAGAAGAAGGCGCGATCATTATCGGTAAAACCAACTGCGATGAATTCGCGATGGGATCGTCAACCGAAAACTCTGCCTATAAAAAAACACGCAACCCCTGGAATCTTAAAACGACACCGGGCGGATCATCTGGCGGATCTGCCGCAGCCGTAAGCGCTCGCATGGCGCCACTATCGCTTGGCACTGACACCGGAGGCTCTGTAAGGCAGCCTGCCTCCTTTACCGGAACGGTTGGTTTTAAACCTAGTTACGGACGTGTTTCACGCTACGGCCTTGTCGCGTACGCCTCTTCGCTTGATCAAATAGGTCCTATGACCCCGACCGTCGAAGATGCCGCCCTTCTCATGGAAGTGATCGGCAAACACTGCGATAGAGATTCAACTTCGCTCGATATTCCAGGTGAGGAGATTGTCAAAACCCTTGCCACTCATTTGAAAGGGAAAAAAATCGGCGTGCCTTGGGAGTTTTTAGAACAGCTTGCGCCTGAACCAAAAGCCGCCTTCATGGAAGCATTAGAAAAACTAAAATCGCTTGGCGCAGAAATTGTTGATATCGATTTAAGCATACTAAAATATTCGCTTGGAACTTATTACATTGTGGCTTGCGCGGAAGCATCGACTAATCTTGCCCGCTTCGATGGAATTCGTTACGGGGTTCGTTCAAAACAAGCGAAAACTCTCGATGAAGTTTACACCTTTTCTAAGGAAGAGGGATACGGCGCTGAAGTAAAACGGCGAATCATCATGGGAACTTATGTTCTATCCAAAGGGTATCAAGACGCGTTTTACCAAAAGGCGCAAAAAGTACGCGCTCTAATTATTGAGCATTATAAGAGAGCTTTTTCAAAATGCGACTTGGTGGCAACGCCTTGCACCCCTTTTGCGGCCTTTGAAATCGGCACGATTCATGATCCGATCCAGATTTATCTCGAAGACATCTATACCATTTCGGTGAACCTTGCCGGCCTCCCGGGAATATCCGTTCCGTCAGCTCTGACTAAAACAGGTCTCCCGATAGGCCTGCAACTGATTGGCCCCCATATGGCCGATCGCCTTGTCCTTGATGCCGCTCACGCTTTTGAAGGAATCAGCGGCCTTAAAAATCGTATGCCGGAGCTTGCCAATGTTTAATGACTGGGAAATCGTAATCGGCCTTGAAATCCACGCCGAACTTAACACCAATTCGAAACTTTTTAGTTCAGCCCCGAACCGTTTCGGAGACGAGCCTAACTCAAATATTACCGAGGTATGCACGGGACAGCCCGGCGCGCTTCCTGTACTCAATAAAGAAGCTGTGAAAAAAGCGGTTCTCTTTGGCCTTGCGATCAATGCAGACGTCCAAAAATTCTCCAAGTTTGATCGTAAGTCTTATTTTTATCCCGATTCACCGCGCAACTTCCAAATTACCCAATTCGATCAACCGATCATTAAAGGGGGAACAGTCGTTGCCGAATTGGACGGGCATGAAAAGGCATTTGCCGTAAACCGGGTACATCTTGAAGATGACGCCGGGATGCTTAAACATTTCACGAACTTCGCGGGAGTTGATTATAACCGCGCTGGGGTTCCTCTAATCGAAATCGTCTCGGAGCCTTGCATCCACTCGGCTAAAGAAGCGGTGGCTTACGCGATGACAGTCAAAGCGATACTCGAATATATCGACGCCTCTGACTGCAATATGGAAGAGGGCTCGCTTCGATTCGACGTAAACGTTTCCGTTAGAAAGAAGGGCGAAACCGATCTTCGCACTAAAATCGAAATCAAAAACATGAACTCCTTCAATAACATGGCGATTGCCATAGACGCTGAAGTTAAGCGTCAAATTGAAGAGTACGAAGCCGGAAATAAAATCGCGCAAGCGACCTATCGATTCGATCCCGATACCCAATCAACCCTATTGATGCGTAAGAAAGAACAAGCGGAAGACTATCGTTATTTCCCTGAGCCGGATCTTGTGCCGATTGTTTTAACGGATTCGTTTATTAACGGTATTAAAGCCCTCTTACCAGAACTTCCTCTTGAAAGAGAGAGACGTTATGTTCATGACCTTAAATTAAATCCTGATAGCGCCTTTCTTATCGTTACCGATAAGAAGCTATCCGATTACTTTGAAAAAGCGTTAAAACTCTCGCCTCACGCACAATCTCTTGTCAACTGGATTAATATTGAATTTGCGGGCCGCTTTAAGGATAGCGGGAAAAATTTATTAACCTCCGGTATAACGGCTGAAAATCTTGCGGAACTGGTTAACTTTATCCATAATAAAACCATCACCGGACGGATCGCGAAAGCGATCGCTGATGAAATGGTTTTACACCCCAATAAATCCCCTTCTCAACTTATTGAAGAAAACCCTGACTTCAAACCGGTCTCAGACTCGGGCGAACTTGAAAAAATCGTCATGGAAGTCCTCGCGGAACATCCTCAATCGGTCGTCGATTACAAGGCCGGCCGCGACAAAGCCTTCGCTCACCTTGTAGGACAAGTCATGAAAAAGACGCGCGGCAAAGCAAGCCCTGACGTTGTAAATGAGCTCCTTAAAAAGAAAATTGAATAATTCATCTTTAAGGCCGCATTAGCGGCCTTTATTTAAAATATCTTTCTATATAGAAAGATATTTTATGAATACTCCACCTATTTCAAGCCAAATTATAAACCGTGCTGAAACGTTTATATCTCAGGGTACTTCAGCTCTTGCATCTATTACTATTAAATGGTTCGCTAAAAAGGAAGTTAGGGAAGAAATCGTTGCCGATACCGTAAAACTACAAAAAAGAAGAAATTCGATTATAAATAACTACACAACCGAAGATATGAAATCAAGTGTGGAGCAATTCGGAAAAGAACTTGACTTAAGCCGTTTTAGACTCGCACTTGATAAGTTTGAAAAAGTGCAAAATGAAATGAATTCGGCAGAATCAGAAGAAAGTTTATCGGCAAGACGGATAAAAATGTCCAACGCCCACGAAGAGCTTAAAAAGGAATTTAATCAATTAAACATTAAAAATATCAAAGAAAAACGTCTTTCGGATGCACGCGAAAAAGCGATTAAAGAAAGCATGATGGATAAAGCCCTTAAAGTTAAACAAGTTCTCGGTGAATCAAATGAAATGCTTAATCTTGAAAGGGCTATGGAATCTGACCCGGAACTTGCAGACACCCTTTTAAACGCGCGGCTTGTACTCATTAAAAACAATACCCGCTAGCGGTTGTAAATTTACCGTTAAGTTCCTACCCAAACCCTCTTCAAAATCCATTAATATATTAAAATTATATCTAAAGGAGCTACTTATGGCAGCCAAAGGAGCTACTTATGGCAGCCAAACTCCCCGAAGGATCTCAGTATGACAAAATGCCTCCTCCGAGAAGCGCCGAAAGCGCGCCTATTCAGAAATCTGAACCTAACGCTTGGTCAGCTTCATCGACACCCGTTGAAGATAGGATCAGATCTTCAACGATCGGAACTATTAAAAAAGTAAATGAACCGGAAGCTCAAAAAGAAACTCCTTCTTTAAAAGGCCGTGTATCTCTTCTTTCTACCATTATAGATGTGATAAAAATACCTTTTGTCGCTTTTGCAAGGTTAGTTACGGGGTTATTTTCAAACGAGAAAAAGAAAGAGGAAGATCTTTCTTACAATATTGATGTTTCCGATTTTGAAGAACAAACAAAAGAGCTGGAAGCTACCGCGAATGATGCCATAAAAGGAAAAGAGCTTGAACAGAGTAAATTACAAGCTTCAAAATTAGTTGATGAGTTCGCAGAAATTGCAGGCAATCAACAAGTAAAAATCAATCTACTAAAATTAAAGAATAATAGTATTGGAGACCTCTTTGAAGCAGATAAAGCCAATCTTGATACCGCGATTAAAGATTTCCGTAATTCCATAGAAAACGCGAAAAGTGAAGAGGATATTGAAAAACTGCTTAATCCAGTTGAAGGGGCTGTAGATAGATTAACCCAAACATTCGAAGTAGAGCAAAAGAGAGTTTAAAAAATCATTTTGACATAATTTGCGGCTAGCTTGCCAATTGAAGAAAGATAATCTATAATGTTTAGCCTATGGCAGCTCCTGTACAAGCAATCGGAGGCAACCCTCCTGTCGCAGCCCCATTAACACTATGGGAAAAAGTCGGTAAAATCTCCCTTTTAGCCCTTAAGGTAATTGCGGCTGTCTCCCTTTTTATTTTTAATCCTATCGTATTCACCGTTGCGTTATTGATGGGTGTCGTTCTTAAAGAAAAAGTAGACGAAGCCATTCAAAAGATTAAAGATGCCGTTCACAGGCATTTCAAGGCAGCCGTCATTATTATCCCCTGCATGATGCTTCTTGCTATCCCTGCCACCCCTCTCATTTTCTCATTTGCTATGGGATGCTAT
Organism: uncultured bacterium; assembly: GCA_964483465.1. Classification (GTDB taxonomy): domain Bacteria; phylum Chlamydiota; class Chlamydiia; order Chlamydiales; family Parachlamydiaceae; genus CAZABG01. Next base: position 16,910 of record CAZABG010000010.1, read on the forward strand.
GTCGGCTCAAAATTGTAGCGGGTGTGGAATTTTTCAAAAGATTTTTGAAGCGACCCTTTCATCACATGGGTGTATCTATCTGTACTGCTGATATGTGCATGCCCCATCAGTTCTTGAATAATACGAAGATCGGCGCCCTCTTCTAAAAGGTGCGTCGCAAAAGAGTGCCTGAAAGTGTGAGGAGTAATCCGTTTTTTTATTCCGGCGTCTTTTGCCACCTTTTTAATCCTCGACCAGACTTCCATACGCGAAATGGGCTTCTTTAATGTTGTAAGAAAAATTTTCTTTTGATCCCCTTCTCCTCTAAATTTTGATAGGTAAAGATCAATGGCCTCCATCGCTTTTTTTCCGACCGGCACAAGCCGCTCTTTCCCCCCTTTGCCGCGCACTTTGACCGAATGATCATCTAAATCATGTATTTCAAGGCCGCAAAGCTCGGATACACGTAAGCCGGATGCGTAAAGCAGCTCTAATATTGCCCGGTCACGAGCGCCCACGAAATCATTCGGCTCAACGCTTTCAAGAAGTCTTTTTACTTCATCCTGAGAAAGGACTTCAGGAATTAGCTGCCACAATTTGGGAGACGAAATAAAATGAAGAGGATTTACCTCTATCTTTCCTTCCCTTTTTAAAAAATTACCGAAAACTTTTAAGGAAATGAGAATGCGGTTTATCGAAGTTGTCTTATATTTTTTTTCTTTAAGGCGTCCCAGAAAGTCGACAACATTTTTTTCATTAAGCTTATCGAGGCCGTCGTTTCCGAAAAAAAGGGATACATCATGGCTGTAGGCGCGAAGCGTGTTTAGGCTTAAGCCCTTTTCAGAGGTGAGGAAAATCTCAAAATCACGAACGAAGCTTGGAGGCGATGATCGCTTGCTTTTCGGCATCTTGAGGCGATAATACCTTTTTTTCGATTTCTATCATCTCTTCTGTCTGAACAACCTCATAAAGAAGATAAGTCTTATCCCCTTTTTTGAACTCATCATGAAGATGAATCCACTTTTTCCGTTGAAGATAGAGAGCGATTATCATTCTTTCTACAGGATCATCCCCTTCTCTTAAAAGAACAAGGGCCCTTTCAAGCCTATCGGTCTTCTCTTCTAACTTAGTTTTTGCAGGCACCTTCCCCTTCCAGCTCGTCAAAGTCATATGAAGGGGTTTATTTTTCCAGCACTCTTCGCAAAAATCTTCGCGGATATAATCGACAGACAAGCGGGAATGGTAAGTATCGCCCGGCTTGAAAGGTTCTTGTTTTAAAGAACAAACTCTTGCCCTTTTAGGGATCTCAACGTGGATATAAGAGGTCATAATAGGCTAACTCTATTGGAGTAAACTCTGTTTTTACGGCTTGACCGCGTTTGGACTTGAATAGGTCGATAAAGCGGTTTGCAAGCACCTTTCCAAGTTGAACCCCCTCTTGATCGAAGGTGTTTATATTCCAAAGAAACCCTTGGAACGCCACTTTGTGTTCAACATAGGCAAATAACGCTCCCAT
>CAZABG010000010.1:18414-48273 GCA_964483465.1 uncultured bacterium
ATTGTATAGGGATCTAGTTTTTCAGCAAAGAGGATATGGGAAGGGCGATTGCCGGGAAAAACCTTATTTGGGTTGCTGTTCGTTTGACCGGTCGCTAAAGCAAGAGACTGTGCAATCATGTTGGAGAGAAGCTTCTCATGCGAAGTTGAGCCCTTTATTTCCATGTCTTTGCCGGTCTGGCTTTCTTTAAAGCCAATAAATTCAATCGGTATCACCGTCGTTCCCTGGTGGAGGGTCTGGAAAAACGAGTGCTGAGCGTTTGTGCCGGGTTCCCCCCAAAAAATGGGCGACGTATCAAAATCAACAGGCTCGCCTTGACGATCGATCCTTTTACCGTTCGATTCCATCTCGACTTGCTGTACGTGCGCTGAAAAACGGTGCAGCATTTGCGAATAAGGGATGATGGCGACCGTTTGATAATGGAGAAAATCGCGGTTCCAAACTCCGATTAGGGCGCTAAGCAGCGGAATATTCTTTTTGAGGCTTGATTCAAGCGCGGCAAGATCCATCACATGCGCGCCTTTCAGGAACTCCATGTAGGTTTTAAAGCCGTAAGCAAAAGTCAAAATCACACCGCCGATAGTTGATGAAGCGGAAAAACGGCCTCCGACCCAGTCCCAGATGTAAAAGCAAGCGCGATAAATACTTGTGTTATCCATCGGGCTTGCTTCGCCCGTAACGGCTATAAAATGGTTTTTGGAATCAATTCCTGCCGCTTTATATTTGGAGCGCACAAGCTCTTCATTCGTATTTGTCTCTAAAGTCGTTCCCGTTTTTGAGACGACCATAAATAAAGTGTTATTCAACTCGATTTGGCTCAAAACCAATGCGGCATCATCAGGATCGACGTTGCCTATAAAATGAACTTTTTTACCCGGTTTTTCAAATCCTTTTAAAGCCATGTAAATAGCTTTTGGACCAAGCTCAGACCCACCTATGCCGATCAATACGAGATCGGTGAAGGGATCCATTTCTTTTTCGAATTTTTCAAGCTTATCCACTTCGTTACGCGTCATGGTGCGAGCTTCTATAGCCACTTTATTCGGATTGGGACGATCAAAAAAATCGCGAAGAGCAGTATGCAGCACCGAACGGTTTTCGCTTGGATAGCCTTCAATGAAATTTAAAACCTCTCCTGCCTGCATTTTTTCCATGAGGGAAAGGGCGCCTGTTTCGTGTGCAAGCTCTTCTAAAGTTTTTAAAACTTCGTCGTTCACTTGTTCCGTTGCAAAAAAGAAATCAAAAGGGCCGCTTTCGGCTTGATAATCGCGGATTCTTTGCGGAGTAAGGAGATTTGGATCGGCTAAATTTACAGGATGCTCTGCAAGCTTCGTTAATTTTTTTGAAGCAGGCAACTGAAGAAATGGGGTTTTAAGCGTAATATCTTTCATAGTAACCCCTTTATGACGAGGGTTGATAAATCTTTTCAAGGGGAAGATTTAAAGGTTTGCCTGCGGTAATAACAAGGCCGCCCGCAGCATTAAACCCTAATAGTTTACGAAGCGAGCCGGGAGTAATCGAACTGCTCGAAACGTATAGTTCGTTCAATCCTTCCCATTCAGCCACTAAAAAAGGCTCCGATATGACCCGGTACTCTTTTAAGTTGATCATCATTTCATGAAGACCTGCAAATGCGCTCTCATCGCTATAAACCGAAGGAAGCAAAATGGCTTTATCGCTTTTAATTTTATCTTCCATTTGAAAACGGCTATAAAGTTCGCGATTAATTAGGCGCGCTTTTTTTAGCGGATCAAGCCCTACGCAATCGAAATCTAAAGCAAGAGGGACGCGGTCATAGATATTTGCCGCAAGGTAATCGAGGTATTCGGAAAAAATTTTGGCTCCATCATAGCAGTCCTTGCCCAAGGGAAAGACAGGCGATCCTTTATAAAGATAGACTTTACTCGTATAGGCTTCAAATTCGGAATATAGGGTTTTTAAGAAATGATCGATAGCGAGGTGAAGCGCTTTTCCTTCCCTGTCATCGCCAAGAGGAAAAGAGAGCCTGTCAAAAAAACCAAAATCAAGCAGCCATTCGATCTTTTTACCTTCGCCCACCTTCATTAAAGCGGCCATTCTCGCTTCCTTAAAATCAAGAAGGCTTTTCATCCTGCAATCGAGCGTAATCATTTAAACCCTGGCAAACTGATGGTAGCGAATGGTTTTACCTTTGCCCACCCATAACTCTTCAAAATAAGAAGTGCCATATCCTTCCATCTCCTGGATGTAAAAGGGTGCGGGATGAATAGACTTAAAACCGGTATGGCCATTCATGACCGCGATCATCCACGCGGAATAATCGGCATCGTCAGTAACCAATGTCAGTATCGAGCCCTTTTTCATAATGCGACCCAATTCAGCTACAAATGGAGGTTGAACAATTCGGTGTTTTGCATGGCGCGTCTTTGGCCACGGATCGGGGAAATTGATAAAAACACCATCAACGCTTTCATGTGGAAAATAGTGCAAAGTGACCTTCATCCCCTCGCCGCAAATGCCAATCAAGTTATCGAGTTTAAAATTTTGGATTTTAGACCAAATCTTTCGTATTCGAGGAAACTTTTTTTCAATCGCTACATAATTAATATTAGGATTGTTTATTGCCTTTTCGGCGATCCAAGTCCCATTGCCGCTGCAATATTCAATATGCAAAGGGTTCTTGTTGTTGAATAAGTTCTCCCAGCCAGGAAACGTGAACTCTTCATATTTATCGTAATACTCAGGCACATAAAGGATGCGGTCTTGGAGTAAAACTTTTCTTTCATCCCATTTAAAGGGAGATTTTAAATTTTCAGGTCTCATCTTTACTTTTCGGAAGTTTATGGGATATAATAGTATCATCATCTGCAAATAAAGTGAAAGTTATGCTCTCAAGAAATGACCCATGCTGGTGCGGCAGCGGACAGAAATATAAGAAATGCCACTATCCGTCTCTCCCCCCGGACAGTGTGAAAACTCTTTATTTGAAACAGTATGGCATCAAATTAAAAGACCCCGAACAGATCGATGGGATCCGCAAAGCCGGCCATCTTGCCGCGAACATCCTCACCGAAGTTTGCAAAATAGCTAAAGCCGGCGTCACAACCGACGAGCTTAACGATCTTTCCACTAAACTCCATAAAGAAGCTGGCGCAATCCCCGCGGCTCTTGGCTATGGCAATCCCCCCTTCTCAAAAGGCATTTGCACCTCGATTAATGAAGTTGTATGCCACGGCATCCCGGGCCCTCGCGCGCTCGTTGACGGCGATATCGTAAACATTGATGTTACCTCGATCCTTAATGGCTATTACGGCGACTGCTCTATGATGGTAGCCATCGGGAAAATCGATGATGAAAAAAGACGTGTGGTTGAAGCTGCCTATGAAGGGCTCATGAATTCCATTAAAATCATTCGTCCGGGCGTTCCACTCTTCCAGCTTGCTGAGGAGATAGAGAAGTCGGCCGCAAAATACAGCTGCTCTGTCGTTTATCAGTTTGTCGGACATGGCGTTGGCATCGATTTTCACGAAGCGCCGCAAATCCCGCACCATCACAACAAGCTGAATATTCCCCTTGTTTCCGGCATGACATTTACTATTGAACCGATGATTAATGCCGGCGTTCCCGATGCTATCATCGCCCGCGACAAGTGGACGGCGTCGACCGCCGATGGGAAGCCTTCCGCCCAGTGGGAGCACACCATACTCGTAACTGACACCGGCTACGAAATCCTCACCCCCTGGGAAAGAAAATAGGATTATTTCTTATTTATCCAGCTAACACTTAAAAAATACGTTTGGCTAAATTTCTTTTGGAAGTCGGGCACAAATGCTACGCCTTGTCCCAGTTTTCCCCATGCGGTCGCACTCGCTTCCTATAATCGGCTTATCGCTAAATGGAAATCTTAAAGATTCAATTAATTTTATATTAATATTTTGAATTTCAAACAAATAGAAATTAAAAATTGATATAATATTTATATAAATTATTTTTTAAAGGAAGATATGAACTTCATTGACGTTTCATTAATTGATCAAACCATTAATAAGTGGGAAAACGATTTAAGTACTATTTCCGCATTTCCAGTAGCCGGAACTCTGGCTGGAGGCACAAAGATCCTCATGGGATTAACTCAAACCATTACAGCTATTGTTAGTGGTATTTTTCTTATCATCCCCTCCTTAGCTACGGGCAATTTGTCTCCTCTTTCATATGCATGGACTCATATTACTCATGGCTTAGGAAACATGGTTGCCGGAACGTTTGAAGCCATTCCTATTATTGCAACTGCCATCTATTTCATGAGACAAATTAGTAACGATTCTACGACAATTCACATAACTTCATTACATGCCAACAAATTCATGCCCTATCCATCTCTTGTCGAACGTGATTGGAGATTTGGTGGAACAATATTTGATGTTCAAAATGCCCAGAGAAGTTACGAAGCAAAAGTAGCGCAAATTGGTGGCGCTGACAATATTTCTCGATCAGGTAAATTCGAGCTTGCTAAAGCAACCGTTAAAGAACTTGATTTTGACTAAATCGCTCACAGACGCCGTCCAAAGGCGGCTTAACCGATGCGGAGCATCGGGTTCTCTGCAGCCGTTCGGCTGCACCTACCGCGAGCGTTAGCGAGCGACTGTATGTCGAGCGGGCGTAAGCCCGCCCCGCAGGCCAAAATCGCAAACTAGAATCGGTTTTCGCGAGGTGAGCAGAGGCTGTGAAAAAATTAGAATTCAGGTGATTTTTGATGAAATTTTTAGCAGATTTCGAATTTTATCTCCTTCCTAAACGTTCTAATCCCGTTTTGGGAGGAGATAAAATTCGAAAGATGCAAAAATTTCGCAAAAAGCGCCTTGAATCTCTATTTTTTTATAGCCTCAAAGCGAACGAAGGGAGGTCTAGGTTGTACCTGCCGACCCGAGCGAAAAGCCGATTATAGGAAGCGATTATGACCTATTGTGTCGCATTCGCTCCTCAACATTCAGTCGCTCACTTCGTTCGCGATCGGTAGGGCGCAGCCGTCCGGCTGCAAAGAATTACGACGCTTGCGCGTCGGCGCCGCCTACTGCGTGGCGCATAAATTTTTGCTTCTTCGAGAACAAAATTTGATCTTAGATCATAGTTTATTAAGAATTAGTTAATTTATAAACTATGTAATTCAAATAATTATTATAATCATATCTATATAGTTTAGGAGAGATATGAATTTAGATAGAACAATTAATGATGTTGAAAATTTTTTAAGTGATGTGGCTTTACTTCCCGTTGCAGGAACTGTAGCTGGGGCTGCAAAGATACTTCTAGGAACAGTACAAACTGTAACCGCAGTTGCCTGTGCAATATTGCTAGCCATACCTTCACTTTGTACTTTCAATTTTTCATCTTTTAATTACGCTTGTTCACACATTGGGCATGGTATCGGCAATATTATTGCCGGAACATTTGAAGCCATCCCTTTAGTAGGAACATTTATTAGCTTAGTTAGAACTTATAGTGATGCAGCTTCAGTTGAAGTAAAACTCCATACCGGCCACGAAAACAAATTTATGCCTTATCAATCACTAGTTGAAAGTGACTGGAAATTTGGTGGTGTCGATGACTCAAAAATTAGTAGTGCTTGGCAAAAATATAGAGCAAAGTTAAATGCTTGTGGCGGCGAGGTCTCTCTCAAACGAAGTTATGAACTTGCCCAAGAAACAATGCGCTTTGCCTATTAAACACGTAAAATAATCCAGCCTAATATCCTAGCGCCGCATAAACGCGGCGCTTTTTTTACCCCAGCACTTTTTCCGCGAGCGTAAGCGAGCAAGATAGGAGCGAAGCGACGCGGCGGTTACAATCGCAAACCAGTTTTGAGTATCGCGAGGGGGGACAAGTAGTTGTTTAGGCGTAGCACACGACCCCCCGAAGCTATGGTCAAAACTGGGAAGCGAGTGTAAGCAAGAGGGGGTGCGGGGGGCTTGCCCCCGACAATATAATCTAGCTAACTTTACGAGTGATTAGGCTGGAGATGAGCTCTTCTAGTCGATTGATTTCGGTACGAGCTTCTTCTTGCTGGGCGAGGAGATGGGCAATTTCGGTGGTGAGTTGAGGAATCCCCTCTCCGGTGAGATGATACTCGTTAAGCTGTTTAGAGAGTAAATGCGCCTGCTCCTGTACTTGGAAAAGTTCTTTGCGCGTTTCACTAAGAAGCGAAGTTTTTTCTTCAAACTGCTCGCGAAGCTGATTATACATGCCTTGAAGACGGCGATGCTCGGACGGATTGATGATCGTTTCGGACGACGCCTGCCACTCTTCAAGCTCGCCTTGAAGACGGCTAACGGTGCTTTCAAGAAGGCTTTTTTCTCGCTCGATTGTTTCAATATGCTCATTCATTTCACGAACAATAACTTGCTTGATCGCTTCTTGATCAGGAATTGTCAATTCAAGCTGTTCGATTTTTTGATTGAGAGTAGCAAGTTCAAGATCCTTTTCACGAAGAGAAAGATTTGACGCTTTTAAAGCTTCTTTAACATGGTCGTAATCTTCGGCTTTAGCTTCAAGATCGCCGATTTGTTTTAAGTAGGCGGTTTTTTCACGAAGAAGCGCTTCTTTTTCTGAAGTCAGGTTTTTAAGCTCATTTCGAGCAATCTCAAGCGTTTTACTGAGCGTCTTATTTTCGTCTTTTGCGTGTAAATATCCTATGCTCTTTTCACTTAATTCTTTGGCAATCTGGACGTTAAGCGCTTCTTTTTCATGAAGCGAATGGACATAGCGCTCTTTTAACAACCCTTCCTTTGTCCTAAGCTCTTCATCCTGATCAGTTAAAGCAAGGGCTGATTGAATATAGGAAAAAGAAACGAGGAAAAAGAGGCCGAGCGACCAAAGATTTAGAGGAAGAAGCGTATAAAATGAAAAGGCGAGCAAGGGAATTAGGACGAAAAGGGAGCGAACGCCGCCTAATACCGTAATGGCAAGACCCGAAGATAGTAAAAGAAAAGGCTTAAGAGGATCTACGCCCTGAAGCATAATGAGAAAGAAAGCTGAAAGTAAAAATAACGGTCCTAAGAAGAGAGGAGAAGTTCTGGGAAGAATATTTAAGATTGTTGCCACGGATAACACCTTTTTGCAAGTAGGGATTATAGGGAATCTGAACTATCTTCATCAATGATTGATTGAGCGCCATGCAAAAGCATAGAAGCTAGCGCCGGATCATCGGTGCTATAACTCATTTCAACATCTAACGTCCCTTCTTTTCCTTTGTCGCATGTAATCAAAACATAACAGGCATGGTTTTTTTGAAGTGTCTTTTCTACTAGCTTATGCTTGCTTTGACTCATTCTAATCAGTTATCTCCCCTAAATTGCGGTCACGTTAACTGATGGTTGATTTATACACAAATCAAAAGCCGATAGCATATTAAACAGAAGATTTGGCAAGATCCGAAGCATGGGAATCGATACCCGATTCGAACCTTACATTCACTGGCTCGACCATGAAAAAAAGAACATGGTATCTTTATTAAAATCATGGGCGGAAATTCCGACGTATACGCACGACCTTGAAGGTTTGACAAACTTAAGTCAATATGTGAAATCTGAATTCGGTAAACTCGCCGATGAAACGGAAGTGATAGATTTACCAAAAGCCTTTAGAACAAATTCAGAAGGCAAGACAGAACCTTTCAAAATCAATCCGGCGCTTTCCTTTAAAAAAAGAACAAAAGCCGCAAAAAAAATATTTTTGGGCGGACACATAGATACCGTCCACAAAACGCATTTTAAAATTCAAGAAACGCCAAATAAATTGATTGGTCCCGGTGTCGCCGACATGAAGGGAGGCCTTGTAATTTTACTCAAGGCGCTTGAAGCGTTCGAAAGATCCCCTTTCGCAAAAGGTCTTGGATGGGAAGTTTTTATTAATAGCGACGAGGAAATTGGATCTCCATCCTCAGGCAATGTATTAAAAGAGCGCGCACGGCTATATCATTCAAGTTTATGGTATGAACCCGCTTTAACAGATGGCTATCTTGCCGGAAGAAGAAAAGGATCTCTCAATGCAACGATCTTTTTTCGCGGCAAGGGAGGCCATGCCGGACGCGACTTCGATAGCGCTAAAAACGCTCTCACCTCATCCATTCGCTTTATTCAAGCCTTAGAGGAAAGAAAGCATCCGCAAGTCGATATCAATTACGGAGAACTTACTTCAGGATATGCGCACAACGTCATACCTGCTCTTGCTTGTTTAAAAATCAACGCAAGATCTTTTGAACCCTATTCATTAGATAGCCTGCTTCCTTTAATGCAAACGCTTGCGAAAATTGAAAAAGATAAATATGGCATTGATGTTGAAATAGTCGATAAAGGCTATCGCCCTCCAAAAGAATTTCCCGAGCCTCTTTTTAAACAAATGAAATCGATCGCGAATCGCCTTGGAATTAAACTCGATACAAAAGAAACAGGCGGCGTATCGGACGGCAACTTGATCAGTTCGGTGCATGTACCCTGTCTTGACACTATGGGAGCGGTAGGTGGAGGGATCCACACATCCGATGAATGGATCGATATAGACAGCCTTGCAGAAAGAGCGAAGCTCTCTCTTTTATATTTTCTAGAAGAAGGATCGCGTTCATGACAATAAGTGATGCCTTTAATGCCGATCCTCGCATTGATCAGGCAAAAAAATTAGTTTTAGAAACCCTAAAAGAACATCAAGCGCAAATTAAAGGCGTTAAAGGCCCCGCCGCCAATCTGCAAAATAGCTACACCAAAGCCATTGAAGAATTTGAAAAAATTCGCGGCGCAAAACTTTATTACCCTTATTTAGGCTCAGGCTTTGGCAAGGGGTCGTTAGTCGAGCTTAATGACGGCAGCATAAAATATGACATGATTACGGGGATCGGGCCCCATGTTTTTGGCCATAGCGATCCTGAAGTCATGGCCTCAGCTATGCAAGGATCCATTTCCGATACGATTATGGAAGGAAATTTGCAGCAGAACATCGACTCTCTTGAACTTTTGAAACTTCTCTCTAAAGAGTCAGGATTGCCGCATTGCTTTTTAACGTCATCGGGAGCTATGGCCGTTGAAAACGGATTAAAAATCGCATTTCAATACCGATTTCCCGCTCAAAGGCTTCTTGCTTTTGATCATTGCTTTGCCGGAAGGACTTTGCACGCGTCGCAAATCACCGATAAAGCAACGTATCGAGAAGGCCTTCCAAGCACGCTCGCAATAGATTATGTCCCTTTCTATGAGAATGAAGGTTCTACAAAATTAGCGGTCGATACGATAAAAAAATACGTTGCCCGTTATCCAAAACAATATGCCGCAATGATTATTGAACTTGTACAAGGGGAAGGGGGCTTTTACGCAGCGCCAAGAAGCTTTTTCATCACCATCATCGAAGCTTTAAAAGAAGCGGGTATAGTTGTCTTTATAGATGAAATTCAAACGTTTGGCCGGCTTTATAAGCTATTTGGCTTTCAATATTACGGTCTTGAAGAGTATGTCGATATTGTAACGATCGGAAAAATGAGCCAAGTATGCGCGACTCTTTTTATAGAGAAAGTAAAACCAAGGCTTGGACTCTTAAGTCAGACTTTTACCTCGTCGAGCGTTGCCATTCGCACCTCATCCACTATAATAAAACGGCTCGTTGAAGGAAATTATTACGGAGAGAAGGGAAGAATTGCCGAAATACACGATCTTTTTGAAGAAGGATTAAAGAAAATCGCAAGCAAGCATCCCGATAAACTTGAAGGCCCCTTTGGTCTTGGGGGCATGATTGCGTTTACCGCTTATAAAGGCGAAAATAAACAAGTCCTGGACTATCTCCAACGACTCTTTCAAAAAGGGGTAATCGCATTTAGCGCAGGCTCGAATCCAACCCGCGTACGCCTGCTCGCCCCGCTTTTAACGATAACAAATGAAGACATTAAACAAGTCCTCGCTATATTGGAAGACGCGCTTATATGACTTTTATAAGGCCGGTAGAAAGAAAAGATAGTGAAAGGATTATCGAATTTGCCTTTAAAGCACAATTTGGAATCACTTCTCTTCCTAAAAATGAAGAGGCTCTTTTAGATAAAATTGAACAATCCATTTCATCTTTTATTAAGCAGGTGGAAAAACCAGGGCCTGAGCGTTACTTATTTGCTTTGGAAGATAGCGAAACAAATACCCTAATGGGAATATCCGGAATAAAAGCGGATACTTCAATCGATCATCCCTTAACCTCTTATCATATAGTGAATGAAAACGATTATTTCTGGCTGATTCCCTCCATTAAATTTTGTAATCTCACTGAAATATCCTCCCTTTTTGTAGATCGTCCCTTTCGAAAAAAAGGCGTTGGACGTCTTTTATCATTTTCGAGATTCCTTTTTATGGCCGATTTTCCCTCCCGATTCCATGATCAGATTTTTGCTAATATGCGAGGAGTCATCAGCGATAATAATTCTGTATTTTGGGAAAAAGTGACAGGACGTTTTATTAAAATTCCTTTTCCTGAGGTCATGAGAAGAATAGACAATCACGAAATCGAATATAAAGATATGACGCCAACTCACCCTCTCTGCTCGCTTTTTCTTCCGCAGGAAGCGCTCGATGTTATCGGAAAAACCCATCCAAACACAACGAAGGCCCTAGAGCTTCTGGAAGAAGAAGGGTTCATTTATAAGAACATTATCGACATGATTGATGGAGGCCCCATCCTTCACGCTAAATTTCCTAAAATTAAAACGATTGAAAAATCCTCCATCCAAAAAATCGTTTCTTTCGGAGAAGGGGATCTGCCCTACCTTGTTTCAAACCGGTCCATAGATTTTAGGGTTTTATCTACAAATATTCGATTAACAGAAGAAGGCATCATATTGCCTGAAAAATCCGCTGAAAAACTAAAAATAAAAAAAGGAGATACCTTGCGCATCTCTCCCCTTTCATTCAAGGAAGGCTTATGAAAGACGACACCATCGAAACCATCGAGTCGAAGTATGAAAAGGCAAAAAACGCGTACGATAAATGGCGCCATGTTAATTTAGGCACTCGGATTGAAGCCTTAAATCGTTTTTATGACGCTTTAGAAAAGAAAAGAGAAGAGCTCGCTATAACCATTTCAGAAGAAATCGGCAAACCCCTTTGGGAATCGCGTCAGGAAGTGCAAAGCTCCCTCGCAAAAATTGCCATATCGATCGAAGCCTTTAAAAGCCGAACCATGGATAGCTATAAAGACATTGGAACTGGGCGCATCTCAACTCGATATAAACCTATAGGTATTACAGCTGTTATTGGGCCGTTTAATTTCCCCATTCACTTGCCAAACGGCCATATCATCCCCTCGCTTCTTGCAGGCAACAGCGTATTATTTAAACCTTCTGAAAAAGCGATAAGAGTCGCAGAACTTTACCATGAATGCTGGATCGATTCAGGAAATCCGAAAGAACTTTTGCAACTAGTTGCAGGAGATGGAAAAGCGGCAGAGCTCTTGATTAGCTTGCCGATAGATGCCGTATATTTTACGGGCTCTTTAAATGTGGGAATGAAAATCTCTAAGGCCTTAGCAGACAGGCCTCAGGTATTGCTCGCGCTTGAAATGGGAGGTATGAATCCATTAGTCATCAGCGATATTAGCGATATCCACGCCGCAAGCTATTTGACGATCCAATCGAGTTTTATCACTGCCGGACAGCGATGTACAGCCGCAAGAAAATTAATCGTCATTGATGGACCGAAACAAGAAGCTTACCTGAAAGAGCTTTTGCAAATGACTAAATCGATAAAAGTTGGGCCTTACACAGATAAACCGGAACCTTTCATGGGCGAGCTCATCAGCGAACAGGCGGCAGATCATGTATTTGATTCCTTCCAAAAACAAAAGGGCAAAGTTCTTTATCCGATGCAACGTCTTGGTAAAAGGCTGCTTACTCCAGGCATTATCGAAGTAAACCCGCTTGATGTAAAAGATGAAGAGGTATTTGGCCCGCTTCTCTATTTAATCCGGGTGAAAAATTTAGAAGAGGCGATTCAAGAAGCGAACCGTTCACGCTATGGCCTTGTTGCAGGTATCTTTACTGACAAGCTCAACGAATACGAAACCTTTTATTACGGCGTAAAATCGGGTGTAATTAACTGGAATGCTCCTTTAACAGGCGCAAGCAGCCTCGCCCCCTTTGGCGGAGCTAAAATGAGCGGCAACTATCGGCCCGCCGCCTTTTTTGCGTCCGATTACACTTCTTATCCCGTCGCATCGACTGAAATGGCGCAAATTCAAATTCCCCCTCAAATCCATCCCGGCATCCAAGGAGTTAAAAAATGAATGAAGATAATCTCGATGGCCTGCCAGGTCCAACCTATACTCAAAGCGGCCTCTCCTATGGAAATGAAGCATCGATTGCCAATCAGAATATGGTTTCAAACCCGCAGAAAGCGGCGCTTCAAAGCCTTGCCAAAATGAAATTCATGATGAATCTAGGCGTCGGCCAAATTGTTATGCCTCCTCAGGAAAGGCCTCTAGTAGAACCCTTAAGAGAAATTGGATTTGAAGGAGGAAGAGAAACTATCTTAAATGAGGCTAAACGGCGAGCACCCTGGATATTTCCTTATATTAGTTCTTCTGCCTGCATGTGGACTGCTAACGCGGCAACGGTGACCCCTTCCATTGATACCGGTAATAAAGTCCATTTCACTCCCGCGAATCTCATCAGCAAATTCCACCGTTCCATTGAAGCTAAAAGCACATCGCAATTGTTAAAAGCCATTTTCCCTAATCCCGTTTTCTTTGAGCATCATGACCCTCTCCCTTCGCATCCCCTATTTGCCGATGAAGGAGCCGCAAACCACCTTCGTTTTTGCGAACGCAATTTAAAGCCAGGGATCCATCTCTTTATCTACGGCCACGATCCGGAAGATGAAGGCGAAAACAAACCCAAAAAATATCCTGCAAGACAATCGCTTCAAGCATCGCTTGCCATTGCAAGAAAGCATAAAATATTCGAAAAGCAAGTTCTCTTTGCAAAACAAAATGCTTACGCGATCGACTCAGGTGTCTTTCATAATGACGTCATCTCGATGGCCCACTTCAATTATCTCTTTTATCATGAAAAAGCCTTCGATAATCCAAAGAAGCTGCTTGAAGATCTCAATAAAAAGATGAACGACTACTGCGACACCTCATTAAGAGCCATTGAGGTGACAGAGGAAGAAGTGCATCTTGAAGATGCTGTAAAATCCTATTTATTTAATTCTCAAATTATCTCGCTTCCGGACGGCTCAATGACATTGATCGCTCCAAGCGAGTGTTTAGAAATTGAATCTACCAAACAATTCCTATCAAATTTATCTGCGAGATCCGACAATCCCATCAATGATGTCCATTTCATCGATTTAAAACAAAGCATGAAAAATGGAGGAGGCCCTGCCTGCCTTAGGCTTAGGGTCCCTTTAAATCAAAACGAAGTGAATGCGATGAATCAAGGGGCAAGACTCACTGAATCGTTATATAATGAACTTGTCAATTGGGTTAAGTCCCATTATCGAGACCGCTTAACCCCTCTTGATTTATTGGATCCGAATCTTTGGGATGAAAGCGAAAGGGCGCTTGACGAAATCAGTCAAATTTTAAAATTAGGATCGGTTTACGACTTTCAAAAAATATGAAAATTGAAAACGACGAAATAATTCGCGAGATCTATAGTAAAGATGCTTCTATTTTCCAGATTGTTCCTGAAGGGGTTGCAACGCCTGCCACAATCGAAGAGCTGAAAGCGATCGTAAAATACGCCTATCATGAAAGAAAGAGCATTACCGCACGCGGGGCCGCAACGGGCATAAGCGGCGGATGCCTTGGCAAAGGGATTGTTATAGACGTATCCCGTTATTTAAATCACATTATCGATATTGATCCGAATAACGAAGAAGCGACTATAGAACCGGGTGTAGTTCTAGATGACTTAAACCGTCTTGCCGATAAATACGGATTAAAAGTAGGACCTGAAACCTCAACATCAAATAGGGCGACAATAGGCGGAATGGCCGCCAATAACGCTGCAGGCGCAAGATCTCTTAAGTATGGGAAAATGGTTGATCACGTCCTGGAAGTCGATCTTATCATCGATGAAGGCAGCGTCATCACTTTCAAAGAACTAACTGAAGACGAGTGGAATCAAAAGCTAGCAAAAAGAGGCCGAGAAGGAGATATATACCGCGCTTGCGAAAAAATCCGCATCGAACTTAAAGAAGAGATTCTTAATCGCTTTCCTGCCATCGACCG
This sequence comes from uncultured bacterium, assembly GCA_964483465.1. Lineage (GTDB taxonomy): Bacteria > Chlamydiota > Chlamydiia > Chlamydiales > Parachlamydiaceae > CAZABG01. Next base: position 32,647 of record CAZABG010000010.1, read on the forward strand.
CAGAGTTTCAGGCTATAATTTAGACGAACTATTAAAACCGCCGCTGAATTTATCAAAATTAATTGTTGGTTCTGAAGGAACGTTCGGCATCATCAGTCGCCTAAAAATAAAGCTGGTTAAAAAGCCTCAAATAACGGGTCTCGTGATCGTCCACTTTCATTCGATCCTTGATTTTATGAAATCAGTCATCCATATGCTAAGGTGGAACCCGCTCGCCCTTGAAATGATTGATAAAAACATCATAAAGCTGGCCCAGACTGTTGAGCGCTTTCAACCCAAATTCTTTTGGTTGAAAGGCGATCCTGAAGCTGTCATCATCGCAGAATTTGAAGGAAATACGCTGCAAGATGTTAAACTTAAATTATCCACTTTTGAAGCCGATCTTAGGCATCATGGTATAGGATACGCCTTCTCTGAAGTAACTCAAAAAGATAAGATGAAAGATGTTTGGGAAGTGCGTAAAGGGGGCCTTGGCCTTTTAATGTCGAAAAGAAGCTATGTGAATGCGTGCGCTTTTCTTGAAGACATGTCGATACCTCCACTAAGACTTCACGAGTTCATGAAGCACTTTCTTGATTACCTTGCCAAATATAATAAGGAAGCCGGCATTTATGGCCATGTCGGCTCTGGATGCATGCATATACGCCCTTATTTAAATCTAAAGTCGCAAGAAGACCTCGATCTTATTGCGCATATGATGGAGACCTTCTCGTCGATGGTGATTGAATTTGGCGGAGCCCTATCCGGAGAGCATGGAGACGGGATAATTCGATCGGGCTATAACGAAAAAATGTTCGGCACAGCGCTTTATAAAGGATTTCAAGACTTGAAAGACGCCTTCGACCCTTTTCATTTAATGAATCCCGGTAAAATTGTTGGGGGTCTTAAATTTGAGGAACTGGAAGATAAGTTAAAGCTCAATCCAAAAACACCCTCTTTGAAGTTCGACACCTTTTATAACTTTGAAAAGGAAGGAGGCTTCGAGCTTGCTGTCGATATGTGCAATGGTAATGGAAAGTGCCGAAAAAAAGAATCGCTCATGTGCCCTTCCTTTCAAGCCACATTAAATGAATATGATTCGACGAGAGCGCGCGCGAACGCGCTGCAAGCTATGATGCACGAATCATTAAGCGATAAAAGCCTTGCAAACCACGCCATCCACGACATTCTCGATTTATGCCTTTCTTGCAAAGGCTGTAAAACCGAATGTCCTTCGCAAGTCGATATGGCGAAAATGAAAGGAGAATTTCTCTACCATTATCAAAAAGAAAAAGGCGTACCTTTAAGATCTAGGCTCATCGCAAATCTTGCTCTACTGAACGAATGGTCGATGCCTTCCTTGCATAACTGGCTGATTGAAAGGCCGTTTATTAAAAATCTCCTAAAAAAGTTTGGCATTTCCTCTAAAAGAACCCTTCCGAAACTTAGTACAGATCGCTTCTCAGAGATTTTTTACCGCATTAAACAGCCCGAGGGAAAAAAAGTCGTTCTCTTTAACGATACCTATACCCAATTTAATAATCCGGAAATTGGGGTTAGCGCCATTAAGGTATTAAATAAATTGGGATACGAGGTGATCGTGCCTCCCTTTCAATGCTGTGGACGCCCCGCCTTTTCAAAAGGCATGCTGGAAGAAGGAAAAAAACAGGCTACAAAAGTCATCGATCGCCTAAAACCCTATCTTTCTTATCCTATTATCATCCTTGAACCTAGCTGTTTTTCTGCTCTCATCGATGAATATAAAGACCTTCGATTAGACCTCCCCTCTTTCGAATTTCATTATTTCGATAATTTTATTGCCGATTGCATCCATCGAGGCGAGCTGCCTCTTTCGTTCCTCCCCTTTACTCACAAAGCTCTCGTGCATGGCCACTGCCATCAAAAGGCGCTGATCGGCACAGAGGGAACAATGAAAGCTATATCGGGATGCAAACCTTTGCAAGCCGAAGAGATCCCATCAGGCTGCTGCGGAATGGCAGGGTCGTTCGGTTATGAAGAAGAGCATTACGATATTTCTATGAAAATCGGCGAACTTAAATTATTGCCGACAGTCCGTTCTGCAACAACAGATACGATCATTATCGCAAACGGCTTCTCGTGCCGCTCGCAAATCAAGGATGGCGCAAGCAAAAACGCCCTTCACCTCGCTCAAGTAATCGATATGCTGATGACTAAAAGCAAAGGATGAAAAGCAAAAGGATGAAGGAGGAAGGCAGAAGGATGAATAGCGGCAGGATGAGCTACTTTCAAAGGGTAGATAATCTAAGGATCGTGATAAATAATCCAATGAAGGGTATTCAAACGGTCACGATTTAGATATTTTTTGTGGTCTTCACCCTTTCTAAATTTAGAGATCAACTCAAGCACTTCTGATAAAGTGTAGTGACGATATTTTCCATAATGACTCCACATGTTAAAACCCTCATTAAAAGCCTTCGTTTTGCAAGCTTCTTCATCATCGATTTTTTGTATCGTCATATCAAATTCTTGATAGTTGTATGGCGAAGCAGTAGATCCAAACTCATGTAGCTGCACAACTGCATTAAAGCTAATTCCCTTTTCAAAGGATGTATTTAATCCATAGGATAAACAAGGGTGAATCACGATTTCCCTAATCTCTCCCTTTGACATCCCTATAACTCCTAAAGCTAAACCTGGAACAACTTCGTTTAAATCAATTAACTGACATCGTTTTTCAACTAAAATATTATTTTCATCATCATAGATGGCATAAGATAATTTGGTATTAGTTGCGCCTTTTAAACACTCCCCTTGACCTGATTTTAAAATTTTGAAGTGAAGTTTATCAGGAATAATTTTTAGATAATTTGCATCAGTATCAAGCTGCTGGAACAATTTTGTTGTTTTCTCAAGGTTTTGGCTGATCTGACTCAAAGCTTCATTTTTTCTATAATCAAATTCATGATCGTCTAACGGCCTATCACTCTCCATTCCAATCAAGAAATTATCTTGGTACAATCCATCATCATCTTCCAAAATGTCCCAAATATGAGCCGCAATCAGCTTTGAATATTCATCTAAAGATTCAGTAGATGTGTTTCCAAGTGTATTAGCACATTGAAATTCTTTTAATACATCACTCAAAAATGTTTTAGAGTTTAAAAGATTTTGAATCCTTTTTTGAGTGGCTTCAAGTTTCTCAATTAAAGGTTTTGTTTCAGGATCATTTTTTATTCTTCCAAATATAAAACCTGGTTTATCTCTTACAAGTGCTGTTGAAGAAGCTTCCAATTTTGATAGAAGTGATGAATATTCTTCCTTAAGGGTCTTAAATCCAAAACTTGGAAGAATTCGTTCTGTAACTTTTCTCGATGCAGATACAAGGATCATATCTCGAAACATTTGATTGGATATTCCGAACTCTTCCACTTTTCCTTTAAATGGAATATTCTCTCCCTGAAAAAGATAGTCTTGCAATGCTTCTAGGCGTGATTCATAAATGGAATTATTAGTACCGAATCCTAGCAAGATACCTATTAGTACTTTAGAATCTTTTAGAGTAGAATGCCATGTAGAGTTTGGCTTCAAAAGTTCTGTCAGCAAAGAGGAAGGAGTGACTTCAGGACCGAGTATATACTGAAACAAAGACAGGTTTTTTTGAACAATAGCAAAAAATAACCCACGATTTATAACTAGTAGGTGCTTATATTGAGGCACTAGAGAATCGGGCTCTTCATAAACATGAATAATTAAGTTTTCATTTTGAGGTTTGAGTTCTTTCCAAACTTTTACTCCCTCAAAAAGGTCAACATCCATTCTATGAAGTTCATTTTCCACATTAAATTTATCTTCAATAGAAAAACCCATTATACAAACAGGTTTAGCACCATACATCACATATCCTGCTTCAGAGTCAGCAATTAAGGTTCGAAAAAAAGCTTCAAGAACTTTTTCCTGCTCAATGGAAAAAGCAGGAAAAGTAATTAGCATAAAAATGATTAAATATAGGTGCATATATCTTGGAGGATGGAATGATTGATCTTAAAAAAAGTTAATTATTGTTTTAATCTTAACGGGACCTTAATGACCACGAATTATAATTATATTATATATGATATACACACATTACACTAACGAAGAAAATAAAACTATCGAGGGCTTTTCTGAAGCAAGAAAAGGCAAATTTAAGATTGATTACGATCAAAAAATCGAATTTCTTGCTGAAACTTTCAAAGAAGATTACGCTCAAAAAGAGCGTCTTGAAAGAGTTTTTAAAGGAACCGTTTTAACTTCATTAGTAATTACGGCGGCCTTGGGATTTTTCTTTCCAGTATCGTTATTTGTAACTATCCCCCTTTTAGCCCTATTTTCCGGGGTTACAGGCCTAAAATATCATAACGCAAAAAAGAACATTGAAGCGCTCGAAATAAAGCAATTCAAGGATATGCTCAACACCCATGTTATAGAAGATAAAAAGGAGAAGTTAGAGCATTATAAACAGTCTCAGCCGCTCCATTACTGCACCCTTACAAAACAATATATAAGGTTCTCGCAGTCATAACGGTAGCGTGTACCTGTCGCTATTCAGCCTTCATCCTTTTGTTTTTATCAGTCTTGGATCGGTTTCCTTAATAATGAGGCTTACATTCTTTTGATTAAATCCCTTGTAGCCTTCTCGTCGCTGCAGGTTCTCAAGATGGCTTCCCACTCCCCCTTCATGGAGGAATTTTTCTCTTTCCGCAGCTGTTATTTTACCTTCATGCACAAGTTTATCAAGACATGAAGGCTCGATCGGCCAGACTTCTCCTTTAGTGAAAGCTTGCTTGAGGTAGCTATAATCAGAGAAAGGATTCATCATATCCACATCAAGCGCTTTCAAATCTTGTTTTAACTGATCAAACTCAAATTGCGCTTCAAGGTGATGCATTCCCGATTGCAGGATTGAATCGCCATGCAGAGCGCACCAGAGACCGATAGTACCCAGATGTTTTCTTTCAGGAATAGGTTGATGGGCGAAATCGATCGCGATTTCATCCGCCGCAAGATCGACATCAAGGAATAAGACAAGGCGTATGTTATGATGCTCCATAACTTGCGCGCCCCAACCCGCCTCTTCGCCGGCATAAAAACGTTCTCTCACATGGAATCCAAGGATTTCAAAGAGACGCACTAGCTCTTTAAAATTTGTGCGAGATGAGCGGAAGGTATGATGATCATGGTTTGCCCACCCAAGGCCAAGCCTATCCTGTCGCCCTTTTTGGATCTGCCCGGCACGATTACGGCTTTGCCAGTATTTACGCTCGATTTCACATACAATAGAAGCCGCGACAGCTTCCCCTAGTCTTTCAACCATATTTTGAGCAATTTGCTGGGCAATGATAATCCCCTCTTTTTCCAGCTTCCTTGGTCTTGTAGACCATTTTTCAACCGCTTCAAAATAACTTGTGAGGTAATCGCCGTTTAAATAGGTAGGTTCTACATAATCAAGGCTGCGTCTTTCCACCACCCAAAAGTTTATTTCGTTTTTAGAGGAAATGAGCGCACGTCGATAGGGCGAAAAAGGCGATCCTTCAATTAGCACATGCAGGCCGTTTGCAAGTAAATAATCGGCAATTGAATCTACTGACAAGCCAAGTCCCAATTGATCATTTTCTGTAACGATTACGAGAGGAAATTGCGCCCCTTTATGATGATATATTTTGGAGTTCGGAGTTGCGTGAAAAAGCTCAAATCCTGCGTCTTGAACAGCCTTTTCTTCTTCAATCGCAACTACCACATGATCAAGCCAGTCAAAAAGTCGCGTCGACGCATCTTTACGCATGCGAGCATCAAGCATTTTGATATCCGGATTTTCTAAGGCTCTTTGAATCGCCTTCTCAATCACTAATTCAGCCTGAGGCTGTCTTTCCCACTTAAACTTGCTGTTTATATCCATAACTTCAAGATAACTCTTCCCTAGTAAACTTTCAATCGCTGGAGGATTATTAATTTTCAATTAATTTACTCAAATTAATAATCAAAATGAATCGAACACAATACAATTATAATAGAGGTAACAATTATGGTTGACTCGCCTGAAAACATAACTATTCACACACCTGCAACCCCTGCCTCCGATCTTGCCCCAACTTCTGCACCTAGTCGCATTCCCTTTCCTAAACCCGCAGAACCTATAAATGTCAAAAGAGAGATCAAAGCAAAAGTCCTTACCGGTGAAAGCTATATAGGCTTCGCACTAGATCGCTTGAAATCTCTATTCATTATTAAATTCTTTCGAAACCTATTTTCAGAGGCAAAACCGCACGCTCTTACGATAAATGAAGCTAAACATAAGATCTTGTCCGATAGCCAATTCGCAAGAAAGTTTGCTATTGGTCTTAGCCTCTATTTAAACAAAGAAGAGGTACGTCTTTTTTTAATCGAACTTGCTGAGAACTATAAAAATCTAACCGATGCGGAAAAAGAAAATCTAAATCAATTTATCAGTACCTATGTAAAAACAGCAGATCCTGATGAGATTGATTATGTAAACGCGCCTCTTGAAAAATTATTTACATCACTAAGACAAGAGGATTTTCAAACTCGCTCTGACACGATAATGGATCAATTTAGCTATCTATTATCGACACCTACAGGAAATGCGTCTCTTAAAACCGATCTAGATAAAATCAGAAAAGGGGTTCATTTTAACCGAGAAGACTGCCTTGATGTCATTTCAAAATCTCTGAAAAACCATGCCAAATTTTTGGTATCTCAAGTCCGTGTCTCTGAAATCGCTGAATTTAGCCGTAATGGGGAAAATGGAAAACTCCCCTCCCTTCAACTCGCGTTAGAAGAATCGAATAGATTAATGGATGCGATAAGAAATGATATTTTTCAAGATAGCGATCAAGTAGGAATTAAAAATAGTCTCGAATTTTATATAGAACTTGCGGACAAATTATCCAATCAAGGCGATGCTCATAGTTTAATCGTTGTCTTAGCGGTTCTTTTGGACCCAGACATGGAGAGCGTCTTTTCGAATGTTAATATTTCGGAAAAACATCGCGCTCTCCTAAGCCATTTAGAAAAGAGAGCCTCCTCAATTGATAGTGCGGGACTCATTCCAGATAGACCCGAAGTCCCCTCCCTATTTATATTAATCGATCGTTCAAAGGATTTGGTAAATAGGGGCGACCTTCGTACAGTATCCGATACCGTTTTGTCTCCTCTCGAAAACGCCTTTAACGCAATCGATCTAAGCGCTGCCGCAAGAGAGAAGCCCTTTTATAATTTGAGAGAATTTATTCAGCAGGGTTCTAAGCCGACCGATGTTAAGAAAAATCGGGAAGCGCTTGAAGCCGATATTTCCCAAATTTACCAAGTGTTAAAAAATGCCGATTCCGAAAAAAAACTACGAATAACTCCTGACGGCCTTATCACCAAAGAAAGATCGATATTCAGTCGATTTACAGAACGCTTAGCGGGAAAAAAAGAACCCGCCCAAAAAGCCGTTCAGCATGTGCTCGCTAAAATCGATCGCGCGCTTGATCAAGATCCGGCCCAGCTTGAAAAAATTGGGCACATCATTAACTTCTTAAAGTCTCATCCTTGGTCGAAAATCGTATTAAATAAGAACGATAATCTTAACGCAGCCCTTAATCATTTAGAGCAAAAATACCTCTCAAAAATCGACAAGGAAAAAGATGCGGAAGCCCTGCACAATAGAACGAAGAACGGACTAGATATGTTAAGCAGGGAGTTACATAAAATTGCTTCAAACCCCATAACAACCGAAACTCCAATTGTCATCAGTAAAGGCTTAAGCGGAGGCTACAACTTTATTTACTTAACTAAAAATACTTCAAAAAAAGGCAGTTTTTCAAAAAATGACCTACAAAATTACTACATCTTACTTAAAGATGCTTCAAATGATCCCGAACTGAAACCAGTTGCGCTCGAATTACTAAAAAAACTCTATGATAAAGCCTGGTTCGAAGAAGCCTTAGATAAACACAAAAAGATCGGTGACGACATCATTCAACTTGGAAGGGAGATGTCTCAAAAATGGATGACAGTCGAGGAGGCAGGAAATGTGCCTCAATGAGCTTCGGGAAAAGGTCGTCGAAGAAAGAATGGAGGCTACCCATCTTAATGAACACATGCACCTGCTTCCCCCAGCTATTCAAAAGGAAAAAATAAATAGCGAAGTTTATGAAGAAGTTATGGCGATCATTACAAGGATAGAAAGGGCCGCAACCCTTTTAGATAACGCTCCTGAACTGCAAAAGCTTGGCGAAGTGAATTGGGGTTTATCTAAATGGGATGATACGTTTACCTATAAGGAAATATGCGGGTTTGATGAAAAACTGATGCGGTCCTTTAGAACAAAAGGAACAGAGCTGTATAACGCAGGTAAATACCGAGAAGCGTCCGACGTCTTTTTTTTGCTAGCCATGATTGACTGGAAACTCCCCTACCATTGGAGCTCGCTTGGCCACTCTGAATACTACGCAGGAAATTATCGTGACGCCATAAATGCTTACGGCTCGGCAGCTTTGCTCGATCCGAGCGACCCAAGGCCGCTTCTTCATACCGCTTTTTGCTATGAAAAACAACACCAGTTCCAGGCGGCGATCGATTGCCTGCTTGATGCGCTTCCCTTAACCCGCGAATCGATCTACAAGGATTGGGAAGTCCAAATAAAAAACTATTTAGAAAAGTTAAGGAGTCAAAATGATACCCATTGATGGATCTATTCCGATTGGCGGAATTCAGCCTACAGAACCTACAAAGGGCGCCCTCTCCATCGAGCCGCCTAGAAAGCTTACTCTCGACGAAAGTCCCGCAACCCATACTCCCGACGCTTCACAAATTCTCAAAAGTGTTACCACCTTAACTTCAGAAAATGGACGTAAACTACTTGGCGAAGCGATTCGTCAAGGCGCTCAGCATCTGGATGAAGAATAGCTCCCTCTGTAAAGCGTCCTTTAAGGCAAGGAACTCACGCATCAGAATGAGTTACTGCATAATGAACGATATCGATTTAAATCAGCTGAAGTGAGCCCTAATCTCTCTTTTTGTCTTTCAACATCCCATATTTTTAAAACACCTTTTGCAGCGTTCATCGCGTCTTCCAGCTGTTTTTTGCTTACGAAGGCATATGTATACCTTTCAAAAAAAGCTTTAATTGCTTTTTCTGAAAGTTTAGAGAAATCGATTTTTTCGATTTGTTCCTTTGTTGGATATAAACTTTCCTTTGTATTCGAGGCTAAATAGATAAGCTGATCAATTGTAAGGAATTGTTTTCTCTCCTTATCCCCAAAATTAAGATGCAAGAGAATGCTACTTCTAGTCTTATCAGATAAAACACTAAAATCGATTAAAGGAATTTGCTCGTCAGTTAGGAAACTGTTTCTAGAGAACTTATTTAATACAATATTAAGCTCATTTTTTCCTAGTTTAGATAATAGGTCTCTTCTATGACAATCAATCGAATCAAGCATGATCCCATCAAATTTATCAATGAACTTTATAATCACTGAATCAGGAATATAGCGAACAAAATCGTGATGTAAAAATGATACCCATTGTTCATCCCTTAAAATAGGCACGCGTGGATTATTTGAAAAAAATCCAAGTCTTAGGAGCGATTTAAGTTGATCTCTAGATAAAAGAGATACATCAAAGTTTTGAACGATATCATCCGAAACCCATTCTAAATTTTCAAGTTTAGGCAGAATATCATGCATGCGATCTTTTACTAAATCAAAGCGTCTTGTTGCTTCTTTAGTTAAACGAGGATCAAATACAACCCTTAAAGAATATATATCCATCTTCTCAAAAGGAAGCTGTTTGATTTGATCGTCGGTGATATAGGTTGTTTGCATTGAATTCATATGAGGAATAGCAAAAAACAACTGTTCCGTTGAGAGAGATTGAATTATTTTTCGCTTTTTTTCTTCGTCAAAATGATTAAGAACATTAAAGATGGCAGTTCCTGACAATTTGCTAAAATCTAATTCTTTAAGCTGATTTTCAGAAATATTTGAAAGGCATTCCAGTTTATCGGAAAGAGCTATGATAGCTTTTACATCTAATAACTGGATACGCAGACTTTTTGCCCAATAAAATAGGTTTCTTAATTGCTCTTTATTTAATGGAGTCAAATCCAATACTTTCAATTGTTCATCGGTGATCGCCCCCAAATACTTGCTATCCATTTTGGAGAGAACTGATTGTAAAGCTTCCTTTGAAAGCAAAGCAAAGCGGGCTTTATCTACATAGAAGTCGCATCCAAAAATCGCATTCAATTCCTCAATCGTGATATCTTTAAACTCTTTTAATTGATCATTGCTAATATGAGTCAGCAAATTGGGTACTTTCCTGACGACAGCAAGAGGGAGCTTTCTAATTATTTCTTCAATTTCATCATCGGAACGGTCTAGAAGAAATTTAAGCTGCTTATCATCCAATTTACTTAAATCAATAGCATCAAGCTGACTTGTCGGAATTAATCCATAAAGCCTTGGAGGTAGCTCTTCGACCAGCTTATTAGGGTCTATTTTACCCTCAATGATAGCATTAATGTTAATGCCTTCAGACGGACTTTCCGAACAATCATTAAATTCAACAAAACGCTCCCAAACTCCCGTTAAGCGGTCCTCATTAAATTCTTTAATTTGAGCTAAAGTGATGGCTGCAAATTCATTGTCGCTGATCAAATAAAATTTTGAGAAGAATTCAGGATCTAGCAAAAATCTGTATATGGATAGACTTGAAAGCAAACTGTTTGACCCTTCATTTAATCTATCTAAAAATTCTTGACCGCCAGCATTTCTTATCGCTTCTTCCAATTTGAACTTTGCGATGTAAAATTCAGGATTCTTAATAAACATAGCGAAATTTGTACGCTTCGCATCCAAAGCATGAGCAATCGTTACATTACCCACAACTAAAGGATCAATTCTTGGGCCTTTTTGATACTCCTCATAGGCGCTCTTATGAAAGAGGGCTCTCTGAACGTAAAATGCGGCTTTTGTTTTGTTGCCGATTTTAATGATTCGTCCATAACCCTCTTCGAAATCGCGAAAAGCCGTATAAAGGCGAACTTTAGAAAAAGTGAGGATTCCGAGCGCTAAATGATAGATCCCTTGCACGCCATTTATCACCGCATAGGAGAAAGAAATGGATTCTAGTCGAATGAGAGCCGCTTCATAACAGGTGCGAAAAGTTTCGAAATCTACCGGAGTTAATGTATAAAAAGGCGCAGGCGCTTGCCTGATTTGCTCTTTGCACTCATCAATATCGGCTAAATTAGCCTCTTCTAAATGTGCTTTAAAATAATCACGAAATGAGTCAACACTATTCATTTAAATACCTTTTAATTCTTCTTCTGTCAAGTTCAACCTGGCAGCAACCTCTTTTTTCTCTACATCTGTCATGTGAAGAGAAATGTTATGCTTAATCGCGGCTAAAACTTGCGCCTTAGTAATATAAACTGATCTATTTCGGAAAAGTTGCAGGAACTCAAACCGCTGGCGCCTCCATTCTAGAAAACCTCTCCTCACTAAGTACAACTAAAGCAGGCAGACAGCACCTTGGCGACGCTATCCGGCAAGGTACTCAAACTAAAGAATGATCATTCTTACTGCAAAGTTTAATTCGTTCTACATCTTTATCTGTAAGTTTTAGCCGCTCCTTAATAGCGTAAATATAAATATCTAATGTTATTTTTCTGTCGACACAGTCATTTAATTGTTTGAGAGTGACATAATTATTGAAATTAATAGATCCGGAAAGACGTTTGATAGTTTTATCATCCAACTTGGTAAAATCAAGATCTGCAAACTGTTCTTGAGTCAGGAATTCATAAGACAACAATTTAGGGAAAATAGGCTCAAGCCTATTTATAGGCGTACGTGAAAAAATGGATTGGCAGTATAACGAGATAGACGCACGTTGACTATCATCAAATCTATCATAATATTTGACTAGCTGATCAATAGTAGCAGATTGAAAATGTGAATATTTCAATTTTGAAAGTATGGATTCAAATTGTTCATCAGATAATAAATTCATTCTTGAAGAACGACTATTAGGCATCCATATCCCTAAAAGTTTTTGAATACTTCGATATTCCATATTCTTCAAGTCCAGTTTTTTCAAAAGGTTGTCTGAAACATTTTCGGCTAAGTACCAAAATTCATTTATAATCTCTACAACCTTGCCAGGCTCCAACAAATCGAACCGACGGGAACATTCTTGGGGATTTTCATTATTGAAAATTTTGAATAAAATAGATCTATGATCGGCCAAGTTTATTATTTGATCGTCTGTCAAATAACTGCCTATATTAATAGACTCAAGAAGATTAGAGACCTGTTCTACTTTTAAAGCTTGGACAACTTTCTTTAACTTATCTGAATCGGAAATCGTAAAGAGATTTAGTTTTAATCTATATTGAACTTTTTCGAAGTTTAAACTTTTATATTGATCGACCGTTAAATGTTGTATCCAAGATTTTCCGCTATAAAGAGGCTCTATTTGAGCGGAAGTTAAGCATTGGACTTTTTCCGGCTCTGATAAAAGAGCATCAAGAGCTTCGTCTCGCAAACAAGTTAGTGTTAATTCCTTTAAAACATCCACTTTAATAACTTTTAGTTGATCATTAGAGAGACATTTCAATGCGATTTGAACTTCATCTTTAGTTAATTTGGCAATCGTTTCCACAGGAATATATGCGTAATAATTTAAGTTATTCCTTTGGTTCACCTTATTAATCATTGCAAAAGGCAAACGGCCGATAGTTTCATAGATTATTTGATCTTGGCGTTTACGTAATAACTGCGAAATCTGAACATCAGAAAGAGAAGAATAATCAATTTCTTTTAATTGGCTATTAGGAATAAGAAAATAAAAATATGGAGGCAACTCTTTTAGAAGAATATTTACATCCACTTTACCATTGATAATCATATTAAAGGTGATGTCATCTGATTCTTTTACATCCACATTTTTAAAGAGGAAAAAGCGTTTTTGAATAACTTCTTCAGGAGCCATCTTAAGATCGCTTAATTTAAAATCTGCAAACTCTTCATCGGATAATAAATAATAGTATTTGTATGTAGGTCCAAAATTATAAATGGAGATATATAAAAGTTCTTTTGGTAATGCTCTTAATTTTTCTAAGTAGGCATTATCAATTTCATTCTCAAGTTCAAATTTTTCTATATAAAATTCAGGATTATCAAGCAGTGTTTGTAAAGTTGTATTTTTGCGGTCTCTTTCATGTGACAGTCTCCAAGACTCGGATGCCGACAAACTCTTAAAATAAGTATAAGAACTTTGATGGAACTGGGCTTGCTGTATATGGAAGGCGCCTTTCCCTTTATTGAAAGGGACTAAAATACGTCCATACGCCTCTTCAAAATCGCGTTTAGCGATATTTCTATGCATTTTGGAGAATAATCCCAAAGCGAAATGGTAGATACCCTGCACAACGTTTACTAGCGCGTAAGGTAGCTGAATGATGCCATAAGAAATTGGACTTGCTTCAAATTCTAAACTAAACTCTTCTTGCGTTACCGGCGTAAGTGTAAAAAATGGATTAATCGCTTCACTAATTTGATTCTCACAGCTTTTTACCTTTTTTGAATAATCATCATATTCATTATAAAGATGCCCCGCTTTCAAATGAGCATTGATGTAAGCTTGAAATTGATCGGTATTATGCATGATTTTAATTTTTATTATTTAATTTATCTTTAAAAAGCAGATCACGAAAGGTGTCAACCTCATCATGATTAGACATTCTAGAGGCTTTTAAATGGGCGGGAAAATAATCTGTATAAAGGTGAATATTATTCATACATAACTATTATAGCTAAAAATTATTAAGATTTATTAAAGATCTTGAGCGTTTCCGATCAATATGTAGTTCACTTCCTTGAGGGAGGTGAGCATATCGATTAAAATAGGGGCAGGAGCCTCTTCAAAATTGATTATGAGAGGATTTACCTGGTATTTGCGGATAGACTGAAATAGCTCGGGGTTCAAGGTCGCATTTGCCTCAAGCTTCATGATGTGGTAAGGCTGACCTTTAAGGGCGTGGGAAAGGGCAAAAAGGTGGTTTTCGTCAAAAACTTTGTTGTGATGATCGATTTCTAGAAGACGGCGGGCTAGGTCCCGTAAAGAGACTCTTACGCACCCTACTTGTTCAATTGCAATCGATGCAGAGACGTTTGCGAGCTTTATGGCTTCATCTAAGGTAAGATTTGAAGCAAGGGCCGCAACGAGAGAGGCAAGCACGGTGTCGCCTGCGCCTGTAACATCTTTAACTTCTTTTGATTTTACCGGAAATTTCTTCTCCGATCCTTTTTGATAAAGGACCATCCCCTCTTCGCTTAAAGTAATGACAATAGATTCGGCTTCAGTAATTTCAAGGAGCTTATCAGCGGCATGGCGAATAGGTTCTGTCGTTGGCAAGTGAGACGCGTCGTACGCTTCTTTACGGTTTGGCTTTATCAGATCGACGCCGCGATATTTAGAATAATCAAGCCCTTTCGGATCGACGATAATTTTTTTCTTATGCTTTTTAACAAGAGCGATCAAGGCCTTGCAAAAGGGGGCTGTTAAGAATCCTTTTCCATAATCGGATAAAGCGACGATATCCACTTGTTTAATTTTCTCTTCCAGCTTTTCTAACGCGGGAGCGATTAAAGTTTCGGGAAGAGATGATATTTCTTCGTAATCGATTCGGATGAGCTGCTGATTGTCGGCAATCAGGCGATGTTTAATGGGCGTGCGATAATTCGCTTCTATAACAGGAATAAAATCAATTTGCTCATCCTGGAATTTTTGCTTAAGTAAAGCTGCCGCTCGATCTTCTCCAATACGTCCGCAAAGCACCACTTCGCATCCAAGCGAGCGTAAATTAAGGGCTACGTTTCCTGCGCCGCCAGGCAATTCATCTTCTTTTCCGGCATGTAAAATGGGAACAGGCGCTTCGGGAGAAATACGTTTAACTTTTCCGAAAGTGTAAGAGTCGAGCATAAGGTCGCCCAAAAGCAAAACTTTTTTTGATACAAGTCTTCCGAAAGGGCCCATTAATTCAATGCTCATCAGATAAATGATAAAATCAATACGAGATTTTTGCAAAGTTATAATGATTTCATTATGGTAAACTTTTTATTTGAGAGGTTCTCATGAAACGATTCATTTTAAGTGCGTTATTGCTTACTGGCTGCGCCGCACATAAGCCAGCTGAGGTCAATGTGGAGGCGGTTTATGTCGAAGAATATTCTTCACCCACAACAAAGGTTTACGCTCTTTATGCAGAAGGCGAAGAGCAGGCGCAATATGTTCATATCATGGCCTACACGCCTCAAGGCAAACCGATGAGTTTAGGACTTGGACAGGTTGATGATAATGGACAAGTATGGAGCGTACAAGGGCAAGAGGTGAATCCCTTTTATCTCGGATTAAATAACTATGGCTATGGCGAATCTATAGATGTCTATGTCGTTGGCGTAAACGGCGGTGGAATGACTCATATCACTCCTAATCCCACAGAAATTGAGCAAGACGGCTATCGATTTACAGTTGAAAGATGGGATCACTTGGGACATCAGTTTCATATCTATGCGGAAGGTTTCAAACCCCATGAAAAGGTAAGCTTCTTTATTC
>CAZABG010000011.1:0-36377 GCA_964483465.1 uncultured bacterium
TACTTAAACGGATCCCATGCTCTCCCATACACCTTAAAATACGCCTCTTCAAAGGTTTCTGAATCTCTTACAAATGACATGTCGCTTGTCACATACGAATAAATTATTTTATTATTAAACCCTTTTACATATTTAATTTGACCCAGTGTATTTTCATTGGCTAAAAAATTGATAGAAATTTCAAGATTTTTATTTTCAAATGGAAAATTTCCAAGACTAGGCCTTAATTGAATATTTGTATTATAGGCATAAAGCAAATACTCCATAACTTCGACATACAATTTGCGTATTTGTTCCTTACTTAATTTTTCACAACTATTGAAATCATAGCTAACAATGTCAAGCTTAGGATTTAACTTTCCGCCACACCATCCACCTTTTAAACCCCACTCAGAGCTAATATTTTTTGAAAGCTCCTTACTTAAATTATTATTAATTTTAATGTGTTGAGGGGTACTTTCAAACAATGATCCAAATAGGATAGCTAAAAATAAACTATTCATCTTTCACCTAATATCAAGAGCATGTAAACAATATAATCTCTTTGAAAGCCAGCCATCTAATTTCACCATTGAATCAAGACAAATATCTGAAAAAACTAAGGGCGCTCGCTTTTTTGACAATCCCCGTACTTAAACGGATCCCACGCCCTCCCATACACCTTAAAGTATGCCTCTTCGAAGGTTTCGGTTTCTCTGCCATGAACTCTTTCATTCGTAACGTAATAAAATATCACCTTATCCCTAAAACTAACTATAGCATCTATCTGACCTAACTTATCTTCATTCGGGGTTAAATAAAGAACGATTTGAATATTCTTGGGCAAGTATGGATAATTGCTGTAGCTATCCTTAAGGGATTGATTGCTGTTATAAGATGCCAATAAGTAATCGACGATATCTACGAATAATTTTCTTGCCGAATCTTTATCAGTCACACAAGAATCGTTCTTTGTTCGAAATGTATAACTTACTATTTCTAAAGTAGGATTAAGCTTTCCTCCATCCATTCCTCCTGACAATTCCCAGCATGAATTAATATTTTTAGATAAACTTCTACTAAATTGGTTATTTAACCTTTCATGGGAGGAGGGTGAATCAAACAAAGATCCCATAAAAAATATAGCAAAAAATAAACTATTCATCTTTCACTCAATTAAAGTGTAATCAATATAATCTCTTTGACGGCCATTCATTTAAACTCCCCATTCAGCATTAAAAATTGAATCAAGACAAAAGAACCTAATTATCTCAAAAAGAGTTTAGGACTCTCGTCCTTTTGACAGACCCCATACTTAAACGGATCCCAATCCCTACCATACACCTTAAAGTACGCATCTTCAAAGGTTTCTTTGTCGTAAAGAATAGCTCCATCAATGGTAACATAATAGAAAAAAATTTTATTCTTAAAATTAATGATGTTCTGAATTTGATTTACATCAACATTAGAACTAAATCTAATATTTAACTGAACGTTATGAATTGAAAATGGGAAATTACTATATTTATGCTTTAGATTTTCATTAGAATTATATGCATATAGGATATACTCAACTACTTCTATAAACAATTTTCTTCCTTCTTCTTTTGAAGTAGGCATTTTAGAATAAAATTGATAACTTACTTCTTCCAAAACTGGATTGAATTTCCCACCATTTAAGAATCCATCTATATTCCAACTTTTCTTAATATTTGAAGAAATAGCCTTGGATAATTTTTGATTACACGATACGTGACTGTAATCGCCTGCAAATAGATTTATTCCAATACTTAAAAATGCTATTAATTTCTTCATCTTTCACCTAATTGCAAGAGCATGTAATCAATAAAATCTCTTCGAAAGTCAGCCATCTAATTTCACCATTGAATCAAGCTTAATATCTGAAAAAACTAAGGGCACTCGCTTTTTTGACAGTCGCCGTACTTAAACGGATCCCACGCCCTCCCATATACCTTAAAGTATGCCTCTTCGAAGGTTTCAACTTCAGATTTATAAGAATGATCTTCAATTGAATAAATATAGAATACCTTATTTCTCAGTCCATTTACGTACTTAATTTTGCCAATATCATTTTCATTTGGATCAAATATTATATAGATTTCAACATTATTATGAATAAATGGATAATTACTTAATTTGTCTCTTAATTTTAAACTAGTGTTGTAAACGAATAGAGTATATTCCACAACATCAACATACAATTTTCTTATTTCAGCTTTGTTTAATGATTTTTTCGAATGATATTCATAACTAACTACTTCTATTTTTGGATCAAATTTCCCGCCATTCAAATGTCCATTTAAACACCAATTAGATTGAATATTTTGAGATATATGTTTACTAAGCTTAGTACTTACATTTAAATGCCCTGTTCCAGCAAACACGACATTAAATAAAGCCAGTAAAAATCCAACTAACCATTTCATTTTGCTTGAATCAATCCTTAAATATTGTTCGTAAGTGTTAGACCACATTATTATATCAAAATTATTTTTCACTTTTTAGTTTAAACACTTGAACCGGCACTAAAGAAATTGTTTGACTGAAAAACAATTAAGGACATTCGCCCTTTTGACACCCATACTTAAATGGATCCCATACTCTCCCATACACCTTAAAGTAGGCCTCTTCGAAGGTTTCTTCATCTCTTACATAAGACATGTCATCAGTAAAGTAAGCAAAAATTACTTTATCTTGAAAGCCTCTGACATATTTTATTTTTCCTACTTTACTCTCATTCGCAGGAAAATTGATTGTTATTTGAAGGTTTCTATTTCTAAATGGAAACTCACCTAAACTACTCCTAAGCTTATCATTCGTATTGTAAACGTAGAGCATATATTCAATTACTTCCACATACAGTTTCCGAATATCATCTTTTTCTAAAGATTCATTTGAATCATAATTAAATCGAACAATATCCAATGTTGGATTTAACTTACCGCCACACCATCCACCTTCTAAACCCCATTCAGAGGATAAATTGTCTGAAATAATTTTACTTAGGATTCCATTCAATCTCACGTGGTCAGGAGTTGTATCAAACAAAGATCCCATAAAAAAAATAGCTAGATATAAATAATTCATCGTTGTCTCAAAAGTTCTAAAGAGTATTCAATGTAATTTTCATGATGTGCCTTAGAATATACAGCATTATCATATAAGTGATCTAAAAATGGCATGCCATGTCCCTTCTCAATTTTATTACGAGAATCAGGATTTAAAAAATTCATTACCCTACTAGCAATTGTTACACCATCACGACTGCTCATTGTAGCGCTGTAATCATACTTTGCATTTGAAGGAAGCCGTGGAGGAGCAAGATAGTTTGCGTAAAAAAGGGCGGGGTTAGCGCCTTTCGATATGGCGTTTTCTATCGCATTCTGTAAAACCAGGCAGCCGCGGCTAAAGGCATCGCAGATTATTTGTCCGCCGGTTGATGCGACATACTGAGCGCCGCCAATCAACCCCTCGGTTAGAAGTTGCGAGGCGTGCGTGGGGATGCCAAGAAAGTCTAAAATAGAGTTGCATAAATCCGCGACAGGCCCATGGTCAGCGGAATGAAATCCGTAGACTTCAAGATTGCCTAAAGCCATGCAGGTATTTTGCATCCTTTCATGCAATTGTTCCGCTTTCGTTTCGATCCCAGTGAGTTCTATGTTTAAGTTTGGATTAGGTATGTCTCCGCAAATGTACCAATGGGAGTGGGTTTCACGATAAGTCGGAGTGTAGCCTCGATAGGTTCCATGCTCGATCATATAAAACGGGATTTTGAAGGCATCTTTCACGATAGGAACGTGAGGAAGCGCATTATGGGCAAGCCATTGGCCGCCGCGGCCTGCATATCGAAATCCTTCACGGACGGCTCTGCCGCCGGCGCAAATACCATCTCTAAGCGCACGGCCGGCGCGGCTAACGCCATCTGAAACGTAGTCCCATGTCGATCTTGCCGCACTGCAAAGACTATCCCACGCGGAAGATATTCTATCGCACGTTCTATCCCAGAAGGAGCGATCATCGTCAAGGAGGCCGTAGAGATCGAAAGAGAGGAGAGGCGAATTATGTAGGTAAGCATAAAGATTAGGGCCATCCTCAAAACCGATCGGATCGGGAGTCAAAAAGCGGCCGATTTCCGGGTCATAGAACCTTCTGCCAAAGTTGATAAAGCCCGTTTCATCGTCAAATCGTTTCGACGCAAAACGCCAAGGATTTGGATGATCATCTGACGAAAGGATTTCTCCAAAGGCAGTATAGGCATAAGAAGCTGCGACCTCGTTTTGCGTATTCAAAAGCTTGATCACGTTCCCGCTATGATCATGGATAGGGACATAAGTCGAACCCGCTATCTCGCAAATAACGGCCGCGCCGATTTCAGCCCCATGGCCATTTCCTAAGACCCTTAAATCAAGAAACGCGCCATTTCTCATCGAACCGATCTCGTTCTGCCCCTGATAGACATAGAGGGTGTCGTTTTTCATGATACGGCGATTAAACGCGTCGTAGGCGTAGGTCGTGATATTTCCATTTGTATTCACTTCTATCAAACGATCAAGCGCATCATATTTATAAGTTGTAAGCGAGTCAGGCGTTCGTTTTTCTATCCGGTTTCCATTACGGTCGTACTTATACGTCGTCTCCCCTTGGGACAAGAGCTGGTTTAAACTGTTATGGGTATAAACTTGATCGTTTTTGAAAAGACGATTATGAAGCGAATCATACCCATAATGATGGGAAGGATCATTGACAAGCTGGTTAAGGTCGTTATATTGATAGCTCCTCATCTCGTCATTTAGTTTATGCTGCGTTAAATTACCGCAACGGTCATAGACGAAGTCGTTTTCAACAAAATGGGGGGCGGTAATAGAAAGATAGCGCCCCTTTTGATCATAATAGGCTAAGGACTTATCGCCTGTCGCAAGTTTAGAATAGGTTGGCGATCCGCCTAAATTATAGAGCTCATAAGTGTGGGTATACTGTTTACGCTTAATCGTTTTTATACGCTTGCCGTCAAAGGTGTAATCGATCGATGAAGCATCAGGCAGGACAACCTTTTCAATCCTTCCAAAAGAGTCTATCCCATAATTTTGGGTAAGACCATTTTGTAGAACTTCCTCTGTAAGCTCTTTATAAGCGTTGTAGGAAAAACGCTGCACTTGATTGCGTTTAGCGTCTAAAATCGAGACAGGCTGTTTATTGAGGTTGTAAGAATAAACATATTCAAATGAGTTATCGGAAGCATTATGCCTTTCAAGCAGGCCTGATTCGTTATACGACATTTTGATTGAAACGCCATCATTTTTGATCGTCTCAATCCTTTGACCAAAAGCATTATAAAAGTGTCTTTCCCGTTTTTGATCGACCTCTCCCGCGCCTTGCGTCAATGAAATCAGCCGTCCCATGGCATCATATTCCATTAAATGGGAAACGGTTTTTTTGACCTCTCCATCAATAATGTTATAGTGAATCGTTTTAACGAGATTGCCCTGAATATTATAGACATTTTCCTGCTTAGCGATGAGGGTGCCGATAGGGTTATATCGGCATGTTTTTGCCACTTTTCCACGGGTATTGAGGGTAGTAACAAGCCGATTGCCTTTTGGATCGGTAACGGTCGTTTCAAGCACGCGATGATTTAAAGTATCGAGCGCCTGAAAATTGTAGCTTAAATGCGATTCAAGACCCTCTTGATCAATAATTCTTGTTGGCAACCCTTTTGCATTGTACTCAGTGAAAATCACGCTTTCTGTATTGATGTAATTATATACACGCGATTTATGCCCAGACTCATCGTAGACATATCGGACGAGGCTTTGAAGTTTGCCCGATTGATTCTCCTCGAGCTCTTCTATAACCCTATCAAGAAGGTCATACTTAAAACGTTTTACGATCATTCCATCATCGCTTGCGATCAGTCTTCCGAAGGAGTCGTAAGTGTAATTTTTATAACGCTCGCCGCATTGCTCTTTTATGAGACACCCTGCTGCATCGTATTCATAAGTTGTTGTTAATCCATTATCAATCGTCTTTAAGCGATGATAGGCATTATATTCATGCGTGATAATGCCAAGCGATTTTCCGGAGGGAGCGACTTCCTCTTCACGAATTAGCCGATTTTGTAGATCGTAGGCATAAAGGAATGAGCGTCCATCGACTCCCGTTTTTCGCACAAGATTTCCTTCAAGACTATATTCAAACGTTTCAATGGATCCATCGGACCTTTCTACACGATAAGGCTTGCCTCTAACGGTAAACAGGGTTTTAGTCTCATTCCCCATGCTATCAATGATTTTAATGGGAAATCCAAGCTCGTTATATGCGGAAGCGACCGTTGGCCTTTCACCTGACTCCGTTTCCGGGTAGATCGTTTTTACTAGACGATCAAGCTCATCGTAAACATAGTTTGTGACGTTGCCGAACGTATCAATATCGGCAATTTTATTCCCCATGATATCATACTGGTACCGCTTTGTTAGGACTTCCCCCGAAGCGAGCACCTCACGTTCTGCAATCAAGCGATTTTCAAGGTCATATTCATATTCAAAATGGATATCTTTACGAGGCCCTTGAGCGTAAACTAGTCTATCTACAGCATCGTATCTCTTCACATATTCATTTCCTAAAGGATCAATGTGAAGGGTGACATTTCCATGTGCATCATAATTCCAGAACTGAACATGCTTTAACTCTTCGTTAGCGCCATAATTGCGCTCTTCGATGACTTCACCTGTTATCAAGTACTTTCGCTCAATGCGGCTCACCAACTGCTTTTCTTTCGTCTTTGGATCAAGAACATGGCAGTCAATTCTTTCAGGCAAGCCCACCGGCATTTCCTTGCGCAAGGTAAAGGTAACGATTTTTCTCTCGCTAACGCCTGTTAGATCATTTTCATCCATTGAAGAGCCGTCGTCTTCAATTACCTGATTTAAAACAGTCGTCGCTGCATCGTAACTTCTGAACTCGCGTTTCTTAATAACCCCATGCTCGCGATAATAGCTCGCCTTTACCAAAGAAGATTGCGGCATATAGGTCTTTAAGGTACTTCTGCCATTATCTTCCCAGGTCAATTTTGGGTTATTTGCAAAATCGAGATAATTTTCATGATGAATAAAGATCGTTTGAGGCTGACCAGAGCCAACAAAATCGCCGACAAGTTTTTCTAAAGAAACGTTATTCTTCTGATCATATTCATAAAATAATGAGTAGATCGATTGACCGTCTTTCCCCTTCACCTCTTTTCGAACTAAATTCCCTTCAAAATGGGTGTTTCGTGGTCCATAAGTAAACTCTTCCCTAATGTACGGAATGCCATTTGCAAAATACCTTATCTCAACCAACCTCGATTTATCATTTACGATGTAAGACTTTTTATTACCGTTACCGTCCGTTACAAAAGTTAATTTATCTTTATAATCAAATTGATATAGGACCCTATCGTTGTGATTAACTCGAAGCGCCTTTACCTTGTTATTTTTAAAGCGATCTCCTGGTCCGTGATAGTCGATACTAAGCTTAAGATCTCCAACACGTTTAGTTGAAATCTTACCATTGTGTTCGCCGTCTGGTAGTAAGTAATCGTAGTGTATATCGGGTTTACGACTTGATTTGACCTTAGTTAAAAAATAGTAAGTAGAATAGTAGCTGTGATCATGATAGAAGTAATCAACCTTTTGACCATCAGATCCGTAAATGTGAATACTTGGAGATCTGTGATTTACAATATTTGTTTGGTTAATCTTCTCAACCCAAAAAGACGATGCAGTTAAATTATTGGGTAAAATTAATGCCATTTTTTTAAAAGGAAATCTATGTCTTAAATCATATAGTTCTGTTCCAAGCTTAAATTCATATCTATATTTGATTCCGTTTGAACGAATACGCTCTTTCGGATATGTATAAGCAGTTTTATGAAAAGTAAATCCCTTGGCATAGCCTTGAAACGTATATTTATCTCCGCTCCCTTCCTGCACGTGCACATCATTACTGTCTGATTCTTTAAGCCTTCTATTATCGGAAAAATATATCTTCGTATTTTTAGGGTTTGTTTTCCCTGAAAGAAAAGAGCTACCAGCATTTGTAAAACCAACAAGATAATTCATGCTGTGGACATAGTTCTTTCCCTCCTTAACATACATATCAGATGAAAGAACAGTTCCGCCTTCTCCACCGCTAAATGAAACCCAATTTGTGCTACTTAGATCATCTCGGTATGAATATATATAATGCTGGTAACTCCAGGTCCAACCTTCGTTGCAGAATGACTTTTGGATAGCTTTTGAGGAAACATAGTTTCTAGATAAGAGTAAGGGTTCAGGCCCCGCAATGCACATGTCGACTTCATGATCTATAAAATCACCTGTAATTACGTTAACATGGCCTCCAACTATTCCTGAATTTATTGCATGGAAATTTGAAACGATACTGGTTTCATCATTTGCGTATATGCATACAACTGCGATCAAAGGGAAAAAAAATCGTTTCATGTCAGCACTCCGTGACGTTAAAAACGAAAGTTTTAATTTAGAATATTAGATTATTTCAACGAGAAAAATGAAATTTTAAGAATAAAAAAATAACCCCCTTGAAAAGACATTTCCAAGGGGGTTTAAGAATTAGAACGCGTAGATCGCTTCTAGTTTGAAGCAAGCATAGTGGTTGTGGCCTCCCACTTCATTTTGAACAGCTGTAGACCATTCTAGGATGGTATCTACAGTTATGTTATCGGTAAAGGCATAAAGACCTTCAAATTTCCAGCCCTTAAAGTTGGTATTGCCGATAAAGGTCGAAGTGAAAGGATAGTCAAGCACGTTTCCACGGCAAATTCCTCTAACATCATTATCAGGAACCGCAATAGGCTCTACATACTGGTATTGGATCTCAACTGACCAGTCGCCCTCTTTTCTGACTTCGCCCAATTTAAAGCCGGCATACCAAGCAAGGTTAGCTCGTCTTGATTCTTTTGAGACGAGTATTGGATTACGAAAAGGCTTGTTATCTTCTATTCCATATCTAAATCCTGTAAGCTTTGCATATCTAAAACGAGATCTTGCATGATTCATAAGACCCGCTACATATACCTGTGCAGGTTTACCGCAGAACCATTCAGGGTTCAAGTTGTAGTAGACCGTAATTTGTGAAATTAAGAAATCAAAACCACGGGGATTTCTAGGATGACGTGAGTCTATATAGTAGCATTCTGAACGTCCAAATTTTCTCCAATCAATAAAGGAATACTTCACATCAAAGTTAGATTTAAAAATATCGTAGCAGCCCATTTCCGCGACCCAGGCAAATTGGTTAATACGCTGGTTAACAACAAACCCAGCGATATTAAAGTAGTATCTTCTATAGTTTTCACCGTTCTTACGGTCATATTTAAAGGTAATACCGTCAAATTGGCTACCGAACTGAACTTTTGAGTCGAATACGTTATTTAAACGTCTTCTCCCTACTTCGATATCCCAATTGTGATCACCGCACTTGAACAGGTTGTAGCCAAAGTAAGCTTTTTTCAAGCAGATGCTATTGCAACGTCCAGATCCATGCCATCCACCCGGATCCGCGACGCATTCACCCCTATTCAAGATAACTTGCAGTTCTTGTCCATCTCCTACACCATCAAAATCAATAATACCATCTTGACAAGAGCACGCGGTATCGCCATCGAAAACGCCTGCTGAGTTATCAAACTGCAGCTGCATAACCGCCCATGATCTATCGCAATTGTATTCAAAATAGAGGTTAGCTTCTGCGTCAAAGTCGTTATGGGAAAGGGGAAGCTCATCTAAGTCTACCGCATTGCCGCCGCGAAGAATGTTATTCTTTCCAAACGGTGAAAAACGTCCCTTTTGGGAAAGATAGCGCCATTCGGAACGCACGTCACCCGTAATAATCATATGGGTGGACTTCTCTTTAAGATTGATCGTTCTTTTCGTATTGATGAAGTCGCGAAGGGCTTGGAAGTCGGTTTCATTCAACTCTTCCTGGAATGCGGAACGATCTTGTCCGACATCCGCTGCAGATAATGCGGTTACTAGCATTACCAGAGGTAAGAAAAACCTCTTTAAATTCATGATTGTCTCCATTATTCTAAATCGAGCGAGCGCTTAAAAATCAAAAGCGGTAGCATTTGTGCGTGATAGTTTTACTATAGAATAATAGTAAAAGTCAATCAGAATTAAGAATTATAATTTGTACTCAAAAGGCTGCGTATAGATACCCCAGGGGATATCTTTTCTTGAGCCGTCAAGCCATTCTTTCCACTCTCCCATCGGCTCTCCCGTAACTCCAAGGGGATCCATTCGCCAAAATTCAAATTCATTTGTGATAGGATTTACCGCAAATCCAAAATAAAAATTTGGCCAGTTGCTATCAGCGAAAAGAAGCGGTCTTGGAGCAATAAGATGTTTTTCAATGGCGAGGCTTTTTAATTTCTCAAAATCATCTTCATTTAGAAAAGTAGTTTTATAATGAAGCAATAAGACAGATTGCATCAGATCATAAATGCCGACGGAGGAGAGCAAATCGTCCTCCCTTATCCTGCCCTTTAATTCGCTCCAGGCTTCTTTGTATGAAGAAAAAATAGCGTCCAAATCTTCACGAATTTCACGGTAGTTGTGAATGGGGAGCAATTTGTAGAGAATCGACGCTATCTTATCTCGGTTTAATAGGGGGTGGCCCCTTCTAGATAAGCCTTGTTCCGTCTCAAAACGATCAACAAAATAGCGCCCCATTTCTTTAAGCGATGAAACCCCCGGATATACAGAAAATACATGGCGAAAGGTGGGCTTATAATTTAAAGGAAGCTCCTTTTCGATTTCATCTACGAGAAATTCAAATTCATCTTTTCGAATTTCTTTTGTTTCATAAAAATTTTGGGCGGGGTAAATGAACCTATCCCGAACATCTGTATAGGTAAACGCTTCAGACTGCCAGGTTTCAATAAAAGGCTTTAAATTGGGCAATAACCGAAAGGCGTGAGTAGGCGATTGCATAAGGAGCGCCATTTGCTCATCGCTTTTTAGCTCCTCTTGCACTTTGGGAGGTAGTTTTTTTAAGGTATCAACAATAAAGACGAGAAGCTCCGTAGGATTTTCCACCCACCTTGAAACGAGCTGAGGCTTATCGCGCAGCCTAAAATAATTCATGAGCAAATGTTCAAGCGATCCGCCCGAAGTATAGGCCCAAGGTTTTTTATCAATTTTATCAAGGTTATCAAGCGGATTCTTTACTAAAGGGGAGCGGTTCTTAATGGCAACTCTTTGAAAGGCGCTTTCTAAAAATTCTTTTGTCTTCACATGATTGACGAGCATTGTTACCCATTCGCCAATTTCCTGCTCGAACCCGTAGAGTTCATCCATATGCGAAAGCTCAGACTCGGTCGCGACAAAAAAGCTTGAAAGCGCATCGGAGTATTCTTGCGGAGTGTCGATTCTTGTCCACTGAGAGGTATTCATTCGGCCATGCTTATAAACAAGCCTAAAACCTGCAGGCCTATCGTCATAAAAACTTAAGCCCACATCGTTCATTTCAGCATCATAGATTTCTTGAAAATACCGAGGGAACAATTCAAGGTATTTTTCCATGATGACTTTATACACATTTGCCATGCGATCATAGCGCCTGACTTCCCTGTCGCGCATTTGTTCAAAGGTTTGAAACTCGTTCAAACGCGAACGGTACTCAACCCTTAGCCATTGAAGCTCTTTTTCTGTTGATGCTTGCTGGACTCTTCCTTCAATAAATTTTAACTGCGCATAAAGCTGCTCATATTCCCGATTGTAGTCTTCAACTTTTTCTTTAGTTCTTTCAAGCCGGCTAACTAAATTGGAATAGAGAACCGCTCCAATACCGCCCGGCTCTTCCGCATTTATCCCAAGACTTACGTATAAATTCCATTTCGTAAAATCTTCTTTACTTTCGGCAAATGAGGCGAGCGTAAATTCCCAGCATTTCAAAAGCGCGTTTTCTGCGGTTACTACAAATCCTTTTTTCGCTCTATCAAATGATTCTATAAAGAGCTGGCAAGCCTCTCCCACCCCTTTTTGGGCACGGCTCGCGCGCGGCATATCAAGCATCAAATTCCCAAAAACCATTTCACGAGGCCGCTTAAGGTAGTCGTTTAAAATTTTATCGTTGATGCCGTAATGCGACATTAGAACGCTGCGCAGGATTCCTTCAGCCGTTGCAATGACGGGAGACGAGTGTTCGTCAAAGAGCGATTTTACAATTGACCTGCAAGCGTCTACTCTTTCTTTTAAACTCAGTTCTTTATTAATAAGATCAGCCCGTTCAAATGCCGCAAGCAGGCCCGGGGAGAAGCCAATATTATCCACTTCTCCCTCAACTCTCGGATCGACCACAATAGGCCGTCTTAAATCACCTACGCCAAAAGTAGGACTTATCGGAATATGCGTCTCAACGCCTGCAACCGTTCTTTTTAACCTGCCGGTTGAAAGAAGATCTATAACATCTTGCAAGAACTGATTTAAGTTTTCGCTATAGATCAAAAGGGCTGGAGCCGTAGCAAAACAGGAACCCACGGATTGACGCAAGTCGGTTAACATCGCGGCAAGAACCG
This sequence comes from uncultured bacterium, assembly GCA_964483465.1. Classification (GTDB taxonomy): domain Bacteria; phylum Chlamydiota; class Chlamydiia; order Chlamydiales; family Parachlamydiaceae; genus CAZABG01. The sequence goes on from CAZABG010000011.1 coordinate 12,578, forward strand.
CTCGCCTAGCATGGCTATCGGTTACAACAGCGCCAGGTTCAAGATTCAGCGTCTCGCGTATAATATCATCGGCTTGTTTATGTGATAGCGGCTTTGAAACCATCCTGAGCTTTTTTTGAGCTGCTGGGTCGCTTAGCCAGGTAAGCAATTTTAAAATTCGCTTTTGGGATAACAGATCGCTTTCTCTTTTTGCCCCAAGCGGATATTGATTATTCTCTAAGATAGTTACGGCTTTTTTAATCAAATCGCTCTTGATATCCCCTTTATCATCGATAAAAATCTCTGAAAGGCGCCTTGCTTTAATCAAATTGCGTATTTGAAAGGGGGATTGCAGTTCGCTTCTTTCAGCTCGCCTGGAAAGATCATCAAATTCTTCCGTAAGGATTTTTTTAAGTTCGTCATGGCGAACCTCCTCTTTTCGATTGCGTGAGATCAAAGTAAAAAGACGAGAAAGAAATAAGGGATCGGAGGGGGGATATTTAATCGATTCTAGCAAGTTCAAGGCGATTGATTCCTCTGGAATAAAGTTGAACCTATAAGGTAGAATGAGAGGTTCCGATTATTTATGCAAGGGATCATATGCAGATAGTTTTAAAGGATGGAAAATCTATTGAAGTAGCTGATGGATTTACCGCCGAAGACCTCGCGAACCAGTTAAACCTCAAGATGCCGCATCAGGCGCTTGCCGCAAAAATCAATGGAAAAACGGTTGATCTCGCTACCCCCTTAACAGAGGGAGATCAAGTATCGATCTTGAGTTTTGAGGATAAAGAGGGTAAAGACGTTTTTTGGCATACCTCTGCCCACATTTTAGCTCAAGCGATATTGCGCCTATTTCCAAACGCAAAGCCCACTATCGGGCCGCCAATTGAAAATGGATTTTATTACGACTTCGCCGATCTTGAAATTTCAGATAGCGACTTTGCCCGTATTGATGAAGAAATGGAAAAAATCGTCGCCGAAAACTATCTTTCTCAAAAGGAAACGTTTAAGAATAAGCAAGAGGCCCTATCCGCTTTTAAAGACAATAAATATAAAGTTGAATTGATCGAAAGCTTCGATCCGGCATCTCCTCTTACCGGTTATCGTCAGGGCGAATTTTTTGACCTATGCCGGGGCCCGCACCTTCCAAAGCTCGGTAAAGTAAAAGCGATCAAAGTAACTAAAACTTCAGGCGCCTACTGGCATGGCGATCCATCGAAAGAGATGCTTACACGCATATACGCCATTTCATTTCCGGACAGAAAAGAACTTAAAGCCTATTTTGAAATGCTGGAAGAGGCGAAAAAGAGGGATCATAAAGTCCTCGGTCCGAAACTTGATCTCTTCTCGCTGAAAGAAGAAGCTCCCGGCATGCCCTTTATTCATCCGAAAGGAATCTTTGTCTGGAATAGTTTAGTTCAATTCATCCGCGAGCTTTTAACCTCAAATGATTATATCGAAATCAAAACGCCGACCATGATGACACGCGAATTGTGGGAAACGTCCGGACATTGGAAAAACTATCGTCAGAACATGTTCACCTCGCAAATCGAAAACCGCGATTTTGCCATTAAACCGATGAACTGCCCCGGCTGCATGCTTTTTTATAAAACTCACAGCCATAGCTACCGCGAACTTCCTATGCGTGTCGCTGAAATCGGGAACGTTCATCGTTATGAGCCGTCAGGCTCTCTTTCGGGGCTTTTCCGTGTTAGAAGCTTCCATCAAGACGATGCGCACATCTTCATGAAGCCAAGCGACATTGAGTCGGAAATATTCAATGTTTTGAATTTTGCGGAAGTGCTCTATTCGACATTTGATCTTCACTATCACCTAGAACTTTCAACTCGTCCTGAAAAGAATACTATCGGTTCGGATGCTGACTGGGAAGTGGCGACAAACGGCTTAAGAAAAGCGCTTGATAAACTTGGCAAACCCTACAAAGTTAACGAAGGGGATGGCGCATTCTATGGACCTAAAATCGACTTCCACATTAAAGATGCCTTAGGAAGAACCTGGCAATGCGGAACCATTCAGCTTGATATGGCGCTTCCTGAAAGCTTTCAGCTTGAATATACCGATCAAGACGGATCGCGTAAACGCCCTGTCATGATTCATAGAGCCATTTACGGATCGCTTGAAAGATTCTTCGGTATTTTGATCGAGCATTTCGCTGGAAAGTTTCCGCTTTGGCTATCACCAAGTCAAATCCGTATCGTCACCGTCGGCGAAAAACATGTGGATTATGCACGCGAGCTCGAGCAAGAATTCAAACGGCATAAATTTAATGTTAAAGTCGATGATTCAAACGAATCGGTCGGTAAAAAAATCCGTAACGCCCAGCTTGATCAAACAAACTACATGATCACGATCGGCGATAAGGAACTCGAAAATAAATCGATTAACATCCGCACTCGCGACAATGTCATTAAGGGTGAGATGGATCTGGCAACTTTTATTGATACTATCACAAAAGAAAGAGATCTCAGATCCTTGACATCTGCATTGAAGTAGTGTAAAAAATCCCCCTATGAAAAAGATCACGGTGTCTAGTTTCAAAGGGGGAACCGCAAAAACCTCCACCGCGCTTCATTTAGGCTCGGCTCTCGCGAAATTCCATAAAAAGAAAGTCTTATTGATAGACTTTGATGCGCAGGCCAATCTTACTACTGGCCTCGGCTTTGATCCTGACGAACACGACAGCTTAGCGCCTGTTTTGCAGGGAGAAAAAACTATTGAAGAAGTTATTAAAAAAACGACCGTTCCAAATCTCTATTTGGTTCCTGCGGATACCTGGCTTGAAAGGGTCGAGGTCACAGGCAGTTTAGCGCAAGATCGTTATTCACACGAACGTTTAAGAAAAATTTTATCTCCGCTCAAATACGATTTCATCTTAATCGATACGCCGCCTTCTTTAAGCTGGCTTACAGAATCGGCTTTGATCGCGTCAGATCATTCGCTTATTTGCGCAACCCCGGAATTCTACAGCGTAAAAGGGCTTGAAAGACTATCTCAGTTTATTACAAGCATTTCTCAAAGACATCCTTTGGATGTTTTGGGCGTACTTCTTTCTTTTTGGAATCCGAGAGGTAAAAGCAACGACGCTTTTTTAAGCGTGATCGATAGAACCTTTCCTAATAAATTACTGAATTCAAAAGTAAGAAGAGATATCGCTGTATCCGAGGCCTCGGTTATTGGAAAGCCCCTTTTTGAAACCAATCCAAAGAGCCGTGCCGTAGAAGATTATCGTGACCTTACAAAAGAACTACTTGAAAGGATGTAAAACGGCTTTACATGAAGATAAACTCTTTAATTAACGAAAGGCTTAAATCAGGAACGAGCTCAAAAATGAGCACGATGGCGGAACGTTCCGCTAGCGGAAATATGACGAGTTTTGCAGGGCTTTTCAGCGTAACAGAACTCAGCACGCAAGAAAAAGAAAGCCTGGAGTCGATCCTCTCTTCTTATGCAAATGATGCATCCGATGTGCAAAAAGATTTAAAGCAGCTTTCGGCGATTACCCAAGAAGTAAAGGCCATCAATAATCAAGCCGCAATCTTGCATGGCGAAAGAATCAAAAGAGCGCATACCTTATTGACAAACTATAAGGAAGGCGCATTTACCGCTTGGTTGATTCAAACTTACGGCAACCGCCAAACGCCTTATAACTTGATGCAATATTATGAGTTCTACGAGGAACTGCCTGTAGCGCTAAGACCCAAGCTTGAGCTTATGCCAAGGCAAGCCGTCTATACGCTCGCATCAAGAGAAGGCGAATTTAATCGCAAATTAGAAATCGTCGAAAATTATGCAGGAGAAACGAAAGGCGTTCTCCTTTCTTTGATCCGCGATAGATTTCCTTTACATGAGAAAGATCGCCGCAGACAAAATTATCCCGAAGCCGCTATGGTGCAATTGAAAAAAGCGTATGGCGTGATAGAGAAAATCAGAAGCTTGTCTCAAAATCAGAAGCAAGCTTTCAAGGAAGAACTCTCGCAGCTTAAGCAATTAATCGAAGGGATTAAGGTTAGATCATGATCGGATCGGGAGAACTCATAGTGATTCTTGGCGTTGTGACCCTCTTATTTGGGGGCAAAAAAATCCCAGAATTCGCGAAAAACCTAGGCAAAGGGGTTCGCGAATTTAAAAAAGCCGTCCAAGGCGAAAGCGATCCTGAAGATATACAAGTTGAAGTAATCGATCCGAAAAATGACAAGAAGTGAGCCCCTCTAATTTTTCTGAACATCTTGATGCGTTAAGAAAAACCCTTTTTCAAATTACTTGCATTATCGCTATCGGCTTTGTCTTTTCCTTCACTTACTCAAACGAAATCATCTCTTTTCTTTCATCCCCATTAAAGAACAGTCCTAAAGGGCTTGAAATCGTTCCTGTTAGAATCATGGAAGTTCACAATCCCGATAACTTTCCATTAAGTTATCGAGGAGAAGAAATCGCCCCCCATGAAACGAAGCGCTTTGAAATTAAAGGCGAAGGGCTCTACTTATTTTCGCCAGCTGAAGGACTGATCACGGCCTTAAAAATATCGCTTTGGACCGCGCTTCTTTTTACTGCGCCTATTTGGATCATTCCTCTTTTCTTATTCATCTTGCCCGCGCTGCATTCTCACGAAAGAAGGCTTATCCTTCCATTTTTCTCGACTCTTTGCTTTTTTATGGGAGCAGGAATTTGGATGGCCATTCAATTTACCCTTCCTATTACCAATCATTACTTTCTTGATTATAACCGAGATATAGGCACGAATTTGTGGGGGCTTTCTAACTACCTGGATTACACAGTAACGCTGATATTCGCCCATGGTGTAGGTTTTGAATTAATAGGAGTCTTGTTTCTTCTTGTCCACTACCAATTAATAGATTTGGATTTTCTTAAGTCGAAAAGACGTCATGTGATTGTCATATCGCTTATTTTAGGCGCGATACTTACCCCTCCAGATGTGCTATCGCAACTTCTTGTGGCAATGCCGCTATATTTTGGTTATGAGCTGATTTTACTTTATGGAAGCCTAAGGAAAAGGAAGCTATTTTACGCGCACGGGAATTAAGTCGCTCTTATCGTTACGATCCAGGTAATCCCTCCATTCTTCCGCTAAAAAACTGAAATGATCGATCTGTGAAAAAAGGGTGCTTGTGTTTGTTCTTGCTGGCTCATCATGATGCAGGTGGATTTGAAAATGCTCTTCATCAATCGTTAAATAAGCTTTAAATGAACTATCCTGAAAAGGAACCTTTTGTTTAATGCCGTTTCTAACCGAGGGAGGAATGTAGTTTCCTCCTTCATATACCGAAGTAAGAAAATGGATCTTCTCTCCATCCTCCATCAACTCCAGGTGAATCTCATTTCCCTGAAAGGTGATATCGGCCCTTTGTTTTTGCCGCAGTTCAGCGATTAAGTCGCGAATTGGATTCATATCTCTATTATACTCCAATAAAAAATAGTTGATCAATTTAGACGTTAATTTATATCCCTAAAAGTTAATGCGTTTCATTTTGGTTCTATATTTTTTTTGTTTTATAAGCCTTTCAGCCAAAGAGAAATATGATCTCGCTTGCGCCGCTATCTTCCAGGATGAGGCAAGATTTTTAAGAGAATGGATCGAATTTCACAAAACGATCGGCGTTAAGCACTTCTATCTCTACAATAACTTGTCAAATGACGACTATTTTTCTGTCCTCGCCCCCTATGTCGCATCTAGGGAGGTAGAACTGATTGAGTGGCCCTTTCCTTCGAATACGCTTCAAGAGTGGAATCCCATCCAGTGCAGGGCGTATATGGATGCGATTACCCGATCGCTTGGGAAAGCCAAGTGGGTTGCCTTTATCGATACGGACGAGTTCATCGTCCTTAAAAAAGGGCAAAACTTAGCTCATTTGTTAAAAAACTATGAAGATTATGGCGCGCTTAGTCTAAATTGGCAGATTTTTGGTCATTCTAACGTTCAAAAACTAAAATCCGAGGATTTCCTTGTTGAAAAACTAACGCTTAAAGGCGAGCCTTTAATGCGGGGAAATTTTCATGTCAAATCAATCGTACAGCCAAAGCATGTTAAATCGTGTCATAATCCTCATTTTTTCAAACTGGAAAAGGAATATGAACAAGTCACAACTAGCAAAACTCCCTTCTATGGAGCATTCAGCCCAACAATCGATTTAAGCATCGCGCAAATCAATCACTACTGGGTAAGGGATATCGAATATATGGAGAATGTAAAAATCGCGCGGCAAATAAAGTGGGGCGGGAATGTAGACGCAACCCGCTTATCCGGCCAGGATCTCAACCGGATTGAGGATCTTTCGGCTTATCCTTTTCTTTTGGAGATGAAGAGGCGTCTTTCATTATCGATTGATAAGCATCTTTAAGCTCTTCTTGAATCTTCATCAATTTTTCGAAGTTTTGCTTCGCCTCATCGATTTCTTTTAAAGCTTTTAGAATACGAACAGAAGTATCTTGTACCGGCATACGTCCTTATATAACCGATTAGAGCTATTTAATCCTAACCGCTTATCTTTCAATGAATTCAACCTGCGTAAACTTCGCTTTCAAGGCTTCTATCTGAATGAGAAAGTTATATCTTTCATGTCCCGAATAAACGATACGTTTTAACTCTGGGCAAGTTTCTAAAAGATTTTCCATCCTGTTAAAAATTTTCCCTTCAAAAAAGCAGCCTAAAGTGACATCAATCTCTTCGATTTTATTCGCTACTTTACTTTTAAAAGGAATATGCGGCCAATACCTGCCCTTTAAAATCAAAATCTTAATTTTAGTGTCTTTCAAAGCGGTAAAAGTGTTGATGGAAACAGAATTTAAAACTTCACTTCCCAGGCTGATGTCCAAAACCTCCAAATTAGGAAGATAAGAAAGATACCTATTTAAGAGATGATCCATATTACTGTAAGTATGCCATCCAAAAAATGTGACGCTAGGTTGTTCTACCATGTAAAAAGCTTGAGTAAATCCATTTAGCGTCAAACGCTTTAATTTAGAATAGCCGCACTGAAGTATATCATAATGGTCTCCAGATAACTCTAAAGAATCGAGTTTACTAACGATCTCAGTTAGGTATCTTTTTAAAATGGGAGATTCCCGTGAAAGATAAGATAGGCTAAAATGAGACAAATTCAATTTACCTATTTCTTTCCAATCTTCGTCGTCTAGAATACAATGCGAAATGTCTAAATGCGTGATCGATCGAGCTAATAAGGTTTTAATTCCTGAAATGCTGACAACCGTTAATTTTGCAAGTTCAGGATTGTTTTCTTTAAAGGAAGTTCTTTCTTGCCAAAAAGAGGCATTTCTAAATTCAACTTCCCGCTTATCCTTTATTAATTTTAGCTGTTCTGCATTCCCCATATCTAATTCGATGAACTTCTCCTCCTGAGAGGCCTTTGCAAGTTCTTCAAAACCCTCTTTATGACCATTCAGCACTATAGGCCAATCCAAATCCGGAATATGTTTACGCAACTCTAACATGATATTAGGTTCAAAGCGTAAACGTAGCTGAAGCCTATTCATGACTTTAGGATCATCTTTTAAAAGCTGATAACAAAAGAGAGCCTCTTCAAAATTGATGGGAGAATAGCTATGAAAATAATCTAATAAGTATTCCCAGTTTAGACTGCTACCGAAGGTCTTATAGACCTCTACACGCATTTTAAAAGAGGGTGGAATGTGCTTATTGCATCTAACATCAAAATCGGCGACCATAAAACTGAAAGTTTCTTTGGATAGAAAGGGGAAATGCAGCTGATCGTTTTCAATACATTTTCTAAACTGTTCGCTTCTGGCAATCATGATAGTAACTTGGCAATCCTTAAAATAAGCCTCCTTGCCTTCTCTAAAGATATATTTTCTTCCAACTAGACTAACTGCCGCACCTTCTACTTTATCTACAGAACTAACAGAATAGGTAAGAGAAACCTTGTCTCTTACTTTGCATGAAACATCCTTGCATTCTTTAGCCTCTTCAAAAATATTAACAAGCGGATCCTCATCCCTTTTATCTGCTGCTAGTGGACTGCAATCAAATCCTTTGACTTGCTGTATCATAAGCTCCAATCAATAGGTTTTAAGCCCATTTTTTCTAAAAATTGATTTGTTTTTGAGAAGGGTTTAGACCCGAAAAATCCATTGTGAGCAGATAGTGGAGAGGGATGTGCCGATTCTAAGACACAGTGATTTTCGTTCGGCCTACCTTTAAATTTTTTGCGCGCAGAATTGCCCCACAGTATAAAGACAAGCGGTTTTTGGCTATTGGCTAATACATCTACGACCTTATCTGTAAAAATTTCCCAGCCTCTACCATGATGTGAAAGGGGGTTTGAAGCTCTCACTGTCAAAGTTGCGTTTAAAAGCAATACGCCTTGCTCTGCCCATTTGCTTAAATTTCCGCTTTTAGCACGGGGTATTCCTAAATCACTTTCCAGTTCTTTATAAATATTTTTAAGCGAGGGAGGCAAAGGTATCCCATCTTGAACAGAAAAACAAAGGCCATGAGCTTGTCCTTCGCCGTGATAAGGATCTTGTCCAATAATAACCACTTTCACTCTATCTAGAGGGGTTAATTTTAAAGCGTTAAAAACCATCTCATCGGGAGGGTAGACTTTAAAATTTTTTCTTTCCTCGGCAACGAATTTTTCCAATTCATTCCAATAGGGCTTTTTCTTTTCTTCGCTTAAAGCCTCTTTCCACGTTTCCATATGGCAAACACTATAGACATTTCACCCGATTTATTGACCAAAAATTTCGATTAAGGTAGCCTTTCAGCATGAAAAACATCGCCGAAAACAATCTTGTCCGATTCAAAAACATCACGAAAAAGAAAGACGGCCTCTCCGCAAACTTTAAAGTTTCCGGTATCCGCGGCGGCACTCGCTTTTCATCGAGCATTTCCGTATCTCTTAACGACGCGGAAGTCGATTTGACAAACCCCTTGGAACTGATCATTGAAAAATGCGCCAAAATTGCAGTCAAAGACTACAAGCAGGCCGAACTTCAATTTGAAGGTCTTCATTCTATCTAACACTTAATCAGGGTGTAGCGCAGCTTGGCTAGCGCACCTGCATGGGGTGCAGGGGGTCGGAGGTTCGAATCCTCTCACCCTGATTTTTTTTCTGTAAATTTAAGCTTTGGAAAACGGTCGCGAAGCGTAGCTATTAACGGCTCATGGTGGATCGCGTCTTCTTTGCTGTATAGGATTCTTTTTAGATTCGGAAAGATGAAGATGAGCTTGTTTAAAAGGCTTTCAGGATTCGATTCGAAGAAATAGGTTCGGGAAATATCCAGTTGAATGAGGCCCAGGAACTTGGTGCGCAAAGGAGGGAATTTTCCCCATTTTACGCCGTTTAAGATGAGTTTATTGAGCTGGGGCGCTGCAGCATGCAGCTTAAGGAAGAATTCTTGATCGATAGTAACACTAGTTTGATGCGGACTTGTGTAGGCGAAAGTATGCAAAAAAGGGAATAAGGGCAGTACCTTATGATAAATAGTAAAATAATTTAGACAATCAAGCTCGAGGCTTCTCACATGAGGCTGAGGATCAAAATCTATAACATTTGTTAAACTGAGCGCTTTAAACGGAACTTGGGTAAGAAAGGGAATATTTACATGGTTTTCAATAGTAAGCGATCTAAGCCTAGAATAAAGCGGCTCAAGTACTTCCGGAAAAACGTTCATACGCTTTATAACTAAATCAACGTTGCTAAGATTTTCGCATAGATATATCCAGTCGTCTAAAGTTAAATTACATTCTTCTAAAGTAAGTTTTTTAAGAGATGAGGTTATGAGATTCATTACTCCATGCTCAGGCATGCACCTAACTAAAGTAAGCTCGCGAAGATCGGGATTATTTTTTAAAAGAATATGAACATCATTTGCATTGAAGACGCCATAACACTTCAACACTATTCTTTTTTTATTTCGAATAATCGGAAAATATGCGCCTTTTAGATTGATGACGGCTGAATCGTGCTTATCGGTTAAAACGGCAAGCATTTCACCTTTTAATTTGGTGTCGCCTTCATACGTAATCCATTCACTATTTTCAGATTTAAGCTTTCTAATGAATTCAATGTAGTCAGAAGTTGATAATAGACTGATCTTATGCTGTATTTTGTATTTAAAATAAGGGTCATTTTTTAGAAAAAAATAAAAATGGACCAGTTTATGCAATGTGGCGTTCTGCAGTTCGTTTTCTAAGGATTCACGAATACGTGTCATCGTTTCAAAAGTCAGATATATTTCGAGAAGAGAACCAAACGTAATTTCGTTATTTCCTTCCAAGATAGAGCAAAAGTCTTTGAATCCGATTAATGTCAAATGCGGAAATATCAAATGATTCTTGGCATACGCATAGCGGTATTTAGGCGCGAGTGTGATGATTTTATGAATCTGGTTTAAGGAAACGTATTCTTCTCCATCCTTAAATCTAACCTTAACTCCAATCAAGGAACGGCACACCCACTCGAGCTTTTCTAAGTTATCCTTTCTTTGCGAAAGGAATAAGGTGATTTTTCTTTTTAAACAGGTGAGAGTTGTTTGATTTTGGCATCGTAAAGTTTTTTGGACTATTAGGGCTAGGTTAGATTCATCGTCAACTCCGCCGATTCTCGGAACTCCACTTTCCCAACTTAGCAGATAGATGTCATCAAGTTGTACAGCCACTGTTTATGAACCCTCATAATTCTTCACTTATCATCTGCGGGATCTTAACAAATGGGTTTTATCATCGATACATAAACATCTTGTAAACAAACGATTAATGATCAGGGGTAATATCTGAATGATGTTATTGCCCTAACATGAACATTTCCACTGCTTAAGATGAAGAAGAACATAAGTATATATATAACTAGTCTTCTTCTATAGAGGGTGTGGAAAGTGTTCATAAAACCGGAATTTGACATTATCCACGCCCTTTACCATTCTCCGCAAAAAAGGAGGAATGAATGTCATCGATACTAAGTGACACTTACAGTCATTCATACATTAAAGCGTATGGCCCTCTTTCTGGATGTGAACTCCACATGCCATCTCCACTCGCAAAAGAAACAATGATTTTTTTGACTCTTCTAATGAAGTGTGAGCAGCGCCATTTGACCTTAGATAAAACTAAAAATTTAAACTTTCGTAATAAAGCAAAACGGCTATCCGAATCCGATTTAAATCTCTTTACGGAAAAAACCGCTAAAATGATTGTGTTCATTCACAATGTTTACTCAACTCTCCCCGTATATTTTCCAACTAGAGAGTATTTGCAGGGCGTTGCGGAAAAAGAACGCATGCTTATCTCCATGTATCACTCGATCATCCATGCCTATAATCGGGAGTTATCAACCGGCATGGCTCTTCGTCCTTTAGATGCTCCCGCCCTAAGAAGGCGAAGTTTTGAATTGGGAACGAGGAATTGGATTCATGAAGGAAATAAAGTCCAAGTATTCATTAACGGATCTTTTCTATTTTCTCAGGGAGGGCTAGGCTTAAAAATTTGCATCAAAGATTTACATCAGAGTTTTGCGGAAGCCAGTTTTTATGATAATGGGGAAATTTTATATGTAATAGATGTTAAATCGTTAGTTCCAAGAGATTCATTATCAAATCATTACTCTTTCATCGATTTAATAACCCAATTAATCTTTAACATTTGGGAAAAACAAGGAAACGATCATTTAGCAATTGTTTACCGAGTATCTTATTTTTCTAGCACAAGCCTTGGTTATAATCTGGATCATCTGGATCCAAATGATGAATGGAAACAACAGATTAACTATACACGCGCAACCGCTCTTCCTTACTTTGAGTATTTTGAAAAAGTTATTGAGCTAGCGTTTCCGATTGTTCCTACAAATCAAATTTAGTCCTTAATAATTAGATTCTTATGAATTTAAAATCCCCCGTTTTCCGCTCTAAAAGTTTAGATTTTCTTTAGACAACTCTTCCTCGCGCGAAAAAAGATCTATCTTCACTATCTTGTTCTTATAAACTCTGGATGATCAGGTTATGAACGCGATTTTCACTGTAGTTGTAAACTTTTCCACTGCACTAGATAAAGAAGATAAGTTTAATATATATATTATCTTCATCATAAGAGAGTGTGGAAAGTGTTCATGACTAGTCATTCAGTGGAAAACTACTTCGATATTTCAGAATTTCCGTTTCCGGAATTGTTCACGGATGTTCAAAATGTGTGGGATATCCTGAAGATAATTTCGCCCTTTTTAAAAAAACAGAAATTGGGGCAGATTCTAGGCGAAGTTTCGCCGCAGGCCTATCTTGTCTCGCCGGAACTGATATCTATCGGCAGAGGCAGCGTAATTGAGCCGGGTGCCTATATTAAAGGTCCGTGTCTCATCGGAGAAAACTGTACAATTAGACACGGCGCCTATATTCGCGGCGATTGCATAGCCGGAAATAAAGTTGTAATTGGGCATGATACCGAAGTCAAGAATGCACTATTCTTAAATGGAGCTCATGCGGCGCATTTTGCGTACGTAGGAGACTCGATTTTAGGAAATAGGGTTAATCTTGGGGCAGGAACAAAACTTGCGAACCTGAGGCTTAATAATCAATCTATCAAAATTGAAGGAACGGATACAGGCATTAGAAAATTCGGCGCCATTTTAGGCGATGAGGCTCAAACCGGCTGCAATTCCGTACTAAATCCGGGAACTTTGGTGGGAAAAGGTTCGATTATCCTTCCGTCTTTAAATGTTGGAGGCGTAATCGGGGCTCAAGTTCGGGTCGAAGGTGATTTTTCTCTTCGGATTCGTCCTAAAACCTGATAAAATCCTGCGCATGACAGCAACACTTGAAGATATTTATCAAATTCTCCTTCCTTATCAAAAAATAATTGATAGAGCGCTCGCTTGCCACGTATGGCCTGCCGGATCGCTTGGAGAAGCCATTAGATATGCCCTCTCAAATGGAGGAAAACGGTTTCGACCGACCATCGTTTTGATGATCTGCCGGGCTTTAAAAAGTCGCGATTTGATCGATGCCGCGCTGTCAATTGAATATTTTCATACGGCCTCTTTGATCGCGGATGATCTTCCATGCATGGACGATGATGATGAAAGAAGAGGAAAGCCATCGCTCCACCGCGTTTATGGGGAAGGGGTATCTCTGCTAGCTAGCTATACCTTGATTTCTGAAGGCTATGCATCAGTTGCAAGGGCTTCGGACAATCCTGTTTTAGTTAAATTAGCTTTAGAATGCGCCTCTTATAACACGCTTCTTGCGACAGAGGGACAGCATCTTGATTTATTCCCGCCTGACGATTCAGAAAAAAACATCCGTGAAGCATTAAGAAAGAAAACCGTTTCGCTCTTTGAAATCGCGTTTGTTTTTGGATGGCTTTTTGGAGGCGGCGATATAAATAGATTAACTGTCGTAAAGCAAGCTGCCCATCATTTTGGCATGGCATTTCAAATTGCCGATGATATTGCCGACTTGAAGCAAGATAAAAATCACGGCGTCAATTTAGCAATGAAAGTAGGGTCCGAAAAGGCGATAGAGATATTAAGGCATGAAATGGAAAGTTGCCTGAATAAGCTTTCAGAGCTAGGTTTGGGCGACTCGGAAGTCGCCCAGTTAGTGAAGACGTTAGACCTCAACGGTCTCTGAAGCCTCTTCTTTTACTTTAGAAGGAAGAGCGCCTAGTTTTGCTTTGTCTGTATAAGTCTTAATGACAAGCGATTCAATTTCTTCGAGGAGCGGAATATTCTTCTTAAGCTCTTCTCTCACTGCATCGCGGCCTTGTCCAAGGCGCTGTCCTTTATAGCTGAACCATGCGCCCTTTTTATCGATAACCCCAAGTTCGGAGCCTAAATCGATTACCGCGCCGGATCTTGATATGCCTTCGTTAAAGAGAATATCGAATTCGGCTACCTTGAAAGGAGCCGCGAGCTTATTCTTTACCACTTTCACTCGAACGTTGTTTCCAACTTCAACATTGTCGCTTCCCTTAATGCCGCCCGTTCTGCGAATGTCGAGACGCATAGAAGAGTAGAACTTCAATGCGCGTCCCCCTGTCGTCGTTTCAGGACTTCCGTACATGACGCCAATCTTTTCACGGATCTGGTTAATGAAAATTGCGCAAGTGTTGCTCTTAGCGAGAGCCGCTGTCAATTTTCTTAATGCTTGAGACATTAATCGTGCTTGAAGACCTACGAATGAATCGCCGATTTCCCCTTCAAGTTCCGATTTAGGTACGAGCGCTGCTACCGAGTCTATAACGATGACATCGATAACATTAGATCTTGCAAGCGCTTCCGCGATATTAAGAGCTTCTTCGCCGCTATCCGGCTGCGAAATTAAAAGCTCGTCGATATTCACACCTAAGCGAGCTGCATAGGCGGGATCTAGCGCATGTTCCGCGTCAATATAGGCTGCGGTTCCGCCATTTTTCTGCGCGTTTGCGACAATGTGTAAAGCTAAGGTTGATTTACCTGATGATTCAGGTCCGAAAATTTCTACGACTCTTCCACGTGGAACGCCGCCGATGCCAAGCGCGGCATCAAGGGTTAGCGCTCCCGTTTTAATGACACTGATTTCTCTATCGGCCGAGTGTTTGCCGAGCGACATGATCGCTCCCTCGCCGAACTGCTTGCGGATCATGCTAAGCGCATTTTCCAAGGCTTTTTTTCGTTCTAAATCGGCCATAATGACTCCGTTTAATAATAGAGAATTATGGCGGACACAAGCGTAATAGTGAAGTATTAAATTTCCGGCTTTCCGTTATGATAGCTGATTTTACGCAGGAATCTTCCTTCGCTATCAAATAAGCTTGCCGTTCCGATTCCTTGTTTAATCTCGGTGATTGGGAAACTGTCGCCGCGGCGAAAATATTCCCCTTTAACGAGTTTGTCTTTTTCATATTCTTCCATGAACATGATGGAACCATCGTTATACCAAGCCGTTGCGATTCCGTTCTTCATGTTGTCAGAATAATTTTTCTGACTTTCGAGCTGGCCATTTGGATACCAGGTTTTGACGGCGCCAAGGATTTTACCTTGCACCCAATTGATAGAAAGTTTTAAGCGAAGCGGCTGCATGGGATAGAAAATTTTCTCTTCGCCGTTCTTTACGCCATTTTTTACATAATAAATGCTGTAAATGTCGCCTGACGTTGAATACTTCTCAACTTTGCCTTCAGGAACACCGCTTTTTATCTCAATGATCTCCGCGACGGTGTCTTTACCAAATAAAACCCGCTTTCCAAAACCGTCTTTTACTTCGGTGATAGGAGTCCCGTCTATATCAAAATAGCTGCCGCATCTAAGCCTGCCTTGATCAAATTGCTCGTTTGAGGCGATAAGCTCGGATGTCCAATAACGTATGGAGGATCCATGCGGTTCATTTTGAGCGTATTCCGTTACCTGAAAGAGATCGCCTGAATCTTTGAAAATTTGCGCGGTCCCTTCAATCATCCCTTGGCAATAAGGGATAAGCTTCCAGATTTTGCCGTTGGGGTGATAATAAGTAGAAAGACCGCTTAAAACACCGCCTGAATAATTTATTTCGGCAAGTATCTTTCCGCTGTTGTCATATGCTTTTGAAAGGCCATCAAAAAGCCATGTTTTCTGAGCGGCTTCCGTTACATCGGGATCTCCGCCAACGACGGTAGATTCCACTTTAAGCTGTCCATTCTCATACCACTCTTTAAATTGACCGCAGGCGCGCCCATTGCTTACTTCTAAATAGTGTTTGGGTAGTGAATTAGGATGGTAAGTCGTGATGTAGGCGCTCATATTGCCGTCAGCATCGCGCGAATAGATGCGCATCACTTTTTTATAACCCTGGCATGAAAGGAAATCTTGCTCTTCGTATTGTTTAAGCCGTTCGGGATTTGTGACTGTTTCCGAAAGGTTGTTCGCGTCGATCAAATTAATCGAAACCAATTTAGGCTCAGGAGGTGTTTTAGGAGCACAGCTTGAAAAGAAAGCAAGAAAGATAGCGAAGGTTAGAAGTGTCTTTAACATAAGTTTAAGGGGTAAACTCCCGTTTTAAAAGCTTCATGGAAAGTTGATAGGTCTCGTTTTTATCGGGACTTGTCTTCTTATCGAGCTTGAAGTCGAGGATTAGAAGCTGCGGACGGCTTTTTAGGATCTCGTTATCAGCAATTTCAATGCCCTCAATGCGGCTCAAGATCTTTTTTAGATCAAACACGTTGATTTCGACCGGATGCGCTTGCGTTTCAAGCACCTCTTGGAAGGGCCCGTAGTTTTGAACGACCCCTTCATTAAATACGAGGTCGTTTCCGCTCCCCATCAAGAATTCAAGGCGTTTTTTAATCCCTTCATCATCGGGAAAATTCTTTTGGGAGACTATTTTTTGCAGGACTTCAATCTCAGGTTCGAGAAAAGATAATGTTTCAAGTTCCTTATCGATATAAAAGTGGTCTATGTCCTTAAAGTAGGCACGCACCTTTTTATTCGATGCTTGTCTTTGATCTTTAAAGAGAAGCGTCTCTTTTAATGATTCATATTCCTGATTCAAATCGTCTAAATTTTTAAGGCGAGTCATCACATAAGCGGATGATAGGAGTACAGGTAAAAGAGCGACGATCAAAATATAAAGGAGGGCCCGGTTTTGCGGGATTTTATTCATTTTGCCCTCTTAAATAGGTGGTTTTATCACGGAGGAAGAAGGAAGTGCGATACTTGTTCTTAGAAGCGCTCCATTTCACTTCCCCTTTAGGGTCAATAAAATCGTTAGGTTGAATCAAGGCGGTATGTAGCTCACGAGCCATTTTAGGGGTGGGAGCGCTTAGCTCAAGATCGACTTTAACCTGGTAGCGCTCGTTCTTCTTCGTGTTGTCAGGCCGCTTCACGAGCGTATAATTAAAGCTATCAATTTGTATGATGCCTTCAGGCCCTTGCATCTCTTTGAGCTGGCTTAACCAAGCTAATGTGTCAGCAACAGTCGGCACTTGAGGCATAAGCGGGAATAAATCAGGCTGCGATTCCACTTCCTTATGCAGGCTATTTAATCGAACCCTTAAATCTTCAACGCTTAAATCTTTAATGGGCATTACAGATTCTTGGGGATTGAGCTTGTTTTCGAATTCGGCATAATGTTTGCCCATTTCAGCAAGAACATCGGTATAGCTTTCTTTGATTAAATCTTCTTTATATCCCATGTAGGCTTGGCCAAAGAGGAATATCATGGCAGCTAATACAACGCATGCCCCGACAAATACTCCAATCGTCGCTTTATAGCGTCTCCATGGGAAAGGATATTCTGCTTCTCCCTGCCTAAAGTTAATAGGATGGGGATAGTTGGGAAGCGCGGTTAAAGCGGAGCCGATAGCTATCGCAAAACGCCTGAGGAGATTTAAATTCATCTCCATACCTTCTGTCGCTTTAATTTCGACAAAGGGAAGATTCATTTCTTGGAATAACTTTAAGTCCAGGCCTTTATAAGTTGCTCCCTCGCCCAAAATCATTAAGGGATAAGGCGATTTTGACTGTTTTAATTCAGACAAGACCATCCATTTGATTTCTCGGCTATATTTATCTAAAGCTTCTTTTAGGGCTGGAGCTAGAGCGATGTCATCAGAAAGAAAATCGATTTCAGTAATGGGTTTATCAAGAAGATCGGGCTCTCGTGCAAGATCCTGCGCATAGGCTTTTTCAAGCGATTCTACGCCGATCGGAAGGCTGTGCGAAGATAAGAGTTTACCTTCTTTTACAAGAGCTATAAGAGAAGATTGCTCGCCTAAGTAAATGACCAGCACTTCTTCATTTTTTCCTCCATACGCCTCTTCAAATGCGGCAAGCGCATGAGGAGTGGTAGTTAGAATTTCAGGAACGATTTTTAACTCTTGAAAATGGTCGAGCGTTTTTTGAACGGCGCTTTTTTTTGCGGCAAGAAGCGTAAGCCACGTTGAATCGTCTTGTTTTCCTACCACAATTTTATCGAGATAAGCGTCCGTTGCAGGAAAAGGAAGCTGACCTTCCGCTTCAAAAGGAAATGCGGCTTCGACGTCTTTTGGCTTTAGGAGTTTGATTTTTAATTTGCGGATCAGCGTCTGAGATCCATCCATTGCGCCTACCGTTAGAAATTTGTCGCATTGTTCGTGGCAAAGACTTTCTTCTTTAGTGGAGGTGAAGCGATTTCCCTTTTCTAGAGGATAGGCTTCAAGGCGGTTGATTTTGACTTTGCCGCGAATCGTTTCGAGATGGGCGGTTTTCAATACACTTTTCTCTAAATCTAGTCCAAGCGCTTGAGTATCAGACGGTTTACGAATCATGCGAGCAGTATATCATTTCAATAGATCCATTTACAAGATTCTATTTTTTCCCTATGATAATCCGCATGCCTTTAATGAAAGCGATCAGCTTAATATTTCAAATTTATCTTATCATGCTCTTTATCCGGATCCTGATTTCCTGGTTCCCGGAATATAGCGATAAGAAGTGGGTACAATTTATCGCTTTTTACACCGACCCTTACCTAAATTTATTTAGAAAAATTATACCTCCTATCGGAATGATCGACATCAGCCCTATATTTGCTTTTTTGGCGCTAGGGTTGATTGAACAAGGCATCAAATACCTGGTTTACTTAGCACTACGATGACCTTTTTAAAAAAATCTTTTAAGCTTGGAAATATTACTCTTCCGAGCAACATTTTTTACGCGCCGCTTGCCGGCTGCTCTGATTATCCCTATCGTAAAATGTCTTCATTTTATCAGCCCGGGCTGCAGTACTGCGAAATGGTTAAGATGGACGCGATCGTTCGTCACGACAAAGGCACGTTCCAGATGCTCGATTACGATGTCGACATGCACCCGATTGGCGCGCAGCTTTGCGGATCTAAGCCTCAAATGGCAAAACAGGCCGCTCGCATAATTGAGGATAGAGGCTTTGATGTTCTCGACCTAAATTGCGGATGTCCTGTTGATAAGGTGACGCAAGACGGTTCGGGCTCCGGGCTTTTAAAGAACCCGGAATTAATCGGCGAAATCATCTCCAATATGGTGTCAGCCGTAAAAATACCTGTTACCGTTAAAATTAGAGCCGGGTGGGATGAGGCGAGTATTGTCGCTCCTATCATTACCGAAATCGCTGAAAAAGCAGGCGCTGTTGGCATTTGCATCCACGGTAGAACGCGCGCGCAAGGCTATAAAGGGCCTGCTAAATGGAATTGGATCCGTGAATGCCGCGAGAGGGCAAAAAAAATAAAGATTATTGGAAATGGCGATCTCTTTTCGCCTGAAGCGGTTGAAAATATGTTTTTAGAAACAGGTTGCGACGCCGTCCTCATTGCCCGCGGAACAATGGGCCAGCCTTGGATCGCGGAAGATGTCTATCGTCATTTTGAAGGCCTTCCTCCTCTTGAAAGAAACATGCAATTTCGAAGAGAGGCCCTTAAAAAACATTTTGAAATCACGCTTAAATATCAAAATGATCGGCGCACCCTCCTTGATATGCGTAGAGTCGGCTGCTGGTATGTCAAAAAGGCGTCTGGCACAAAAGGTTTTAGAGAAAAAGTATCGCATTCGCAATCGATCGAGGAAATGCGCGATTTGATTCTTAATTATCCCCTTGGCGAATGGATCGATACGCCGGATGTTGAGGAGGCTGCCTGTGACTGTTAATATCGAAGGGCATAAATACGATCTTCTTTTTTTTAAAGAAAATCCTGACAGAGTCCCCAATTTTCAAAATATCACGAAAGTGGTCCTTCGTTCACTTTTAGCTGGTACTGCAGTCGGGACTTTTGCTTTTAGAAAATCGGCCGAATTATGGGTGAGAGGGCAAGCTCAAGTCTATAAAATTGACATGGAAATAAAAGAAACCGCGATCGGAATGCTATTTGACGGATATCTTTACGATGAACTCATTCGAGAATATTCTCTTAAGTATTCGCTAATGGAGTATTACGATTGTGAATATGCCAACATTTGCTCTAGAATTCGCAAGGTTCCGCAAGGGATTGGTCGCAAAGAATTTTCTGATGCGCTAAGAGATTATATGGCCTAGTTAATCTTTAAATCTTACGCTCGTACTTTATGATTAAAACGCTTCATTTAAAACTCTTCGGAGCTGTTCAAGGCGTTGGCTGCCGCTATAAAATTGAGCGGATAGCAAATGAACTTGGCATTCGAGGTTGGGTACGCAATGTGGGCGACTCGATGGTCGAAGTGGTAGCTCAAGGAGATAATATTCAGAAGTTTCTGGAACAGATAAAAAAATTGCCCCCTCCCATTCGAATCGATCGATTGGAAGAGGGCTTTTTGGACTTAGATAACTATTATGCTCACTTTGTCATTAACCCGAGCATGAGAGACAGCTAGGATCATTTAGGCTGCAAGCCTTAGGCTCTTCCTGAGGTGCGTAGGTAGCCATAGGCACATCCACCGTAAACTTAATCGCCTCTGATGCGGCCTTGGTTCTGAGGTAATAAATCCCCGTTTTAAGACCTTGTTTCCAGGCATAAAAATGCATGGATGAGAGCTTCGAAAAGGTTGGGCTTTCCACAAATAAGTTAAGCGACTGCGTTTGGCAGATATAGGGGCCTCTATCTGCTGCAAGGTCGATCAGCGCTTTTTGCTTCAATTCCCATACGGTTCTGTAAAGCAGCTTTACATGATCAGGAATGCCGGCAATCCCCTGGATCGAGCCGTTCGCCGCGAGTATCTGGTTCTTAACGGAATCATTCCAAAGGTTTAGCTCAATCAGCGTCTTTAATAAGAGCTTATTAACAACGATGAACTCACCCGATAACACACGTCTTGTATAAAGGTTTGTTGTGTAGGGTTCAAAGCACTCGTTATAACCCAAAATTTGCGACGTTGACGCCGTAGGCATTAAAGCGATAAGGAGCGAATTCCTTAATCCCTTTTGGATGATGCGCTTTTTTAAGCTGTCAAAATCCCATCTATTAGACGGCTTTACATTCCAAAGATCGAATTGCAGCTGCCCTTTAGAAGCGGGCGATCCTTTGAATGTTTCATACGCGCCTTCTTCTTCGGCAAGTTCGCAAGAAGCGGTCAAAGCGCCGAAATAAATGGTCTCAAAGATATCTTTATTCAGCTTTCTTGCCTCTTCACTATCGAACGGCATTTTGAGCATAAGGAAGGCATCCGCAAGGCCTTGTACGCCGATACCGACGGGACGGTGCTTTTTGTTAGATACTTCCGCTTCTTTTACAGGATAGTAATTTGCGTCAATCACTCGGTTTAAGTTGCGGGTAATGACTCTTGTGACCTCATAAAGTCTTTTAAAGTCGAAAACGCCGTTTTGAATGTAGCGAGGAAGTGCGATCGATGCCAAGTTGCACACCGCGATTTCGTCTTTCGAGGTATACTCGATGATTTCGGCGCAGAGGTTGCTTGATTTAATCGTTCCTAAGTTTTGCTGATTCGATTTGCCGTTGCAGGCATCTTTATAAAGAAGGTACGGGTTGCCCGTTTCGATTTGCGACTCGAGAATACGGTTCCACAAATCTTGCGCCTTCATGGTTTTGCGCGCTTTTCCTTCTTTTTCGTAGCGGTGGTAGAGATCTTCAAACTCTTTACCCCAAACATCGGCAAGGCCTGGCGCCTCGCTTGGACAGAAGAGAGACCATTCGCCGTTTTCTTCAACACGCTTCATGAAAAGGTCCGGAATCCAAAGAGCGGTAAATAAGTCGCGCGCTCTCATTTCTTCTTTACCATGGTTTTTGCGAAGGTCGAGGAATGATGTGATATCGGCATGCCACGGCTCAAGATAGATCGCAAATGAGCCTTTTCTTTTTCCGCCGCCTTGGTCGATATAACGAGCGGTGTCGTTAAAGACGCGCAGCATAGGAAGAATGCCGTTTGATGTACCGCCGGTTCCTCTAATATAGGAGCCGGTTGCGCGTACGTTGTGAATCGATAAGCCAATACCGCCTGCCGATTGCGAGATTTTCGCGCATTGTTTCAACGTATCGAAAATGCCGTCGATCGAGTCATCCTGGATTTGGAGGAGGAAGCAGGAAGACATCTGAGGATTTGGCGTTCCCGAATTGAACAAGGTAGGCGTCGCGTGGGTGAACCACTTTTCGCTCATCAAGTTGTAGGTTTCAATCACTCGGTCGATATCGCCTTTATGGATGCCAAGGCTTACGCGCATCAGCATGTGCTGCGGACGCTCTTTTGTCTTACCCTTCATTTTGAGAAGGTAAGAGCGCTCGAGCGTTTTAAATCCGAAATAGTCGTAGGCAAAATCGCGATCGTAGACGATTGCGTCATCAAGTCTTTCCGCATGTTTTTGAGCAAGCTCATAGACTTCTTTAGAAACGAGCGGAGCTGCCTTTCCTGTTTTAGGATCGGTATAATGATAAAGCTCTTCAACGGTTTTGCTAAAGGATTTGCTCGTATTCTTCTGCAGGTTTGAAATTGCGATTCTAGAAGCGAGTACGGCGTAATCAGGATGGCGCGTCGTTAAAGTAGCCGCGATTTCCGCGGCTAAAATATCGAGTTCGCTCGTCGTGACTCCGTCAAAAAGTCCTTCAATTACCTTTTTTGCGACATGGATTGAATCCACGTGCATAGGGTCTAGCCCATAGCAAAGTTTTTGGATGCGGGCCGTAATTTTGTCGAACTGAACCTGTTGTTTGCGTCCATCTCGTTTGACGACTTGCATGATTAAAACTCCTCATTAAGGGCAAATGCCGGTTTTTCGGACATGACGTGAGCTTTTTTGTATTCAGCGACTCGTTTCTCGAAGAAATTGGTTTTACCCTGCAGTGAAATAAGTTCCATAAAGTCGAATGGGTTCGTGACGTTGTATTCTTTTTTAAGTCCAAGCTGACCCAGAAGTCTATCGGCTACGAACTGAATATATTGGCACATAAGGTCTGCGTTCATGCCGATTAAGCGGACAGGAAGCGCGTCGCGGACAAATTCTTGCTCGATTGCTACAGCTGAAAGAATGATGTCCCTAACCGTTTTCTCAGGAAGTTTATCAACGAGATTGCGATAAATTTCGCAGGCGAAATCGCAGTGCAGCCCTTCATCTCTTGAAATGAGCTCGTTTGCAAAGCTTAGTCCCGGCATAAGGCCTCGTTTCTTGAGCCAGAAAATAGAGCAGAAACTTCCAGAAAAGAAAATCCCTTCGACTGCCGCGAATGCGACGAGGCATTCTTTAAAAGTGCCTTTAGATATATACTTAAGAGCCCATTCCGCTTTCTTTTTAACGCATGGAATCGTGTCAATCGCGTGAAAGAGGCTATCCTTTTCCTGTGGATCGTGGATGTAGCTATCGATAAGAAGGGAATAGGTTTCCGAGTGGATGTTCTCCATCATAATCTGAAAGCCGTAAAAGCAGCGTGCTTCCGGATATTGAACCGCGTTGATGAAGTTTACTGCGAGGTTTTCGTTAACAATGCCGTCGCTTGCCGCAAAAAAGGCGAGAACGTGCTTAACGAAATGCTTTTCGTCGGAATTAAGTTTATGTTCCCAATCGTACAGATCTTGACCCAGGTCAATTTCTTCCGCGGTCCAAAAACTCGCTTCTGCTTTTTTATACATTTCCCAAAGGGACATATGCTTGATGGGAAACAAAACAAAACGGTCCCTATTTTCTTTCAAGATGGGCTCTTCCATCGGTCCTCCAGATCAATTTTTACTGAATTTACACTCGGTCAATACTAGGCGCAAGTATACTACCCGTAGTAGCGCGAACACAACGGGTTGTAGCAAATTTTCCAAATCATGGGAATTAAATTCAATTCATTCGACTAAATTTTCGCTTAGTGGGAATTGCAAAATTGCTTTGTCCCCTAAAAAAACGATGATTTTGGGGTCGCTTTTGCAGGGCGAATGCATTTTGC